>CACZQL010000109.1 GCA_902783365.1 uncultured Bacteroidia bacterium | reverse complement strand
GGACGGTACGTCGTGGTCCTCTACAACCTCAGCGGCGAGAAAGAACCGGGCCTCTATCCCGTGCTCGACCTCCAGGGAGCGACCCTCCTCAGCGCCAGCATGGCCACCAAGGAAGGATGCCCCGTCAGGGCGGAGGAAGGTGTCCTCGACGTCACCACACTCCTCGGGAACCAATACAGCGTGTATCCTGTGCCGGCGCACAACGAACTCACCGTGGAAGGACCCGACATCCAGTCCATTGAGCTCTTCAACGTCATGGGCCAGCTTGTGAATCGGTTCGAGAACATCCATTCAGATGTCACCGTTCTCAACGTCAGCGCATTGGTTCCGGGCAGCTATCTGCTCCGCATCCACGCTGCCAACGGCATGGTCGTGAAGAACTTCATCGTACAATAAACCGCTGAAATATTGCAATGTAGGGCTGCCACAATGTGGCAGCCCTATTGTTTTTTGGGAAAGTTTTGCTATCATTGCCTCCATAAACCAATATACGATGAAAAAACTCTTACCGCTCCTCTTGCTATTGGGCTCCCTGATGAGCTTGAAAGCCCAATGGGTCGATGACCCGGAAAACAACACTTTTGTCGCCAACTGCTCGGGCGACGATTCTGAGCTCTACACTTCCACCGTTCCGGGGTCGGGCGACACATACGTGCAGTGGTGCTCGTTCGGCACCAACGGATGGGCACCGTGCCTGCAACGCCTGTCGTTTGACGGCACGCCACAATGGGGTCCTTCGGGAATCCACATTTCCACCCCCAACCTCGACACATGGTCGCCGGGCTACGCCATGGCCGCCACCACCGACGGCGGCGTGGTGAGCATGTTCCGCACCGCCGACCAGCGTCATTGGGCCGTGAAAATCAACGCCAACGGAAGCTCACCCCAACCGGCGATAGTTTCCTCACAATCGAAGTCACCAGCCTTGAGGAACAAACCAGCAACAGCCTCATCAAAGTGCTGAGTATCTATAACATGAAAGGCCAGCGAGTCGAGGCAAACGACATAAGTGAGTTACCCATAGGGATATACATCATCCAAGGCCTAACCGAAGACGGACGGTTGGTCTGTGAAAAAAAACATAGTTATTTCACATCACGAACCAATCGGACGCAATAGTGAGAAAAACGCACTTGAGGACCATAACTGATGTTATTCAAAAGAATATAGAAATGACCAGGATTACCATTGGACGAAATGTTTGAGCACCAATAAGCTCCTCGACGTCCCAAATGATGAATCTCCCCTGAACCGTATGCGTTCAGCCAACCCGCTGTGGGGAAGAACACACAACCAGCAGGTTCGAGAATAGTCGTCCAATCCTCTGCTGAAATGACGTTGTCATCACTGGAACCTTCTGCCTTGTTTGGATTGTTGATGGTATATTTGGAAGCATCCCAGTCGTCGGGGAAAAAGATACAACCATCCAGGTCATTCACCTTGGCTTTCACAAATTTCACATTTGAATCCGTTTTGCGTTGATACATGATATAACTGAATTCCAAAGAATGCGGAGTTCGCCATAGCCCTTCCTGGTTTCCACCGTTCACGATGGCATTATAATTAGAAAATGCAAAAATAACAAAAAAACAGAAAAAAGCAAAAGAAACGCTGCTATTATAAGAAGATGAATTATCTTTGCCACAAGAAAACGATCAACAACTCATGAAAATGATTGCCCCTTCCCTGCTTTCAGCGGATTTCCTCAACTTAGGAAGAGATATTGACATGGTGAACCGTAGTGAGGCCGACTGGTTTCACTGCGATGTAATGGACGGACGCTTTGTGCCGAACATCTCATTTGGCATCCCCGTGGTGCAGGCCATCAGCCAACAGGCCGAGAAGCCTTTGGATGTCCACTTGATGATTGTGGAGCCGGAGAAGTATTTTGAGGCCTTTGTGAAGGCGGGCGCCGACATCATCACGTTCCATTACGAGGCCTGCACCCACCTTCACCGTGCCGTGCAGCAGCTGAAAGCCCTCGGTGTGAAGGCTGGCGTGGTGTTGAATCCCCATACGCCCGTTGCGGTGCTAGAGGACATCCTCGGCGACCTCGACTTGGTGTTGCTGATGAGCGTGAATCCCGGTTTCGGGGGACAAAAGTTCATTGAGCGCACCTACGAGAAGATCCGCAAACTGAGAGCCATGGTGGATGAACAAGGCCTCTCCACGATGATCGAAGTCGATGGCGGGGTGAACACCCAAAATGCCGCCACCCTCTACGAGGCTGGCGCCGACATCCTTGTGGCCGGCAATGCCGTGTTCAAATCCGAAGATCCAGAAGAAACAATACATTCTTTGAAAAACCCCGCACTCTTTTTCACTCAAAAAACTCACTGATACTAAAAAATAACTTATTTTTGTGTGCAGAAACAAAGGCTCGAAGAGCCGTCCCCTCCTAACCCCACCCGTAAGTGTGAAGCCTCACAGCAATATGGAAAAACTGAACAACTGAACAACTGAATAACTGAACAACTGATCAACTGAACAACTGAACAACTGAACAACTTAAAAAATGATGAACGAAGAAATCGTAAAACTTGCGCCAGAAGGCGTCTGGAAAGAATTCCAAGGCATCCTCAACGTGCCTCGTCCCTCAAAGAAAGAGGCCAAAATGGTCGATTATCTTGAGAAATGGGCCAAAAAACACAAAATTCAATACATCCGTGAAGACTGCGGCAACATCATCATGACGGTACCCGCCACCAAAGGCATGGAAGACCGCCCGATGGTGGCCTTGCAAGCACACATGGACATGGTGTGCGAGAAGAACGGCGACAAAGTGCATGACTTTGACAAAGACCCCATCGAAGCCGTCATCAAAGGCGAGTGGGTCCACGCCAACGGCACCACCCTCGGCGCTGACGACGGCATCGGCGTCGCAGCCGCTCTGGCCGTCATCACCGACCCGAAGGTGAAGCACGGCCCGCTGGAGTGCATCTTCACCGTCGATGAGGAGACCGGCCTCACCGGAGCCATGGCCCTCGACCCGAAACATTTGCAGTCGCGCATCCTCCTCAACCTCGACTCCGAGGACGAAGGCGAGATCTTCATCGGCTGCGCCGGTGGCATGGACACCATCGTCAAGATCTGGTACGAACTGGAACCCGCCCCGGAAAACGCCACCGCCTACCGCATCACCGTGAAAGGCCTCAAAGGCGGACACTCCGGCGACGACATCAACAAGAACCTCGCCAACGCCAACAAGCTCCTGACCCGCATCCTCTGGCAAGCCACCAGCTGGTACGACCTCGCCCTCTACGACTTCCAAGGCGGCAACCTGCGCAACGCCATCGCCCGCGAAGCCACCGCCGTGGCCTATCTGCCCAACGACTGCTGCGAAGCTTTCGAACACTACGCCAAGGAGATGGAGAAAGCCTTCAGACAAGAATATCAAGTGGCCGACCCCGACATCACCGTCATCGTCGAGAAAGCCGAAATCCAACCCGATGTGGTGATTGACGAGATGTCGCAATTCGACCTCCTCAACGGACTTTACGCTTGTCCTCACGGCGTCATCGAGATGTCACAAACCATCCCCAACTTCGTGGAGACCTCGACCAACCTGGCTTCCTGCAAGAAAAAGGAAGGCTACTTCTTCATCCAGACCTCACAACGCAGCTCCATCGACTCGTCGAAAGTCAACATCGCCAACATGGTGGAGGCCGCGTTCAACCTCGCCAACGCCGATGTGGAGCACACCGACGGCTATCCCGGATGGTCACCCAACCCCGAGTCGCCCATCTGCCACATCGCCGAGAAAGTCTATAAGAAACGCTTCGGCAAAGACCCGAAAGTCAGAGCCATCCACGCCGGACTCGAATGCGGCCTCATCGGCGACAAGATCCCGGGCATGGACATGATCAGCTTCGGTCCCACCCTCCGCGGCGTCCACTCCCCCGACGAACGCCTCGAAATCAAGACCGTCCAGATGTTCTGGGACTTCCTCTGCGACATCCTCGAAGAAGTAAGGTGAAAGGTGAAAGGTGAGAGGTGAAAGGTGGCCTGCGGTAGCAACCTTTCACCTTTCACCTCTCACCTCTCACCTTATTAAGTGGGCAATCCCTATCACAGGAGGCGCAACCATGGCAGCCTCCTGTTTTTTTGCCTTTGTTCAGACTCCAAAGCGCCAAAACAACAAGGGCAAGAACCACAAAAACCACTATGAAAGACGCGAGATTCATGCGAGGACGGCGTTAGCGATGAGGTAGGCAATCCATGCGCATACCCATGCGATGACACATTGAAAGACGATGATGAAAAACATCCATTTGCTGCCCAACTCGCGACGGATGGCAGCAATGGCGGCCACACAAGGCGTGTAAAGCAAGCAGAAAACCAGCATCGAGATGGAAGTGACTGTGGTGAACAAAGGCATGGCATCCAACACCTCCAAGGTGGCAACCACACTCTCCTTGGCCATGAAACCACTGATCAAAGCCGTGACCACCTGCCAGTTGCCCAACCCGATGGGACGAAACACCGGCGCAATCCATCCTGCCACTGTTGCCAACATGCTTCCCTCGCCGTTTTCAACCATATTAAACTGGAAATCAAAAGTCTGCAAGAACCAAATCACCAAAGAAGCCACGAAGATGACGGTGAAGGCACGCTGCAAGAAGTCCTTGGTCTTGTCCCAAAGCAGGTGCGCCACGTTCTTCACGCCCGGCAAACGGTAGTTAGGCAGCTCCATCACAAAAGGCGCCACCTTGCCTTTATCACCAAACAATTTGGTTATCAATGCTGTAAGGATGCCTACCAAGATGCCCAACAGATACAAGCCAATCAGTACCAAGCCTCCATGATGGGGGAAAAACATGCTCGTGAAGAAGGCATAGATCGGGATTTTGGCCGAGCAGCTCATGAAAGGCGTCAGCAGGATGGTGCGCCAACGGTCGTGGGCGGAACTCAGGGTACGGGAGGCCATCACGGCGGGCACCGAGCAGCCGAAGCCGATCAGCATGGGGACGATGCTGTGGCCAGTGAGACCCAGCTTTCGCAGGAAACTGTCGCTCACAAAAGCCACGCGCGCCATGTAGCCGCTGTCTTCCAAAAGGCTTAGAAAGAAAAACAGCAGGATGATGATAGGCACGAAACTCAACACGCTGCCCACGCCGCCAAAGATGCCATCGACCACCAGCGACTGGATGGCGGGCGTCACGTTCCAGCGGGCCAATGCGTCGCCACACAGGCCGCCCAACCACGAAATCCCTTGGTCGAGCCAATCCTGCAACGGGGCGCCCAGCACATCGATGGAGAGCCAAATCACCCCCACCATCACGAGGATGAAAATCGGGATGGCGGTGTATTTTCCCGTAAGAACCTTGTCGATGCGACGGCTGCGTTGGTATTCCTTGCTTTCCTTGGGTTTCACCACGGTTTGTTGGCAGAGCCTTTTGATGAAGGTGAAGCGCATCTCGGCCATGGCCGCGGCGCGGTCCAGCCCCCGCTCCTCCTCCATCTGCACGATGAGATGTTCCAACGTCTCTTTCTCGTTTTGGGAGAGTTTCAATGCCTCAAGCACCGTATCGTCGCCTTCGATAAGTTTGGAGGCGGCGAAGCGGACGGGGATGTCGGCCCGTTGGGCATGATCCTCGATAAGGTGCATGATGCTGTGAAGGCAACGGTGCACGGCGCCGCCATGGTCGTCCTTGTCGCAGAAGTCCTGCCGCACAGGCGCCTCCTGGTATTGTGCGATGTGGATGGCATGGTCCACCAACTCGGAAACACCTTCGTTCTTGGAGGCTGCGATGGCCACCACCGGCAGTCCCAAGATGCGTTCCATCTCGTTCAGGAGGATGCTTCCACCGTTGTTGCGAACCTCATCCATCATATTGAGTGCCAACACCATAGGAACGCCCAGCTCCATCAGCTGCATGGTAAGGTAGAGGTTGCGCTCGATGTTGTTGGCATCCACGATGTTGATGATGGCTTTGGGCTTCTCCTCCAGGATGAATTGGCGCGACACCATTTCTTCGCTGGTGTAGGGCGAGAGTGAGTAGATGCCCGGGAGGTCGGTGACACAGGTCTCGGGATGGCCTTTGATGACGCCGTCCTTACGATCGACGGTGACGCCAGGAAAGTTGCCCACATGTTGGTTGGCGCCGGTGAGTTGGTTGAAGAGGGTGGTTTTACCGCAGTTTTGCTGTCCGGCGAGGGCGAAGGTGAGTCGCGTTCCTTTGGGCAGAGGCGTCTCGTGGGTTTTATCGTGATAAACGCCTTCCTCGCCCAAGCCCGGGTGGGCGTTGTGGTCGTGGAGGGCGGTGATATAGAGTTTGTCGGGGTCGATGACGATGACCGGTTCTTCCTCCATGCCCGGCTCCACTTGGATCAGGGCCGCGTCGGCTTTGCGGAGGGTCAGGGAATAGCCATGGATGAGGAGTTCCATCGGGTCGCCCATGGGGGCGTATTTCACCAGTTTCACCGTGGCGTCGGGAATCACGCCCATGTCGAGGAAATGCTGCCTCCGGGCGCCTTCGCCACCCACGGTCTTGACGACTGCGGACTGTCCTATGGGAAGTTTATCAAGGGATATCATAACGCTACTTCTTCAAAATATGCCGCAAAGATACGGAGCAAAACCAATATGGCAAGTCCTAATTTATAATCATTATTGAATATGAACATCCCCATTAATGGTGAGGCGCATAAAAGACCTCCGGTTTTTCGCGCACCACATAACGGAGCTGGACTTCGGGCGACCGCTTTTGGGGATGCACCTCGCAGGAGAAAGAGACCTCGGAACGGCCTTCCGGGAGGAAAGAGACTCCTTGTGGATAGACTTCCTCCAAGGTGTTGTAATTCAGGTCAGTAATATAGGCTTTCCCATCGAATCCATAGAGCAGAAACTGTCCGGCTTGGAGCTTGCAGGGGAAGCGCAACTCGCCATTGGGGGTTTTAAGGCAAAGCTCGCTCACGGCGCCTTCGCCTTGCACAGCGATACGGAGGGCAAAACGGCTGGCGCAAGGACTGTTCCACTCCCATTGATCATGCTCGAAATCACAGAAATACCTACGTGAGGAATACTGCTGGTAGAGATGATAGGTGGTGTCGTCGGCTGGTTCGAGATGCCATTCGGAGTAAGGGTCGCGCAAGGCTTCCTTATGGGATTCCGTAAGGCAGTCCCAGCGACGGAGACGGCCCCAGTCGCGCATCAGGCGCAGCAACTCGTCGAGGCGGCCATAATGGCTCAGCGCATGACGGTCGATGAAGATGCCGTAGTCCGTGTCGTTACCGACTGCTTCGACCATGACCCGTTCCAGTTCCTCGATGGAGGTACACGACTGGCGTTTGGCGGCAAGGCTCACGCGGTGCCAGGGACGATGCGGTGTGGTGGCCGCAGTAGCGTCAGGCATCGGGGAATACATCACGTAAGAGATGCCCGCGGCCTCAATTCGGCGGGTCAGATACGACTGCACCGAGTCCTTCAAGCTCCCGTCGGGCGCCACAAAACGCTCCGGCGAGTCCCACAGCTTATAAACCTCCGCCGTGGTATGATGGCCTACGGCCTGGGTTTGATACTCCCCGCGTCCGCAACGGTGCAGCAGGAGCATCTCCTGAAAAGGCTCCATGGTGCCATAGACCGCCAGCTCATCGTCAATCAAAAGGAGATTCAAAGTGGAAGGAGCGTCCATGACCGGAGTGCGGCGCAGGGCGAACTCCCTTTGCTCCGCATCGATATCATAGAACAACGCCGCCCTTCCCTGCCGGCGCAACATTTTATAATAAGGTGGTGCGAAAAAACGGTCGTTGAGGCTGATGGCATCCGTTTGGGCGAAGATGCCGAGACGGATACCCAGCGCATCCGCTTGCTGCACCATGGACGCCATGGAGGCATCCCCTTTGGGAGCCAAGTCGGGATTCCACTTATAATGCCCAAAGGTGGAAAAAGGTTCCGAATGAAGCAGATAACCCACTTCCGCCTTGCGGCAAACCTCCATCATCGTCTCGAAATCCTTCTCATGAAAATCCGACACGATATAGGTTCCCGTCTGCGCCATTCCGATGGCCGAGAACAACATCAAAAACAATATCAACTCAAATCTATTCATCTTTTCATCCGTGGGAGGCAGTTTTCAGTTTTCAGTTTTCAGTTTTCAGTTGTCAGTTTTCAGTTTTCAACTGCCAACCGCCAACTGCCAACTGCCAACTTTAAACCTTCCACTCAGTCCATTCCCCTCAAATCCTTATAGAGTTGCACCGCATAAAGGTCCGTCATGTTGGAGATGAAATCGAGTACCGACTGCACCTTGGTGTACATGTCGTCCTTCATCGGCTTGAACTGTTCGGGAATCAACGAGAGCAACTTCCTATTATAAATCATCTTAGGATCCTGCACGGCCGCAACAAACTCCTCCAGCAAGGTTCCGATGATGTTGTAACCTGTCAATTCAATCTTCACCACGGTAGGGTGCTGATAGATGTTGATTACCGACTCCTCACGACACTGTTTCAATGCTTTTTCCTCAAAGTCAGGCAAATAACTTATCAAACTCCCCTCAAATTTTCCCTCCATGATTTCGTCGTAATGGGCCACGAACACATCGCTGACACAGTTTACCAGCTTGTTGATGAGCATGGCCCTGAGGAAAGCCATCCGTTCGTTGTGGTCGCTCACATCGCGATAAGCGTCGTCCTTATGTTTGAAAAAGTCGGCGTCCTCCACAGGGTGGAAGAACGAGAGGAAGCATTGCTCGATGGCTTCGGTGGGCATGATGCCGCGCTTGTGGGCGTCCTCCATGTCGAGAATCAGATAGCAGATGTCGTCGGAAGCCTCCATCATATAGGAGAGCGGGTGACGCGCATAAACAATACTATCATTTTCAACTCGTGGAATACCACATATTTGCATCATTTCTTGAAATATATCTATTTCAGAATAAAATACATTATATTTCTTTCTGTTTCCTTTGTTGTAGGAGGGATAGGGATATTTGACCAAGGAGCAGAGCGTGGCGGCAGTGAGGGAGTGTCCCCCTGGACGACGCCCATAGAAGCGGTGGGTGAGCAACCGGAAGGCATTGGCATTGCCTTCGAAGGCCACAAGGTCGCTCCACTGTTCGGGCCACATGGTGCCTTGGAGTTCTTTCCCTTTGCCGTCTTTGAAGAAACTGCTAATGGTGTCCTCGCCAGAGTGTCCGAAGGGCGGGTTGCCGAGGTCGTGGGCGAGGCAGGCAGTGGAGACGATGGTCTCAATATCGGACTGATGGCGCAGCATCTCGGGGTCACGCTCGGCGAGTTTCTGCACGGTGCGGCAAGCGATGGAGCGTCCCACACAGGCCACTTCGAGACTATGGGTCAGACGGTTATGGACCATGCGGCTGCCCGGCAGGGGGAACACCTGGGTCTTGTTTTGCAGCCTCCGGAAGGCACTGGAGAAGATGACGCGGTCATAGTCGCGTTGGAAGGAGCTACGCACGTCGGCGCTCTTGTGCGTCGATGCGTAGCGATAATTCGATAGTAATTCGTTCCAATTCATGAATCAGCGTGTTCATTGTTTGAACAGGGTACAAAGATAGAGAATTCTTGCTTATTGGAAGCAGAATGCGAAAATTGTTTAACTTTGCGACCTATTTATTTGAAATAGCAACAAAACAAACAATTCACCATGAGACAATACGCTCCGCAAAAATGGCTGCCGTCGTTGTTCTTGACGACAGCTTTGGCTTTCTTCTTCAGCGCCCCTGCCCAGAACCCCACGCTGACGAGTGACATCCATGTCTCTGCCGACAACATCATCTATGTCACTCCAATGGGCGCAGGCATCCAAGACGGTTCCTCATGGGCAAATGCCGCCTCCAGCATTCAGACCGCTATTGATGCCGCGGCTTCCATTACAGAAAACCAACCGGTGGTTTGGGTAGCGAAAGGTGCCTATCTCGCCAATGGCGTTTACCAAACAGGCAATGGCAAAACATGTTGTATCTTAGGTCACGACGGCGTAAAACTCTATGGTAGCTTCAATGGCGATGAACCCGCCAATTATGATTTGTCGTTGCGAGATTTGGAAAACAACGCCACCATATTGGATGCGGAGAGCCATTGCTATGTGATTGGTACTCAATCAAGTGAATGGGACGGATTCACCATCCAGCATGGTGGTCAAGGTGGTGTTTATTCTTACAGCGGAGCCTCAACCATTCAAAACTGCAAGATTCTATATTCCGAAGGAAATGGTGTGTTTATGGATGGCGGGGCTTTGAATTGCCACCACAATGTCATTTCTCATCATGCCAATGACGGTGTGTCTCAAAACAATTGGTACTATGAACTTGACATTAGAGATTGTGTTATCTCGTATAATGGCGGATACGGCGTTTTCGGCAACTATTGTATAAGGTGCCAGATCTGTAATAATGGCAATGGATTCCGAAAGAGCGGTGTTGAAGGCGCTTTGATAGGTTGTTTGGTGACCAACAATGATGGATGTGGCGCCGAATGTGAACTCATTGTATCATCCACCATTGTAAACAATGGAATAGGACTCAGTGATTATTCTTCTTCCGGCATGGACATTATTCTTTGCAACAGTATTGTTTGGGGAAATAACCAACAAGAGGACTGGCGATGGTCCAAACCCTATTTTATCAGTAACAATGCCATTCAAGGGGGAATAAAAGGTGGAAATGGAACAAACCCATGCATCTATTTAAGCAATCCTTCTGACGAAACTGGGGTGTTCCCCGAATTTGAGCATCCTTCCTCTGGCGTTGGATCAGCCTATTCCGATGGTATTTGGACCTTGAAGCCAACCTCTCCATGTATCAACATGGGTCTTGAACACTTGGAAACCATTCCTAATCTTAGCTCCTATTTTTGCTATAAATCAGGATTCTCCTCCCCCATCGATTATTTAGATGTTGACTTCACTGGCAACCAGCGTGTTCAACAAGGTCGTATCGACCTTGGAGCTTGGGAGTCTCCTTACGAAAAGCCCAACTATCAGTTTCCCATCCACCCCGATGCCAACAATATCATCTATGTGAAGGCTGGAGGCAACGGTGACGGCTCCTCATGGGCCAATGCCACCGCTGATTTACCGGGAGCCCTGGAGACCTCTCTCTTGTTGGAGTCGGTGCCTTCGATTTGGGTGGCACAAGGCACTTACACGGTTACAGATTTCCCGTTCCAAGTCAAAAAACACTTGAGAATGTATGGTGGTTTTGAGGGTGTTGAGCCCGCCGATTATGACCTGACACAAAGAGATTTGGCCAACCATGCCTCGGTGTTGGACGGTCATAACACGCTACGTGTCTTGAACCAAGGCTCTGCATTGAGCGAAGCCACCGCCGCCGTGGTGGATGGCTTCACTATTCGGAACGGAAACGCCAATCATGGTGCAGGTGCCTATCTGTTAGACAACATGATGCTTGCCAACTGCACTTTGGAACAAAATACAGCCTCAGAAAAAGGAGGCGGTCTTTATACCGAAAAAGCCACGGTGAAAAACTGTGTTGTGAAGAACAACTCTGCACAGCAAGGCGGCGGCATTTACGCCCATGAAAGCAGCATCGAGAATTGTTGTGTGACCAACAACATCTCCAACCAAGGCGGTGGAATCTATGGAATCAGCAACCAAATCATCCAATCCCACATTGGAAACAACCAAGCCTCAGATATGGGTGGTGGTGTCTATGCCCAAATGTCAGACCTGCTACAGTGCAACATCCTCAAAAACACGGGTGGCGGCTTGTTTTCACAGATAGACAACGTGGATGAATTCAATCACCTTTATAATTCCATTCTTTGGGGAAACAGCGAGAGCAGTCTCGGCTACAGCTCCAGCATGGCCAAACGCAATACGCTTCTGTGCCATTGTGCGGTGGAAGGTTTACAAAGCACCTCCAATGGTAATATCCCACTTTCCCATGACAATACTGGAGCTCTCGGGCCTTACTTTGTTGACCCCATCGTCGAAACAGGTGTCACGGAATCAACAGGCAATTGGCAACTTCAAGCCGCTTCAATGTGCGTCAACGCCGGAATGAATGAGGTCCTCAACATGACCTTGCCTATTCAAGACCTCAACAATGAACCCCGTATTCAAAACAGCCATGTAGATTTAGGCGTGTTTGAGTCACCTTACGAGGCAACATGCTCTGAGATTGACGTTCGACATGTCTCCATCAATCAAGGAGAAACGTATGGTTTCTACGGAACTCCATTGAGTGAGACTGGAACTTATGAGCATCGTTGGACTGTAGGCTCGTGCGATTCCATCGTCCAACTGAATCTTCGGGTTGTTCATCTCCAAATCCACTATGTGAGTGAAAACGGTGCTGGCAACAAGGATGGCTCCTCCTGGGAAAACGCCTTGGACGGCAACACCCTTCTTGAAAGCGGCTATACCAAATTGGCCGATGCCCTTCTTCAAGCACAAATCGATGACTGTTTCTGGATTGCCAGTGGAACATATTTTCCGTGCGGCGACTTGGATCCCTCAAAACACTTCACCCTAAACGAAGGTGTAAGTGTGTATGGTGGCTTTGCAGGCAATGAAACTACGCTTGACGAGCGTGACCTTGAAAACGAATCGACCGTTTTCTCTGGCGAATTGCAAAGAGATGATGATGAAACCAACAATACAGATGGCATTTTCATTTCAAATGACGCTACTACTTTATGGAAAGAAAACGCTTGCATGGACGGAATCATCATTACAAAAGGTTATAACGCCTCAAACAAAGGTGCGGCGCTTTGGATTGGCGAAGGCACCCTGGTTTCGCTCAACCAATGTCAAATTACAGAGAACAGGGAGGGCGGTATTTATAACCAAGGATTTTTGGAAGTATGTAACTCTGTGCTTTCAAACAACAGAAGGGAAATGGAGGGCGGTATTTTTATGAATCTTCCCGATTACAGTGGTTCCATCAACTTTGGCGCCGGCGTATTAATCAATATGGAACATGGCATTGTTTCTTTTGAGCGATGTAGTCTCGAGTCCAACTACAGTGAGAGCAATGGCGTCATCTTCAGCCTTGGTGTTTTAAGCGCCAACGAAACCATATTTGAGGACAACACAGCCGACAGAATTGGAACCATATTCAGTCAAGGTAAGGTGAGATTGACCAACACCATCTTTCATAACAACAGGGCCGAGAACCGCCTTGGTGTGATGATGGTGATGGATTCTCTTGAAATGGTCAATTGCACTTTGAGCGACAACCATTCCAACTATTATACGGCCACCCACTTCCCTACTGGCAACACAAACTATCCAGGCCACAGAACCTCCGGAATCGAGGCCTGGGGTAATAGTTATGTGGATCACTGCCAGTTCCTTAACAACGACGCTGGCACTTGTCTTGGTGGAGCACTTTCCATTATGGGAACCGCTGATGTGAAAAACTGTAACTTTATAGGCAACAAAGGTGCTGGCGCATGGAAAGATCCCAATAATCCTGGTGGAAACATTTCCGTTAACGTCATGATTGGCGATCCTGACGGCGCCGCGCTTTATGTAGAAGGAAATGTCCTGGCGACAGACTGTGTGTTTAGCGAGAATGTAGGTTACAGGGGTAGCACCATTGGTGTTTGGCAAGGTTCATTGACAATGGAGAGATGCAAAATCGTCAACAGCATTCCTTGTATTAGTGATAAATATTGCGCCATCAAAGTTTCTGGCGATTTGACGCTCAAAAACTGCTTGTTGGCCAACAACCGCGATGGCAACATCGATGTCCAAGGCGATTGCCATGTCAAAATCATCAACTCGACCCTTGTCAACTCAGATGCCACATCATTTAAATTCGAGAGAGTTATTGGCGAAAGCATCATTGATCTTGACAATTGCATTGTCGCGGGATATTCAGCATGGTCGCTCTCACAAGTTGGCAACCAGGGTGTAGTAAACACAAACCTCACTTTCGTAAGCCAAGACATCAACGCCCCGCTCTTCGTCAACCCGACAACCTATTTAGGCTATGACGAGAACCTGGATCCATTGGATGCCGACTGGACTTTGCAAGAAGGCTCGCCCTGCATCAATGCTGGTGATGTCACCCTGCTCAATCCCGATCCACTCGCCGTTGACCTTGCCGGTGAGCCAAGGGTGAAGGGTGGAGAAATCGACATGGGAGCATACGAATTCGGTCCTTTCGAACGCATCGCCCTCACCCAAGGCTGGAACTGGATCACCCCTACCCTGCAAACCAGCATCACCTCTCTACAAACCGCCCTTGGCGACCACCTGGTGGAAATCCAAACCAAAGACGGAACCACTGTTGGCGACGTGATCCCGGGAGAGATGCTCCGCATCAAGGCTTCGGCTGACTGCACATTCACGATAAGCGGCACCAGACCCGCCTCGGTCACCGTCTCCATCGAACCCGGCTACAACTGGTTCGGCTTTACGGGCATGGAGGCCACGGCCATAGCAACGGCTTTGGCAGGTTTCAATCCTTGCGAAGGGGACAAGATTGTGTCACAAGACGAAGGATTCGCCATCTTTGAGGATGGTGTCTGGAACGGCACGTTGGAACACCTCCAACCCGGCCAAGGATATGTGTATGTATCGAACGCCGACACCACCAAAACGGTGACGTTTGGTTCGGCTCGCGCTCGCGATTAATCTTTACATTTTTATTTGAATTAGCAACAAAACAAACAATTCACCATGAGACGATATGTTACGCAAAAATGGCTGCCTACCCTATTCTTAACGACAGCCTTGGCTTTATTCTTCAGCGCCCCTGCCCAAAACACTACTCTGACAGAAATCATCATCGGCGACGGGACGGAGACAAGCTGTGAAATTCCATTTAACGCCTGTTCCGAGGGATGGCCATCTGCATACACAGAGGTCATTTATCCCGCCGCAGCACTTGGAGAGCCATGCATGATTTATTCTCTTTCATTTGATGTCGTCCAAGAATGCTATGGTGGTTATTTAAACAGAAACCTCTTTATATATTTAGGAACAACCGACAACATAAATCATACATCAGTAACAGGATGGACTCCTGCTGAAAACATGACGCTTGTTTATGAGAACACAAATTATTTGGAGGACATTTTCTCTGAACCAGGATGGACTACATTAGTTCTAGACCATCCTTTTTTCTATGAAGGAGGCAACTTGACAATTGGCTTTAACGCTAATACATACGTGATGAACCCAAACTTATTTAGATTATATGGAACCACGTCCCAAGGTGCGTCATTGAAAGGCGACTGGGCTTGGCCTTTGCCTGAACCTAATTCCGTGGGTGTGATATCTGACTTTCGTCCCAATATCAAGCTGGGAATAGTCTCAGAACAACTAATACGTGAACCAGAGGTTGTACAAATGGGATTTCGACCCAATGGTTATTGGATTGAACCATTTTATGGTTTTTTCATTAATGAAGGAATACCGGGAAGTATTCATTCTGTAACATGTGACAATCCCTATTTTACTTTTAGTTCCCCCCAAGTACCCTTTTCCTATTTAGAAATGGATACCATCCCTTATTCCATTATTTCTGGAATAGGAGATGGCATCCAAAATGGACTTTTCAGCATTAACTACGGCAATAACAAGACCTTAGACCTCCCCATCAATGCAACTGCATACAACCCAACTACGCCCGACGTATGGGAATTGGCACGCGAAGTAACCACTTTCCCATATTCCGAAGCCATCACAAGTGAGATGACCATCAAGGACAATTACCGACTTCCAGGTAAGATGCCCGATGGTAAAGATGCCGTATTCCATCTTGTTTTTGACTCAGATGTTATTTTAAGTGCCGTCGTTTCCGATGGAGAAAACGGCAAAGTGGCGCTTTACCAAGAGGGTTTCGACGAACAAGGTGGGCCATTATCGGACAATTATTTTAATGGCCTTGGCACTGACATCACGGACTGCCAATGCGATTTCGAGAACGGGGATCTCGGCAATCTGGATTGGGTATTAGAGGCTCCTAATTCATACGAAGATTGGACGGTAACAACAAACAACCCTCATTCGGGCACCTACTGTATGAAATCAAATCTTGGTTGTTGGTCCGGGAACTCTTCAAGCTGTATTTCTTTCACACGCTATGTGCCATATAACATAACGATGAGTTTTTGGGCTAGGATTTCCTCTGAGACCAATTGTGACAAAGGATACTTTTTCATTGATGAAGTCGCAAAAATAGATGGCATCAGTGGCGATGGTGATTGGATTTTTTACAGCTATGAAGTGCCACAAGGCTTACATACTTTCAAATGGGAGTACACAAAAGATGAGGACTGGTGTCGCAATGACGACTGTTTTTATGTGGATGACGTGTTCTTTTGGGATGCCCACACTATTTCGTTAAATTGCGGATTGCCCATACCCCAGGGCTCCTATTATTTATTAGCTTCATCAACCAGCGACGAGTTCATGGTGAACATCGATGCAATGGTCATCCCTGTACCCGAAGTGCCGACTTCACCCATGCCAGTGGATGGTTACAACTGCTATGGCGATGAAACGGTTTCACTGAGCTGGCATCTCGGCGACTATACCAAAGAATACCAACTGCTTTTCGGAGAAACCAACCCTCCCACTGGCGTTTTAGTGGATTGGACAAACGAATTGGCTGAAAACCATGATGTGGTAACCGAGAGTGCCAAAACGTATTATTGGCGAGTCAACGAACGCAACGGTTCAGGAATAACGGAAGGCCCTGTTTGGTCATTCTCGACATATAGGGACATCCATGTCACATCCGACAGCATCATTTATGTGACCCCAACGGGCGCAGGCATCAAAGACGGTTCCTCGTGGGCCAATGCCGCCTCCAGCATTCAAGCCGCTATTGATGCCGCGGCTGATTATTCGGAGAACCAACCTATGGTTTGGGTATCTAAAGGTACCTATATCGCCAATGGCGTTTACCAAACAGGCAATGGCAAAACATGCTGTTTCTTGGGACATGGTGGTGTCAAGTTGTACGGAGGTTTCAACGGCGACGAACCCGCCAATTATGATTTGTCGCAGCGCGATTTGGAAAACAACGCCACCATATTGGATGCGGAGAGCCATTGCCTTGTAGTCTGTACCCAGTCAAGCGAATGGGATGGATTTGTGATGCAATATGGTGGACAAGGATGCCTCTATGTTTATGAAGGCACCTCGAAAGTGCAAAACTGCAAGGTGCTGCATTCAGAGTGGACCGGCATTTTTGTGGATAGCGGCGGCTTGGATTGTTTCCACAACGAAGTGTCATATCATGCACGGGACGGTATCAGCCAGAATAACTCTTGGGATCACCTTGATATTAGAGACTGCACCATAACCTATAACGAAAGATACGGCGTATTGGGCAACATGTGCATCAGATGCAAGATTTGCAATAACGGCAATGGTTTCTATATGCTATCCACGATGGGCGGAGCCTTGATAGGTTGTCTTGTGGCCAACAACGACGGATTGGGGGCCAGCTGCGACTACATTATCAATTCCACCATCGTCAACAATGGATTAGGAATTAGCGAATATTTCTCTCGCATGGACATCGTCCTTTGCAACAGTATTGTTTGGGGAAACACACAACAACAAGATTGGCAATGGTCCAGACCCTATTATGTCAGCAACAACGCGATTCAAGGAGGATTAAGCGGCAAGAACGGAGTATATCCTTGCATTAATTTATCAAGCGATTCCAATGAAGAAGGTGTGTTCCCTGAATTTGAACATCCTTCTTCTGGTGTCGGATCGGCTTACACTGATGGTGTATGGACCCTGAAAGCAAACTCGCCCTGCATCAATATGGGTGGGGAGAATTTGTCAAACATTCCTGAAAAAGATTCTTTTTTCTGCTATAATACAGGGTTCACCACTCTCACTGACTATTTGGACTACGACCTTGATGGAAATCAACGCATTAAGCAAGAACGGATTGACATAGGCGCCTTTGAGTCACCTTACGAAAAGCCCAACTATCAGTTCCCCATTCAGCCCGATGCCAACAATTATATCTACGTAAAAGAGAATGGCCAAGGCAATGGTTCCTCATGGGCCAATGCCACTTCCAATTTACAGGAAGCCTTGGAAGCTTCTGTCTTGTACGATTCTCCGACAACCATTTGGGTGGCACAAGGCACCTATACGGTTACTGATTCCCCATTCCAAGTCAAAGAGCACTTGAAGCTATATGGCGGTTTCGAGGGCAACGAGCCCGCCGATTACGATCTGTCGCAAAGAGATTTGGTCAACCATGCCTCGGTGTTGGACGGAAACAACACGCTGCGTGTCTTGAACCAAGGCTCCGCGTTGAGCGAAACCACCGCCGCCGTGGCGGATGGCTTCACGATTCATTACGGTAATGCCGACAACGGTGCCGGTGCCTATCTGTTAGACAACATGACGCTTGCGAACTGCGTCTTGGAGTTTAACACAGCCTCCGACAAAGGCGGTGGCATATATGCCGAAAATGCCACGGTGGAAAACTGTGTTGTGACAAACAGCACCGCCCAGCAAGGTGGAGGTGTCTATGCCGAGCATTCAAACATCGAGGACTGTTTCGTGACAAACAACACCGCCCAGCAAGGTGGAGGCATGTATGCATCTAACAGCCAAATCGTCCAGTCGCATATCGGCAACAACCAAGCTTCCATGGAGGGTGGTGGTCTCTATGTCCATCAATCCGATTTGTTGCAATGCAACATCTTAAAGAACAAAGGCGATGGCATCTACTCCAGAATTGACAAACAAAATGAATGCGCCCATCTCTATAACACCATTGTTTGGGGAAACGACGGAGAGAGCTTCTCTTATAGTTCAGCCATATCGATACACAACACTTACATGAGCCATTGTGCCATAGAGGGACTCCGAAACACCGCCAGCGGCAATATTCCGTTATCGCATGACAATACGGGAATTTTCGGGCCGTATTTTGTTGATCCAGTAACGGAAACTGGTGTCACCGAATCGACAGGCGATTGGCAGTTACAAGAGGCTTCGTTGTGCATTAACGCTGGCTCCAATAATGTTTCAGGTTTGACCATTCCGACCTTTGACCTCAACAAAATGGAGCGCATTCAGCATGGCCAAGTCGATTTAGGCGTGTATGAATCGTCTTTCGATGCGACATGTAAGGAGATGGATGTCAGGGAGGCTACCATCGAAGAAGGGGAAACCTACGATTTCTATGGCACTTCCTTGAATGAGACTGGAACCTATGAACATCGTTGGACGGTTGGTTCTTGCGACTCCCTTGTCATGCTGTATCTACGAGTGAGACATACGAATTATCTTTTTGTCAGCGAAAGCGGAGCAGGAACCAAGGACGGCTCTTCATGGGCCAATGCTTTGGATGGCAACACGGTCTTGGAAAGCGGTTACACGAAACTTGCCGACGCCCTCCAGCATGCCCAATGCGACGATTGTTTTTGGGTGGCCAGCGGCGCCTATCTCCCTTGTGGGGACTCGGATGCCTCAAAGCATTTCATCTTGAACGAAGGTGTCAGTGTGTATGGAGGCTTTGCAGGCGACGAGACCACCCTCGAAGAACGCGACATGGAAAACAATCTGACCATCTTTTCTGGTGAGCTCCAAGGAGATGATAATGAAACCAACAATACAGATGGTATATTCACCACCGCTCCGACCAACTCCATGTGGAGTCAAAAAGCCATCTTGGACGGCTTAACCCTTACCAAAGGATATACTGCCACTCGCCAAGGTGCTCTTCTTGTCAATGAAAACACCACTGCAAAACTGAACCAATGCCGCGTGCAAAACAACCGTGAGGGTGGCATTCGCAACTTGGGCGCCTTGGAGATTACAAACTCTGAGTTGTCGAACAACCACACCTATGAACTTGGGGAACAATATATGGGTCGTCTTGTCTATGCTATTGCAGGTGCTTTGTGCAATATGGATCATGGTACGGTTGCCTTGTCCAATTGTACTTTCCAATCCAATTACAGCGAAAACAACGGGGCCATTTTCAACAGCGGTGCCATGGAAATTGACGCCACCACTTTCGAAGATAACACTGCTGACAAATACGGAACCATTCTGAGTCCAGGAAAAATGAAGATTCACAATACCACCTTCAACAACAATCGTTCTGAACACTATATCGCCGTCATGTCGATTTGGGATTCCCTTGAACTGGTCAATTGCAATATCACAAACAACTATTCCAACTACTACACTGCCACTCATTACCCCACGAATTCCGCTATCTACCCCAGCAGAAGAACTTCTGGCATTGAGGCTGGGGGATACAGTTACGTTGACCATTGCAACTTCATCAACAACAATGCCGGTACTCTTTCGGGAGGAGCATTGTCTGTGATAGGAAACGCTGATATCGCGAATTGCCTTTTCAGAGGAAACGTAGGAAACAAGCCTTGGAGAAATCCTGAGACAGGAGGAACTATCAGTGTTATTATCGAGTCAATAGAAACAGATGGCGGAGCGCTTTATGTTGAGGGAACAGCCACTGCTACAGATTGCGTGTTCGAGGGCAACTCCGGTTTGGATGGAAGTACCATTGGAGTGAATGGCTCTTTGGTCATGGAAAGATGTGTCATTGCCAACAGCCATCCGACACATAACTCCAACCTCAGTAGTACCATCAGAAACAATCACGAGTTGACAATTAATAACTCGTTGATTGTGAACAATCAGGACGGATTCTTCCAAATCGATGGCATCCACACCACCTTAAACAACACAACTATTGCCAATACCAGTGATGAATTATTTATACTTGAGAACTTGGGAGAAAGCGACAGAAAGAGCATTATTGATTTTAACAATTGCATTATTTCTGGTTATTCAACGTGGATGAATAACATTTGGGATTGTCAGTATGAACTTAACATGAACAACACGCTGGTGAGCCAGCAAATTAGTGGAAGCGAAGGAAACGAGAACGACCCGCTCTTCGTCAACCCGACCACCTATTTGGGCTATGATGAGAACGTGAATCCCTTGGATTTCGACTGGACTTTGCAGGAGGGCTCGCCCTGCATCAATGCTGGCGATGTCACCCTGCTCAATCCCGATCCGCTCGCCGTTGACCTTGCCGGTGAGCCAAGGGTGAAAGGAGGAGAAATCGACATGGGAGCCTACGAATTCGGTCTTTTCCAGCGCCTCACCCTCTCCCAAGGCTGGAACTGGATCGCTCCCAACTTGCAGACCAGTGTTACATCAATACAAACCGCCCTTGGCGATAACCTGTTGGAAATCCAAACGAAAAATGGAACCGCTGTTGGCGACGTTGTCCCAGGAGAGATGGTCCGCATCAAGACCTCGACTGACTGCATCCTCACGATAAGCGGCACCAGACCTGCTTCGGTCACCGTCTCCCTCGAACCTCACTACAACTGGTTCGGCTTTACGGGCTTGGAGGCTACGGCCATAACGACGGCTTTTGCAGGTTTCAATCCCTGCGAGGGGGACAAGATTGTGTCGCAAGACGAAGGCTTCGCCATCTTTGAGAATGGTACTTGGAACGGTACCTTGGAACACCTCCAACCTGGCCAAGGATATGTGTATGTATCGAACGCCGAAACCACCAAAACGGTGACGTTTGGCTCGGCCCGCGATTAGTCCCTCAGACTCTGCCTCGCGTAAGGGGTCAAGTCCTGCGAGGCGAACTCTCCTTTCAAGAACTTATAATAGCCGGCGACGGCCACCATGGCGGCATTGTCGGTGGAATAGCTGAGGCGGGGGATGAACACCTTCCAATGATACTTCTCCCCCATGGCGAGCATGGCGTCGTGAAGGCCACTGTTGGCACTCACCCCGCCGGCGATGGCCACCGTGCGGATACCCGTCTGCTTGGCCGCCTTCACCAGCTTGCCCATCAGGATGTCGATGATGGTTTTCTGCACCGAGGCACAAAGGTCGGCCTTGCGTTCCTCAATGAAGTTCGGATTTAGTTTAAGCTGGTCGCGAACAGTATATAGAATACTGGTTTTCAAGCCGCTGAAGCTATAATCCAGTCCTGGAATCTGCGGTTTGGCGAAGTTGAAGGCATTGGGGTCGCCCACCTTGGCCAGCTTGTCAATCACCGGTCCTCCGGGATAAGGCAAACCGAGGATTTTGGCCGTCTTGTCGAAGGCCTCCCCCGCCGCATCGTCAATGGTCTTGCCGATGACTTCCATGTCAAAATAGTCCTTCACCACCACGATTTGGGTATGGCCTCCCGACACGGTGAGACACAAAAACGGGAAGTCAGGCACCTCTTTATGGGTGGCATCCGTGGCAAAATGCACCAGTATATGGGCGTTCATGTGGTCGATTTCCACCATGGGGATGTTCAAAGTCTGCGCGAAAGCCTTTGAAAATGAGACACCTACAAGAAGAGAGCCTAAAAGTCCTGGTCCACGTGTAAAAGCGATTGCACTTAATTGATTTTTGTTTATATTTGCATCCTTTAAGGCCGTGTCGATGACGGGGATGATATTTTGCTGGTGGGCGCGCGACGCAAGCTCGGGGACAACCCCTCCGTACTTCTCGTGGACCTTCTGTCCGGCAATGACGTTGGAGAGCACACACGTGCCTTGAAGCACCGCGGCGGAGGTGTCGTCGCAAGAGGACTCGACGCCTAAAATATATTCGTTCATACACTCAATTTTGGAGGCTCAAAATTATTAAAAAAAAGATTATCCATAGCATCCTGATCCTATTTATGGTGATACTTTCTTTCATCATGAGTATCTTTGTGGGCATTCAGGATGCCATCATCCAGAAGTTTACTATCAGAATTGCAGGAGGTTACATATCCTCTATCACCGGAGCCGACGTGAAGATTGGAAGGCTCTATATCTCCCCCAACTTCACCATCCACCTCGACCATTTCCTGGTAAAAGACCTGCAAGGCAACGATTTGCTCCTCGTGGAGAAGCTCCGGGTGAGGCCCATCATGGAAGATATCGTGCATGGCATCATCCATGTGGGGCGCGTGGAAATGGAAGATGCCCACGCCAACCTCATCACCTACGAGGGTGACGACCATCTGAACCTGCAGTTCCTGATTGACGCCTTCGCCACAGGCGAGAAAGAAAAAAGCAATAAGGTGACCCCCATCCAGGTGGACCGTGTGCTCCTCAAGAACCTGGATTTCCAATTTTGGAATCAAAACAAGGAATCGCTTGAAAAACAAGCCAATAAGGAGATGGACTATGCCCATCTGGACCTAAAGAACATCAACTTGGACCTGGAGGACCTGTCGATTGTAGGCGACTCCATCCACGGCGTCATCCACCACCTCGCCGCATCCGAGATGAGTGGTTTCCAGCTCGTTTACCTCGAATCGGAGGTGACACTGACCTCCCAGAAAATCCTTTTGGACCAATTGAAACTGGAGACACCCAACAGCAAGCTGGACCTCGACCTGCAATTCCATTATCCTGATTTTCAAGCTTTCAGCGCTTTTGTTGACTCCGTGGTGTTAGAGGCCGACATACGACCTACCACATTATTGCTCAGCGACTTAGGTCCATTCTCCAAGGTCTTGTACGAGATGCCCGACGAGTTCAAACTCCAAGGCAAAGTCCAGGGTCCCGTGGAGAACCTCAAGCTGAACCAACTGAAGCTGGCCTACGGCAACGACACCAAGCTGGAGGGCAACCTGAACCTGCATGTGCTCGATTTGATGAAGGGCAAACAAACCCTGCGCCTCGACCGGGTCACCTTCTCATACGACGACCTGGCCTCGTTCCGACTCCCGGGCGAGACGGGAACCCTCCCCCTGCCCCCATCGCTGGCCGCCCTTGGCAAAGGCAGCATCAAAGGCAACTTCTCCGGCACGCTCGACCGCTTCAACGCCCAGCTGGCCGTCACCTCCGAAATCGGAAACCTCAACGCCGACCTGACCCGGCATTTCAACGAGATGGGCTACAGTGTCATCGAAGGCGACATCGACGCCCAACGGCTGAACCTCGGCCCCGTCATCAACAACCCGAAACTCCTTGGAGCGCTTGACCTGAACGCCCATGTCATCGGACGGCAAGCCAAAGGCGGCGACCTGGACCTCGACATCGAAGGCGGCCTCTCCAACATCCTCCTGATGGACAACACCATCGACGAAATCGCCCTCAACGGCAACCTCCACAAAAACTGCTTCAACGGCAGAATCGACGTCGAAGACGACGACCTGGACCTCGACTTCAAAGGACGCTTCGACTTCAGCAACCCACAAGCCCTGAAAGGCGACTTCGTGGCCGACATCAACAACGCCGACCTCCACAAACTGCAACTCCTCAAAAACGAAAACCCCGCCCTCCTCAGCGCCACCATCACCGCCAACGTCAACAACTTCAACGACTTCAACAAGGCCGAAGGCACCCTCGACATCCAAGACCTGAGCTTCACCAACAGCAAAGGCAACATCGTCATGAAACAGTTCAACGGCTCCATCGTCAACGACGTCTTGATCAACAAGAGAATCAACCTCGACTGCGACTTCTTCGATTTCGAGATGGCCGGCAAGATGGACTTCACCACTATGGTGATCGCTTTCAAACAACTGGTGAACTCCTACGTGGAGATGCCCGCATGGAGAGAAGAACTCCAAGCCTTCGAGGACAGCGACAAATCGTCGAGCCAAGACTTCATCATCCACCTGAATGTCAAAGACCCGAAGACCCTCACCTCGTTCTTCATGCCCAACCTGAGCATCGCCAAAAACACCTCCCTCAACGGCACCTTCACCTCCAACTCACGGATGATGAGCCTCACTTTGCGCTCCAAATACGTCAAAATCAACAATATAAGAATCAACAACATTGAGTGCAAGACCACCAGCTCCCCCATTTGGCTGCGCACCAAGCTGGGCATCGACCAAATTGTACTGCGCGACAGCGTTCCAAACGACCCCAACCCCATCACCCTCGACCGGTTCAGCTTACTGGGCATCCTCCAAAACGACAGCATCAAGACCAACCTCGGCTGGAACAACCTGGAGACCTTCATCCAGAACAACGCCAACATCCAAACCACCATCCTGCCCAAGGAACATGGCTGGTGGTTCCGCGTCAACCAAGCCGACATCGTGGTCAACGACTCCCTCTGGACCATCAACCCCAAGAACTATGTGGAAATCGACCAAGGAAAAACAAGGATTTCGGACTTGCAGCTGATGTCACGGGAACAAAGCCTCCTTATCGACGGCATGGTCCCCATGCAAAAAGAAGACACCCTCTCCGTCTCCTTCAACAAGTTTGACCTCTCCACGCTCGACTTCCTGTTCAAAAGCATGGACCTCGACCTCAACGGCTTCGTCAGCGGCAATGCCGAGCTGAACGACCTGAAAGAAAGCAAGACCATCTTCGCCGACCTGCTCATCCAAGAACTGGGACTCAACGGCGAACTGTTCGGCGACGCCGACATCTACAGCCGCTGGAACAACCATAACAACTCCATCGACATCCATCTTGGACTTACCGACCAAGAGCAACAGCGAGTTGACTTGGCTGGAGCCTACTATATTAGGCGGGAGAAAGACAACCTGAACTTCAAGTTAAATCTCAATAACTTGAAATTCAATATCTTGGAACCATTCCTCCAAGACAATCTACAAAGACTCCAAGGCGATTTGACCGGCAACTTCAACATCAAGGGATCTCTGAACCAGCCCGACATCAGGGGTACCGTCACCTTGAACGACGGAGGATGCCAGGTCAACATGCTCAACACCTTCTACACGTTCTCGCCAACCATCACCCTGGACCCTAGAACCATCTCGCTGGGCAACTTCACGCTGACCGACACCTTGGGCAACACCGCAAGGGTGGTGGGACAGATCACGCACCGTTACCTGAAGGACTTCTACCTGGATATCAGCCTGTTCCCCAACGAGTTCCTCGCCATGGCCACCAATGCGAGCCACAGTTCCTCGTACTATGGCACCGCCATCGCCAACGGCTACGTGAACGTCAAAGGCCCCATCCACAACCTGGACCTCAACATCAACGCCCTTACCAAGAAAGGCACCAAAGTCACCCTGCCCCTTGGGGGAAGCTCCACCGTGAAACGGCAGGACTTCATCACCTTTGTCGCCCCTCCCAAGGAAATCGTGGAGGACGACGAAACGACCATGGTGGAGGAGCCGAAAAAGAAAAAGGAGCCCAACAACATCAACATCGGCCTGAACCTCGACGTGAACAAAGACGCGCAGATCAAGATTTCCCTGCCCAACGGCCTCGGCTCCCTGGAGGCCAAGGGCGACGGCAACATCCGGCTCGACCTCGCCACTTCCAACAACAACATGTCGTTGCTGGGCGACTATGTCATTGCCGAGGGAAGCCTCTCGCTCAACATCGAGAACGTGCTCAGGAAGAACTTCTCGCTGGATCCCGGCAGCCGCATCTCGTGGACGGGCGACCCGGTGAACGGCACCATCGATGCCACGGGCGTCTATCAAACCAAAGCCTCGCTCAGCACCTTAGGACTGGTTGACTCCACCAACAACAGCGGCAGCAACATCAAGGTAGAATGCCTGGTACGACTGAAAAACAAGCTCATGAATCCCGAAATCACCTTCGGGTTGCGCCTGCCCAACGCCTCCGAAGAAGTGCAACAAGCCGTGTTTTACGCCATCGACACCACCAACCAGTCGGAAGTGTTCCTCCAAGTCGTCTCCCTGCTTGTGTTCAGCAGCTTCAGCTACGAAGCCTCCATCAACGGTTACGACCTCATCACCAACCAAATCAACGACATCCTCGCCCAAAACATCGAATTCATCGATATCAACGTCAACTACCGGCCAGGCAGCGAGATGAGCAACGAGGAGGTGACGCTGGGCTTGAAGAAACAGCTCTTCAACGACCGCCTCACCATCGAGACCAACTTCGGCGTCGTCATTCCCAACTCCACCGCCTACTCCAATTCGGGCTCCAACATCGTGGGCGACTTCAACATCGACTTCAAGATTACCAAAGATGGACGTTTCAGCGCGCAAGCCTTCAACCGATCCAACTACAACAACTACTATACCCAATACACCTTTTATAAACTGGCCCCCTATACCCAGGGCATCGGCCTCTCCTACAGCAAGAGTTTCGACAGGTTCAGGGACTTCTTCAAGAAAAAGACCAACTTCGTCCCTTCCGGTCGTCCCATGATAGAACGTCCACGCTCCAAAAACCCTAAAACCACCTCCGATGAACCCAAAAGCTGATTCCTTCAAGGTGTTCCAAGCCTCCGCCGGGTCGGGAAAAACCTACACCATCGTCAAAGAGTACCTGGAACTCTGCCTCAAAAGTCCCAAAACAACGGCCAATTACAGCCAAATCCTGGCCATCACCTTCACCAATTTGGCCGCCAACGAGATGAAAGCCAAAATCATCCGCCAACTCGACGACATCATCCACAGCGACCCCTCCGCACCACCCCAAGGCATGGAAGCCGACCTCCTCAAAGAGCTCCAGCTCGAAAGAGCGCAACTGAAAGAAAACGCGCTCCTCCTGTTCCACAACATCATCCACGACTACAGCAGCTTCTGCGTCAGCACCATCGACTCCTTTGTGCAAAAACTCGCGCGTTCCTTCGCCAAAGACCTCAACCTGCCCAACCAGTACAACGTCAGCATCGACGAAAACGAAATCGCCGACGCCATCACCGAAAGAATCGGCGAACGGATCGGACCTCAACAGCCCTACCTCACCCAAGTGCTGGAAGACTTCAGCGGACAAAAATTCGATCAAGAAAAAAACAACCGTATCGCTCCCGCCATCCACGAGTTCATCATCAAACTCTTCTCGGAAGAGACCTTCCAACAGCACGAGCAAAACCAGCTCCAAACCGAAGAACAGTATCAGGAGACCCAAAAAGTTCTGAAAAAAAACACCAAGGACTTCATAACAAACCTACAGCCCTTCATCAAAAAATGCGAGGATTTCATCGCCAAGCACCAACTCTCCGAAGACGACTTCTATTACAAAGGCGCAGGCCCTCTCCTCGGTTTCCTGATGATGCTCAAAAAAAAGGAATATAAACCACTGGGGGTCAGACAAGTGAATCTCATCACTGGAAAATGCGACTGGTATGCATCCTCCTTGAAGAAAAAACTGGGAAGTGCTCTTCAGCAAATTGACGAGGAGTTCAAGAAAGACCTCCTGCCCTATCTGGAACAATATCAGCAGGGAATCGCCCCCTATCTGTTCTATAGCGACCAGCTCGACCGCCTCAGCCTCTATGCCCTGAGGTCCATCATCAAATCGGAGACGGACGACTATATCGGCGAGGAGCAGGTGGTGCACATCTCTGAATTCAACAAGAGAATCAACGACATGATGGGCGACTTCTCCGTGCCGTTCATCTACGAGCAACTCGGCGAGCGTTACACCCATCTCTTCATCGATGAGTTCCAAGACACTTCGGTGCTGCAATGGCAAAACCTCATTCCCCTGCTCGACAACAACTTGTCGAACAACAGCATGAGCATGGTGGTAGGCGATGGAAAACAATCGATTTACCGTTGGAGAAACGGCGAGGTGGGACAAATCGTCAGCCTGCCCAAAATCTTCAAAAAGCCCGATGAGCACGAGACTTTCGATGTTTATGAGCACAACCTGGTAAGCCATTTCGACTTCACGGAGTTGCAATCCAACTACCGTTCGTTCAGAAACATCGTGGATTTCAACAACCGCTTCTTCAAATTCTGCACCGACCAGAAATACCTCCCCGAAGCGCAAAGAAAGGTGTATGAGGATCACGACGAGCAGCTCCAAAAAGAGGTCTCGGTGGTTCAAAAAATCACCAAGAATGAAGAGGGCTATGTGCAAGTGGAGCTGTTTCCCGCCGACCTAAAAGAGAAAGAGCCCATCCTGGAACGCATCAAGGAACTCGTCGAAGAGTTGCAGCGACAAGGCTTCTCCTATAAGGACATCACCATCCTCGTTCGCGACAACAAAAACGGATCGTTAGTCGCCAACTACCTGAACGACAACGACATTCCAGTCATCTCCGCCGACTCCATCCTGCTGAAGAACTCCTACAGGGTGCAGCTCATCCTCCATACCCTTGACTATCTGATCCATCCCGACAACCAGGCCGTCATCGCCACCGTGCTGTACTACTGGCGCGCCACCCACTCCTCCTCCTTCAAGGGCGAGATAGAAGGGTTCTTCGACCACGTGGATGACATCGCCCAAGGCCGCCGCTCCTTAGAAGAGGAATTCGGAATGAAACCGATGGAAATCAAATCTTTGTTATTCAAGTCCTACAGCCTCTACGACCTCTGCTCCGCCTTGGCGAGGGTGTATGGCTTCAACACGATAGGCGACTCCTATCTCAACTTCCTGCTCGACCTGGTGTATCAATGGCAGCAGACCGACGAGACGGGCATCGAGGCTTTTTTGGCCTATTGGGAGAAAAATAAACATAAACTCTCCGTGCAGAGCAGCCAAAACGAGGCCGTGAATGTGATGACCATCCACAAATCCAAAGGATTGGAATTCAACGTGGTGATTTATCCCTTCATGAAAGACGACCTCGACGACAAGAAAAGAACGCTCCTTTGGATCAAGCCCCAGGACCTGGGATTCGACGCCATTCCCAACATCGACAAAGTGCAGTTCTCCCTAACCAATGACAACAGCGTCTGGAACCCTACCATCCAAGCCGTCGCCGAAGCCGAGGCCGCCAAAAACAGACTCGACAACCTCAACCTCACCTACGTGGCCTTCACCCGCCCCAAACAGAGACTCTATGTGCTTTCCTACCAGAAAAAAGACCCTAAAAAGAGTCCGCTCAACGCTTTTTTGAGTTCCCTGGACAGAGAACCCCAAGAGGGCAAGCAAGGCCAAATCCTCTATGGCTTCGGCGACCCAACCTCCCGAAAAGTGGAGTCCCACACCACCAACTCCAACAAGGACGACCTGTTCCACGAGTCACAAGCCAGCGACTGGTCGCAGAAAGTGGCTATCGACCCCAACCCCAGCATGTTCTGGATTTCGAGCGACAACAAGATGAAACCCCAGGAGTGGGGCGACTTTGTACACCAAGTACTCTCCGAAGTCCAGGATGCCCATGACATCGACCGGGTGCTCCTCCCCTACCTCGACGCTGGAATAATAGACAACAGAACAACACAAATATTGAAAGAATTATTCGACAAGATGGTGCATGAACCGCTCATCAGCGACGCCTTCCTGCCCGAGGCGAAGGTAAAAAACGAATGCGAGGTGTATTCCCCCGAATACGGAGTGCGCCGTCCCGACCGCTACGCCGAGCTGCCCGATGTCATCTATCTTCTTGATTACAAGACTGGAAAGAAGCGAGAAGAGCACCTCAAGCAGCTGCGAGAGTATTGCTCCGTGTTAAGAGGAATCGTCACCAAAGAAATCAAAGCTTTCCTGGTGTATCTCGGCGAAAGTTTTGAAGTCATTCCCGTAAAACTGAACAACTAACCTATTGAATCACTAATACAATTACCATGAAAAGACTATTGACACTTTTTCTGCTTCTGACAGCTGGGTTGTCGCTGAATGCCCAGCAAGAAGCGAAGATCTTGCGTTTCCCCACCATCCACGGCAACGACGTGGTGTTCACCCATGGTGGCGACCTCTACAGCGTCAACATCAAGGGCGGCGTGGCCCACAAGATCACCAACGATTTCGACGGCTACGAGATGTTTGCCCGTTTCTCTCCCGACGGCAAGCACCTGGCGTTCACGGGACAGTATGACGGCAACACCGAGGTGTATGTGATGCCCTATCCCGAATGCGGCGCCCCGACGCGCCTGACCTACACGGCCACCCTGGGCCGCGACGATGTGAGCGACCGCATGGGTCCCAACAACATGGTCATGACCTGGAAGGACAACGAGAACATCGTGTTCCGTTCCCGCAAGCAAAGCTGGGACGACTTTGTGGGCCAGCTCTTCATCGCCAACCTCGAAGGCGGCATCGCCGAGCAACTTCCTCTGCCCGAAGGCGGCTGGATCTCCTATTCACCCGATGGCAAGAAGATTGCCTACAACCGCGTGATGCGCGAGTTCCGCACCTGGAAATACTATAAGGGCGGCATGGCCGACGACGTGTGGATTTACGACTTCAAGACCAAGAAGATCGAGAACATCACCAACAACGACGCCCAGGACATCTTTCCCATGTGGGTGGACGACAAGGTGTATTTCTGCTCCGACCGCGACCGCACCATGAACCTCTTCGTGGTTGACCTCAAGACCAAGCAAACCACCAAGGTGACCAACTACACCTATTACGACATCAAGTACCCCTCCTTGGGTGACAACGACATCGTGTATGAGAACGGCGGCGAGCTGTTCCGTTATCATCTGAGCGACGGCAAGATCTATCCCATCCCCGTGCAAATCGCCGACGACCAGAACTCCGTCCGCAACAGATACGTGGATTGCAGCAAGTTCATCAACAGCAGCTCCATCGCCCCCGACGGCAGCCGTGTGGCCTTCGGCGCCCGTGGCGACGTGTGGACCGTTCCCGCCAAGTCGGGCATCACCCGCAACCTCACCCAAAGCGACGGCGTGCATGACCGCGATGTGGCCTGGTCGCCCGATGGCAAATACATCGCCTTCATCAGCGACCGCACCGGCGAGGACGAGATCTATATCCAAAGCCAGGATGGCAAAGAAGACGCCATCCAGCTCACCGACCACTCCGACACCTACAAATGGGATCCCTCCTGGTCGCCCGACAGCAAGTACATCACCTGGAGCGACAAGATGAACCGCCTCAACATGGTGGAAGTCAGCAGCAAGAAGGTGACCGTGGTGGCTGAGAACAAGACTGGCGAGATGGATGACTACTGCTGGTCGGGTGACAGCCGTTGGATAGCCTACACCATGCCCAGCACCTTCGGCGTGAGCCAGATCCACATCTACAACGTGGCCAGCGGCAAGGACGAAACCGTCACCGACGCCTTCTACAACTGCTCCGGCCCCACCTTCGACAAAAATGGGAAATACTTGTATTTCAGCTCACAGCGCGACTTCCGTCCCACTTATAGCTGGACGGAGTGGAACCACGTCTATACCGACATGACCCGCATCTACCTGCTCACCTTGCAGCAGGACACCCCCTCGCCTTTCCTCGCCGAGAACGACGAAGTGAAAGTTGAAGGCACCGACAAGGAAGGGACCAAAGGACCCGAAGGCAAGCAACCGGAAGGCAAAGGTCCCAAGGGCAAAGAGCCGAAAGGCAAAGACGCCAAAAGCGGCAAAGGCGGTCCCGACAAGCCAGCCGCCAAAGAGGCCAAAGAGGTGAAGATCGACTTCGAGGGCATCAGCACCCGTGTCATCGCCCTGCCCGTCAACGCCGGTAGCTACTACGCCCTCCGAGGCGTGGAGGACGGCCTGTACTATGTGGCCGCGGGCCGCAACGGCGGAGGTCTGGGCTTCTTCAACGCCAAGACCAAGAAATGCACCAGCATCGGCGGCGGCATGGGCTACCAGCTCACCCCCGACGGCACCAAGATGCTCGTCCGCGAGCGTGGCGGCTATAAGATCATCAACGCCCCGAAAGCCCCCATGGGCGGCGGCTCCAAAGATGGTCCCGGCATGGGCGGCGGCAACTCCGAAGGCAGCCTCAACCTCGGCCAGATGAAGAAATGGGTCAACCTCAGGGAAGAATGGACCCAGATGTTCAACGAGGCCTGGCGCCAGGAACGCGACTTCTTCTACGCCCCCAACATGCACGGTGTGGACTGGCCCGCCATGAGAGAGAAATACGGCAAGCTCCTGCCCTACTGCTCCGACCGCTACGACCTCACCTACCTCATCGGCGAGATGATTGGCGAAATCAACATCGGCCACGCCTACGTGGGCGACGGCGACCGCATCAAACCCGAACGCATCCAACTCGGCCTCCTCGGCGCCCAGATCCACCGCGACAAGTCGGGCTACTTCCAAATCGACAAGATCCTCAAAGGCGAGAACTGGAACGAGAAGACCCGCTCCCCTCTCACCGAAGTGGGCGTCAACGTGAAAGAAGGCGACTACATCATCGCCATCGACGGACAAAGCGTCAAAGGTATGAAAGACCTATACCAAGCCCTGGTTGGCAAAGCCAACACCCCCGTGCTGCTCACCGTCAACGGCAAAGCCTCTGAGAGCGGCAGCCACGACGTGGTGGTGAAACCCATCGCCGACGAAAACGGCCTGTATTACTACAACATGGTGCGCGACAACATCGAGAAGGTGAGCAAAGCCACCAACGGACAAGTGGGCTACATCCACATCCCCGACATGGGCGTGGAAGGCCTGAACGAGTTCGCCAAGTACTTCTATCCCCAGTTGGACAAGAAAGCCCTCATCATCGACGACCGCGGCAACGGCGGCGGCAACGTGAGCCCGATGATCATCGAACGCCTGCGCCGCGAGCTCTCCATGTACGACATGATGCGCAACTGCGAGCCTGAGACCAAGCCCACCAAGATGGTGCTGGGGCCCAAAGTGCTGCTGTTCAACAAGTACTCCGCCTCCGACGGCGACTTGTTCCCCTACCAGTTCAAGAAACACAAGATCGGCACCACCATCGGCACCCGCTCATGGGGCGGCGTGGTCGGTATCAGAGGCAGCCTGCCCTTCATCGACGGAGGCTCCCTCACGCGACCCGAGTTCGCACCCTTCGACGAGAATGGCAACTGGGTCATCGAAGGCTATGGCGTGGATCCCGACATCGTCATCGACAACGACCCCGCCCGTGAGTTCGAAGGCATCGATGACCAGCTCAACAAGGCCATCGAGGTCATCCTTGAACAGATGAAGGACTACCCGGACATCCCGAAAGTCCCTGACTTCCCCGACAAGTCCAAATAACCCCACAAAAAAAGAGGCGTCGCAACGGCGCCTCTTTTTTTGTTCCTCAGGGAAGCCCTTATTAGTGTCCAAGCAACAGACAGAGCAAAGCGATGGCAGCAGCCACGCCCAAAATGGTGAGCAGGACCTTCCAGGTAGAGACCGGCGAATCGCCGCCCACCTTGCCCGTCTGGCCGTTCACCACAAACTGATACACCTTGTCCTTGTACTTATACGACGACACCCAGATGGGCACCAGCAGGTATTTATAGGTGAGGTTGGCGTAGTTGGTGGACATCTTGACCGAATCCGCGCGGTTGGCCTTCCAAGTCTTTCTCACATAATCGCTGATATGTCCTCTCAGTTTCGTCTGGATGGACTTTCGGGCCACCTCCCAGCCTTCCTGCAATCCCACGGAATAACGTTCGGCGGCGAATCCAGCCAGCAGTTGGGGATTGTAAGGGGTCACCTTGGAGAGGTCGAAAGGCTGGCATCCCTTCACGCTGGTGTTTCCCATACGCTTGGAAGCCACCACCGTCTCATCGTCGAAGGCCTCTTCATAAAAGCCTGAAACACTGTGCCATTCGGTTTCTATCTTAGTCTGCCCGTCCTTTTTCACCTTATGGTCATAGCCAGCGCGAGCCGTAAAACGCGAAAGCGTCTTGACGTCGTAGGTCCAATACGGCAGATACAGTCCTTGGAACGCTTCGGGACGGGTGCTCTCTTTCGCCTTATTGGGCGCAAAGAACTTCTTGGAAATCCATTTTTTGAAGGCGGCGCTGGCGTTCTCTTTGGTCACGCTGAAGGGGCATACCCCGCCCGGCGCGATGGAATCCTCCTCCGCGGCGGGCATCACCTGGTTGGAGCCGCAGAAAGGGCAAACCGAAGCCGTCTCCAAGGCATCGTAAATCGACACCGCGCCACAGCTGTTGCACTGCACGCTCTTTTTCTTGACGCCCCATTCATAGCTGCCACTATTTTTAGCCGCATAGAAATCCATCTCGCAAACCTCCCTCTCCTCCTCCGGCTTGGGCAACTCACACTTGAAACCGCAGTATTTGCAATGCAGCTTCCCCTCGGCTGGATCGAACGATATGGTGGCACCACAGCCGGGACACTTCTTGTCCGTGGACGCCTCGGTCTGGACAAAGTTCTGAACTTCAAAGTCTTCCATAGCCAAACAAACTGATTATTGTGATTTAATCCGTTATTTGACGCAAAGTTAAGAAATAAAAAAACAAATCAATCCCCCAAAAGGTGATAATATTTGGGTTGATAGGTATTTTTATGGATTTCCATTTTTTCCGGATGGAAGAAATAGATGAAATCGGCGAGCAGCACGTCAGGTTCCATTTGGGAAGTCTCGAAATAGCCTGTCGGCTGGATGTCGCACACGATGACTTTGCGGTTTTTGTAGGCGTCGAAAAGCGCGAAAAGCGCGTTTTCGCGTTTCAGCGACTCGTAGGTCATCGGCAACGACGAGGAGTTGGCCACCCGCCAGTAGTCGGCATGTTGCGCCTTGGCGAGGATGGTCTCCGAGTCCAAGGGGAAACTGGCCGTGGAGTTGTTGTCCTTCCAGATATAGTCCACACCGGCATCTTCGAACAGCTGGGCGATATAGCTCTTTCCGCCCGCCACATACCATTGTCCATTGAAAGGCAGGTCGGAGAACACCGTGGGACGATGTTCCACCTCTTTGCAAAGATCCCTCAGGTCCAGATAACGGCGTTCAATCTCGTCGAACCATGCGTCAGCCTCCTGGGGGCAGCCTGCCAACAGGCCCACCACACGGATCCACTCGGCGCGGCCCAAAGGCGAGTTCTCCAGATAGTCGGCAAAGGGGAACAGCACCGCACCCGTCACTTTCAGCGGATCTTGGTTGCCGTCGAAATAGGGCGAAAACAGCAAGATGTCGGGATGCATCTGAATCATCAGCTCCACGTTCTTGGCCGACTCGGTACCCACATCGCGCACCACGCCCTGCTCCAGCAAGGCGCGCATCTCCGGGCTGTGGATGTCCCTGCCCTCCAAGATGCCTTTTACCAACCCCACCTTGCCCAAGGCCATGAACACCGACCATTGGGTGGAAGAGAACGACACCACCGACTGCACGGGGATGCGCACCCTGGTGGCATCTTCCAACCCGGTCGCTTTCTGGCGAAGCGAATCGTAAACAAGGGCAAACCTGCCCATGCAGGCTGTGGTGTCCCAAGGGTTGCGCACCTCCATCCAATAACCATATTCGGTAGGACATGCCACCACGTTGCGAGCATAACGAAACAGGTTCTCCGACCTGGAAACGCCCCTCGCAGGAGTGTCATCGGGCTTCGTCTGATGCCGGCACGACACCGTGAGACAGGCGATGCACACCAGCGTCAAAACGCCATGAATCAGACACTTTCGAGACATTCCTTGCATAGACAATCGTGATAGATTTTCAGTCTTGACCGCTTTTCATCGTCAAGAACCACCTTGGCACACCAACAGTCCTTGGAATGGACACACTCGAATTCCTTGCCGCAGCGGGGACAGGTTTTTTTCATGATTCAGGCATTAGTTGAACAACATGAACGAGGGGCAGATGCCCGCATTGAAACTGGAAAGCAGCACCCCGTCGGACGAGTAGCGATACACCGTGCCGTTCTGCATGTAGTTCTTCGCATCGGTCACATACAGCTCTCCGTTGCTGGGGTTCACCGCGATTTTATAGAGGGTACGTCCCTCCGAGGGAATGCAGAAGGCATCCTCGGCGGTAGGATTGTTGATGTTGGTGCGACGCACGTCTCCATCAAGGAAGTAATACAGATAAGTGCCCGAAGGATCCACAGCGAGATTCACGGCAGTGCCTTGCAAGGTAAGCATGCACTCCGCTTTTTTGCTCATCGGATTGATTCTCCAAAGCGTTGGGTCCTCAGCATCCTCGTCCCAAGCGGCGCCTTCGCAAAGCACCCACACCTGGCCATTCTTATCCACCACCATGCCATTAGGCTCCTTACCAACTTGAATTTCAGCCACTTTCAAATCAGCATTCATATCCACCACCTGCACCGTGTTCTTTTCCACGTCATTGGCATAGTAGTTCGACCAGTTGGCCACATACACCTCCGACCCTACCTGGACCATGGTCTCGGTGGGTTTGCCCATGGCGATGGTACCCGTATGCGACATATCCTGAGGGTTGATGATCCACAGGTCTTTCCCCATCAAATCGGAGACATACGCTTTGTCAGGCGAAACAGGGAGCATGTAACGGGGCGAATAAAAGTCACCGAGTTTGAAGGGCTTGGTGGTGTCGCAAGCAATCGAGGAGGCATTCACCTTATAAATATACTTGCTGTTGTTGACCACGATGTAAAGGTCATTGCCTATCAAGGCCAGGCTTTGCGCCACATCGCCGATGGGCGAGCCGTTGGCACGATAGAAAAGTCGGTTGGCCACCGTGTCGGCCTCCGGATCGTAGAACGACAAACTGGCGTTGGCGTAGGTGAAAGTGCCTTCACTCAACACATACACGCCTTTGCCAACCACCACACCATCGGGGGTGCTCGGAACATCCGGACGGCACGCCCCAATGATGAATGGCAACAGAATCAACAATAATATTGTTATCTTCTTCATATTATATTATTTTTTTACAAACTTGTTCACCAAGGTTTCGCTTTCGGTGACGATCCTTGCGAGATAGATGCCTGCGGGGAGCGCCGACACATCGAGGGTATTGCCTTCGGCGCGAAGGAGTTGCTGTCCGGTCAGGGAGCAAACGCTCACCGAGACCATCTTGTCGCATTGCACGAAGAGGGTGCTGGCGACGGGGTTGGGGGCGATCACCATGGTTTGGAGGGGTTGTTCCTGCACTCCGCTGTGGGCCAAATCATGGATGACGCCGACGGCGTCGAGGTCGAAGCCGCAAGAGGCGAAGGGCGTGGGCCAGGGGTCGTTGACGATATGGCCTTCCGAGTCGTAAGAGGCGTATTCCGGTTTGATGGTGCCCACCACATCCACGATGCGGACGTGGGTGATATGGTTCACATCGACAAGCTCCGACTCAGGCAGGTCGTCGAGGTCGAAAGGCGTGCCGTAATGAGGGGCGTATTTCCCGGCGAAGTTATGCACCAGACGGGGGTCCGTACAGGCAAAGGAGCCCACCTGGGTCTCAGCAGGGATGTTGGAGATGGCCGGGAAGCGCAGGTAGTTGACCCCGTCGGAGCTCACCTCGACGAAACCCAGTTCGAGGAAGAAGAGGGTGGTGTCTTCGGCATACATGAGGGGGTTCTCGAACACCGCGAAGTCGGGGCCTTCGCCGTTATAAATGGGAGAGGCGAAGGTGAGGACGGCATTGCCGCCATCGCCCAGGCTCACCACCAGGGTATCGTTGGCTTTGCCCAGGGCGTCGGCCTCCACCCCGTAGGATGCCAGTCCCATCTGGGGGCGGTCGATGCGCACGGGGCCGCGTTCCACCACACAGCCGGTGGCCCATCCCACGAACAGGGACGAGTCGGCGTTGATGGCGGTACTACCCTCCTGCCCTGCCGGGGGCGCAAACTGCGCCACCGACAGAAACGGGAGAACAACTAAAAATATGGATAAGACTTTTCTCATTTCACCACCAGTTTCAGGGTCTGGCAACGGGTGGCGTCACTCACGGTCACGAAATAGACACCTGCCTCATAGTTGGAAGTCTCTATCATGACGGGTTCATTGTTGCCACTCAAAGTGTAGCTACCAAGGATTCTGCCTTGGAGGTCGGAGACCGTCACCACGGCATTGGCGTTCCAGTTACGGGCATCCAGCTGGGTGTAGGAGGTGGCGGGGTTGGGGAACATGGCGAGGCTTGAGGCGCTCTCGTTCACCGAGGTGTTGACCGAGACCGGCCATACCGGGGTTTCCCACACGTAGTTCCAGTGGCCGAGGTCGGTGGCGCAGGACTCGTCGCCGAACTTGATGTAGTCGCCGTTCACCACGGTTTGCTCATCATAGCCGTACCAGGCCATTTGGCCATTCACCACATACATCCACCACATTCCTGCCAGGGCATAGATCTGGTCGCCGGCAATGAATTTGATTTCATCGACCATACCGGCACCGGCGCCATAGTCGAAGCGACCGTCAGCTTCTTTGATGGCATCCATCACGTCTTTCACGAGGACGGATTCCTCGGAGAAGCGATAGCCCCAGGCGAGGGCGATGTTGGGTTCAGCCCAGTTCACGATGAACACCACTTCGTTGGGGCCTTCGCCCACCCAGTAGAGGATCTCTTCAGGGGCGATGGTGGCGTCTTCAGCGAGGGGATACACAGCGACGACTTCCTTTTCCCAGACATAGACCCAGTTCTCAGGGTCGATGATGGTGCCGCATTCGGTGTCACCCCATTTCACGTAATCGCCATTGCGGACGATTTGGGTATCATAGTATTCCCAGGCCATCTCGCCGTTGACGTTGTACATCCAAAAACCGTATTCGGAGCCATTGAGTTGGTAATAGCCGTCGTCAAAAGTAAGATTGCTGACGTAGGTGTCGGTGGCGTCCATCGTGAAACGGTAGTCCGCCGCGTCGATTTGGGCCATCATTTCTTTCACAGTAATGGTTTCCTCGCTAAAGCGGAAACCCCAGGCCAGTGCCGTGTCGGGCTCGGCCCAGTTGACAATAAACATCACCTCGTTGGAGCCTTCGCCAATCCAATAACGGATGTCGGCGGGGTTGATGGAGGCATCTTGTTGGGCATGAAGATTGGATGAGAACATGCCGAAAATTCCCAGAAGGAACAAAAGGGTAAAGTTTTTGAAACGCATAATGTTGAGTTTTAAGTTAATAATACATTCACTCAAAACTTCAAGGACGGTGTTGGACACCTTATTTAATTAATAAGAAGGCCAGCTCTTATCCCGAAAGCTTTGTTTTACGACATAAGGCAGGTCTTCTGACTTGGGTCTCAACTTGCCGCCTTCCCATCCGACCAGCGTCAGACAGTGGCATACGGGCAAGCGTCCAACCGACACAGCAGCGGGAACTGTACGGGATTCACACCCGATTCCCTATTGAGTCCTTGCGGACACCGAATATCGGCTACAAAATTAGCAATAAAGTTTTGATGCGCAACAGAATTTTGAAAAATCAGGAGCGATTTTTCCAAGCTTCCATGAAATCGTCGTAGTTGCGTTTCAGCAAGTCTGGCACATTGAGGTTATAGGGGCATTTATCGATGCATTGGTTGCAATGCACGCAGTTTTCGATGAGTTTCATCTTCTCGGCCCATTCTTCGGTGAAATAGACGCTGAGCGGGGCGCGTTTCAGGAAGAGGCTCATGCGGTTGCAGTCGTTGATTTGGATGCCCACGGTGCAAGGCATGCAGTAGCCGCAGCCCCGGCAGAAGTCGCCAGAGAGGCTCTTGCGTTCCTCCTCCACCTTTTTCCACATCATGGAGTTCATCTCGGGGGCGTTGGTTTGGTAGGAGATGAACTCGTCGAGCTCATTCTCGCGCTGGATGCCCCAGATAGGCAGCACGTGGTCGTACTGGTCGAGAAAGGCGTAAGCCAGGGCGGAGTCGGTGATAAGGCCACCGGCGAGCGACTTCATGCTGATGAAGCCCATGCCGCGTTTACGGGCAGCCTCCACAATAGCCGCATCCTCGTTGGATGAGAGGTACGAGAAGGGGTACTGGATGGTGTCGTAGATGTTTTTCTCAATGGCTTCCAAGGCAACACCCTGACGGTGGTTGCTGATGCCAATGAAGCGAATCTTGCCTTGGCGTTGGGCCACCTTCATGGCGTCGTACAAACCCGCCTTGTCGCCGGGCTTCGGGCAGTAATCGGGATTATGGAACTGATAGATGTCAAGATAGTCGGTCTTGAGGTTGTTCAAGGTCACATGGAGGTCTTTCCAGAATTCCTCCACCGTGGTGGCTCCCGTCTTGGAAGCGATCACCACCTTGTCCCTACATCCCGACAAGGCCTCCCCGAGCTTCTCCTCACTATCCGTGTAAAAACGAGCAGTGTCATAAAAATCAATTCCGTTGTCGAATGCTTTTCTGAGCAGATACACCGCTTCTTTCATGCTGACACGCTGAATCGGTAATGCTCCAAAACCGTTCTTGTTAACCTTCAAGCCGGTATTGCCAATAGATATCCTTTTCATAAGCCGAAATTTGCTACAAATATAAGAATATTTTTTTCTAATTTTGCATTCATGGAAAAAATTTTAATCATAAATGGCCCAAATTTGAATCTTTTGGGCAAAAGAGAGCCTGAAATTTACGGGAAAACCTCTTTTGAAGCGTTTTTTGAGGTTCTCAAGGCCCGGTTTCCGGAGGTTGGCTTCGACTATTTTCAGTCGAACCACGAGGGGAGTTTGATTGACAAGCTTCAGGAGGCGGACGGGCGATACTTGGGCGTGGTGATGAATCCGGGGGCTTACGCCCACACCTCCATCGCCATCGCCGACTGCATCCGGGCCATCGGCGTGCCGGTGGTCGAGGTCCACATCTCCGACATCAGCCAGCGCGAGGCCTACCGCAGGCATTCTTTCACGGCGGAAGCCTGCCGGCGATGCATCTCTGGCCAAGGCTTGGAGGGGTATGCCTTAGGAGTGCGTGAAATACTTGGGGTCTAGGTCGGTGTAACGTTTCTTTCCCCGAAGGAAATTCTCCACGACGATATTGCGCTGATAGACCTGACCCACCCGACGGTGGTCGATGGTGTGGCGTTTCTTCCGCATGGAGGGAATGCGCCCGTAAAACGCGAAATGGGCGCGGATGACGGCCCAGAAGTCGCCCAAGCCGCCGTTGGCCAAGAACTTCAACGCAGCCACCCAATCGAGGAAAATACGGTAGAGAAGCGTCCAAAACAATTGCCGCGAAGGCAGGTTCTTGTATAGCAGCGAGAGGTTGTTGCGGAAGTTCAGGAAGGTCTTGCGGGCCGAGCTTTTCGGCAAAGTGCCACCGCCGATATGATAGACTTTCGACTGCGGGCAGCAGTAAATCTTGAAGCCCAGGTTCTTCATCCTCCAGCAGAAATCGATCTCCTCCATGTGGGCGAAGAACGAGTCATCGAGCCCGCCGGCCTGTAGATACAGCTCGGCGCGGACGAACATGCAGGCACCCGTGGCCCAGAACACCTCGCAAGGCTCGTCATACTGGCCATGATCCTCCTCCAGATGCTGGAACAGCCTTCCGCGACAGAAAGGATAGCCATAGCGGTCGATGAAACCACCCGAGGCCCCGGCATACTCAAACTTCCCCCTGTCGTAATACGAGAGGATCTTCGGCTGGCAAGCGGCTATTTCCTGGTCGGCGTCCATCAGGTCGATGACCGGCTCGATCCAACGGGGAGTCACTTCGATATCGGAGTTCAGCAGCACGAAATACTCCGCGTCAATCTGCCTCAGCGCCAGGTTATAACCTGTCGCAAAGCCCCCATTGGAGTCGTTGACAATCAGTCTGATGTCGGGGAAACGCTCCCGCATGAACTCCACGGAGCCGTCGGTGGAGGCGTTGTCGGCCACCACAATCTCCGCCAAATCGTCATCGGTGTTCTCGATGACGTTGGGCAGGAACTGTTCCAGGAACTTCTTGCCGTTGTAGTTTAATATGACGACCGCTACCTTTTTCATGCGTTTTGGGGTTGTCTTGAATGTTTCCACCGGCGGTGCGACCACAGCCAGTTGTCGGGATGACGGTCTATGAAACGCTCCAAATGCCTCACATATTGTTCCAGAATGGCACCTTGCGGATGATTTTCGGGGGTTTCGCAGATCATCTTGAAGGTCACTTCGTAATGCCCGCGCTTCACACGGTCCATCTCCACATACACCACAGCGTAGTCAAGGTCGCGCGCCAGCACTTCCAGTCCGGTGTACCAGCAGGTGTCGCGGTGCAGAAACTCGGTCCAATAGTCGGTGGCGACGCCTCGGGGCGACTGGTCGCCGAGGAGCAGCACGGACGAAGGGGTTCCCCTCCATCGCTCCAGCACGGAACGGAACGAACGGGTCTCGACCAGGGTCGTTTTGTCCTCGACATGGCTGGTGCGCAAGTTGAACACAAACTGGTCGAAGAAAGGATTCTCCATTTTCTTATAGATGGCGTAAGGCTTGTGATTGGAGACGGTGCCTTGCAGCTTCCAAAGCCATTCCCAGTTGCCGGAATGCGGAAGGCTCAGGAACACGCCCTTGCCTTTTTGGCGGAGCTCCTCCACCATCTCGGGATTGGTGAAGGTCACCCGTTGGGATAATTGCTCAGGCTTTAGGGTCAACATCTTGCACATCTCCGCGGCCAGATCCACCAAGTTGTGATAGAACTGTTTTTCTGTTTTTTTGATCTCCTTAAGGGATTTCTCGGGGAAGGCCCGGACCAAATTGTCGCGGACGACTTTCCTGCGATAGCGCAAAACATGATACAGGAGGAAGGCGTAGAGGTCGCTCTTCAGGTAAAGCAAGCCGAACGGTGTGATGGCGTTCACATAGGCGACGCACAGAAACAGCCAAAAACCGATTTTCTTCATACACAAGGGGTTATCTTGGGTTCCGGTAGAGGTCGCCGGCGCGGGTGCCATAGGTCTCGATCAGAGGTGCCTCCTGGTCGATGATGTCGTTGGAGTAGTCGGGACCATAGAAACGGGAATAGATGACCATCTGCCAGCGGGGGTTGTTGACTTCGCCCACCACATCGGAATGGATCAGCTCGTAGTCGTTGGTAACCATATCCTTGGAGACGAACACGAAGTGTTTGTTACGTTGGTTGGCCACTTGGTAGAAGTGCCAGATCTCGTAGGGATAGGCACCGGGCTCGAAGGGTTCCTCGCAGATCTTGTCGGGGGTGCCGTATTTCAGATACACATAGCCGCGGTCGGACATATAGCCTTTCTTGACCTTGGTGGAATAGGAGGCGTTGACGCGCTGCACTTGGGCCCAGTATTCCTCCCAGGCGCCTTTGGGGTCGAGGGGTTGGCGGTTGGCCCAGAAGGTGTAGAGGAACTGGCGCATGGTCTTGGCGTCGTCGGTCTTGACCAGGTTGTACATGTAGTCGCGTTCCGCCTCGGAGCAGCGGGGGTCGAGGCAGCGCAGGCTCTCGCGGAGCGAGTCCATGGAGAGGTTCTCAGGGATGAAAGTGCCGGAGACCGGGGCGGACCCAAGGTCGGCCAAATCGGTCTCAGCCTTGGGATTATAGCGTTGGAAGAAGGTGCTGTTGGAAGCCAACAAGTTGTTGGAACGGTCGCGCATCTCCACCACGAGATAATAGTTTCCGGTAGGAAGCTGGCTGATATCCAAGGTGTTGAGTAAGACATTCACTTCTCCCACATTCATTCTCTTATTGAAGCTGAAATCCTTCATCTTCACGGACGACTCGTAGGATTCAATATAATAGTTGACCAAATATTGTCCTTTGTCCTTGAAGTATTTGTCGCTATTATAAAGCTCGGCATAGAAAGTGAGCTCGTGGTTGTTGGCGAGATAGAAGGAATAGACCCTGGGGATGAGGTTGTAGCCGTTTTTGGTGAAGTTGGAGGGTTGGGCAGCCGAGGAATAAGAATCCACGAGCAGCAGGTCCGACACGGCGGGTTGACCGTCGGGGTATTGCACCACCACGGTTTGGTCGGCCACGAAGGGGGTTTGCGAGGTGTTGTTCAGGTCTTTGATGGAGATTTCCATGTGGTATTCGCCGTTTTCGAGGCCGAAGCGCTGCTGGTCGAGGAAGGACCCTGTGAGGTGGGTGGTGTCGGTGACCACAGGGCTGTCGAGGGCGACTTTGGAGAAGTTGCAGATCTTATCGCCTTGTTTGAAGATGGTTTGCACTTCCACGGTGGCCTTGAACTTGCCGGGCTCGAACTCTTTGTAAACCACGGAGGAGCAATCGAAGGCGAGGGCGTTTTCGATGAAGGGGGTCCCGCCAGGGATATTATAAGTAGTATAAGAGAGGAAGGACTGTACGGCCTTTTTGCTTTGCGCCGAGGTGGGCAGGGAAGCCATGAGGCCTATCAACAAAAACAAACAGATTCTTTTCATGATGACATTGTTTAAATCAAGGTGCAAAGATAGGCAAAAAAAATTTTTTTTCGCGAAAAAGCTTGTAAGAAAATAAAAAGTTGTAATTTTGCAGCGGAGATATGGCTGAGTGGTCGATAGCGGCGGTCTTGAAAACCGTTAAACCGAAAGGTTTCGGGGGTTCGAATCCCTCT
>CACZQL010000108.1 GCA_902783365.1 uncultured Bacteroidia bacterium | reverse complement strand
TCCATTGTTGTCAGTTGTTCAGTTGTTAGTTATTCAGTTGTTCAGTTATTGACTTCGGGACTTCGAGACGCGTGACTTCGGGACTTTGTCCGTCTCGTAGTCTCGCGGTCTCGTGTCATTTCTCTACATAAATTCCATCGACATAAATACCGGAGGCGTGGACGCACTCGGGTTTGATTTCACCGACGGGGACCAGCTTTTCAGCTTCGACGACGACATAGTCGGCGGCGGTAGCCATCAGGGGGTTGAAGTTGTTGGTGGTGCCAAGGAACACCATGTTGCCGAACTCATCGACGATGTTGGCGCGCAGGAAGGCGATGTCGGCCTTCAGAGGCTTTTCAAGGAGGTAGTCCTTGCCATCGACGTTCACAATCTGCTTGCCGTCGGCCATGATGGTGCCAAGACCCGTGGGCGTCAGCACGCCACCGAGGCCTGCACCGTAGGCGCGGATGCGCTCTGCGAGGGTGCCTTGGGGAACATATTCGACAATCAGAGTGCCTTCATTCTTCTGGAGGGCGGTCTGCTTGTTGGTGCCGGTATGGGAAACGATGGCTTTCTTCACTTGGTGGTTGGTCACCAGTTTGCCGTGAGCCACCTCGTCGTAAGCGGTGTCGTTGGCGATGATGGTGAGGTCTTTCACGCCTTTTGCCACGAGGGCGTCAATAATTTGGACAGGGCTTCCCACGCCGAGGAAACCACCGATCATGATAGTCATGCCGTCATGGACTCTCTCGACGGCCTGCTCTAATGTAATCTGTTTGTTCATAATTGTTTATGTTTTGAATTGAAATAAATCCTTTAAAAAGGGACTGCAAAGGTAGGGCTTTTATCTCGGTATTCCAAATTTATTTTTATTATATATACAAAAAAAAGACGCGGTTGGAACCGCGTCTTCGTTAAGGGTTATACAATAATGTGAGTCTCAGTTTTTCATGACATCCACAGTTCCGAAGAGTTCGCTTCCGATGGACTCGTAGGCGCCGGCGAAACCGAAGATAAAATCCAGCACCTTGCTGCTTGGCTTGCTTTTTTCAGCCGAGAACAACTCTTTGAGGGGTGCCGCAAAGGTATCATCATAAACTGGCTGGTTGCAATTGAGGGTAGCATTCGCAATCATAGGCTTTTGTTTTCATTCAACATACAACCTAAGAACGGAGTCCAGCCTGGTTTATTTTACTGGTCGCAACTTTTTTTTGATAACTTTAGTAAGTATCTCAATATGAGAGGCTCATCTTGTAGCATTCGGCCATTTTGCGGAGGTTGATGAGGGCGTAACGCATGCGGCCCAAGGCGGTGTTGATGCTGACATTGGTGATATCGGCGATCTCCTTGAAGCTCATGTCGTCGTAGATCCTCATGCGAAGCACCTCCCGCTGCTCCAGTGGCAGGCGGTCCACCATCTTTCTGAGGTCGGAATGGACCTGATCGACGATCATGCCTTGCTCCACCGAAGGATCGGTAATGGGGGCGTTGTCAACATAGTTATAGTCCTCGCTTGACGATTCGACCACTGGGAGGCGGTTCTCTTTGCGGAAATGGTCGATGATGAGGTTATGGGCGATGCGCATCGCGAACTGGATAAACTTTCCTTCGTCCTTGTAAGCGCCGGCTTTGATGGTCCGGATGATCTTCACGAACGTGTCTTGGAACAAATCATCGGCCAGCTGGCGATCTTTTACCAAGGAAAGCACATAATTATATACTTGCTCTTGATAGCGACCCACTAACAATTCAAAGTCTGACAGACAACCACTTCTATAGCCATCTATCAATTGTTTATCGGTTTTTCTATTTTCGGACATAAGGCCCTTCGTTTTATGCAGCTAAGTGCTTGTTAATAAAGGGTATAAATCTTTCGATAGCGTCTCTCCTATTATATTAAGTTGTTAATACGTTGAATTGTTGGTCGATAACAAAAAAGAAATTTGATGCAAAAATAGTGCAATTTTTCGGTTTGTCAAGAATTTTTTATGATTTTTTTTGCCTACCTTTGCAAATTCTTAATATCAAGCTTTGAAAACGAACGAAACATCCTATATCACCATTACCCATGCCAAGGTGAACAATCTGAAGGACCTCAGTTTGAGGATTCCCAAGAACCAGCTGGTGGTTATCACAGGCTTGTCCGGCTCGGGGAAGTCGTCTTTGGCATTCGACACCTTGTATGCTGAAGGGCAGCGCCGTTACGTGGAGAGTCTCAGCTCCTACGCAAGGCAGTTCATGGGCCGACTCAACAAGCCGGACGTGGGTTCCATCACGGGGCTTTCGCCCGCGATTGCCATTGAGCAGAAGGTCAACTCGTCGAATCCCCGCTCCACCGTGGGTACCAACACCGAGATCTACGAGTTCCTGAAGCTTCTTTACGCGCGCATCGGGCGCACCTACTCCCCCATCTCGGGCAGGCAAGTCAAGAAACACCAGGTCAGCGACGTGGTGGAGTATCTCTTTGGCCTGCCTTTGGGAAGCACCGCCTACATCACCGCTCCCATCGTCCTCCCTCAAAACCGCACCTTGGAAGCCCATCTCAACCTGCTGTTGCAACAGGGTTATTACCGGATCCTGGTCAACGGCGAGATGATCCGCATCGAGGACTTCTTGAAAAAGAGCGCCAAGACCGACCCTAAGCGGATAAAGCTGCTCATCGACCGAGTGAAGGTGACGGAAAAGACCCGTGACGACGTGGGGCGTCTCTCCGACTCAGTGCAGACTGCTTTCCTTGAAGGCAACGAGAGCTGCCAAATCGTCGCGGAGATCGAGGGGAAACAGACCATCGCCGATTTCTCATCGCGATTCGAGGCCGACGGCATGACCTTCGAGCCGCCCACAGTCAACATGTTCGCCTTCAACAACCCCTATGGAGCCTGTCCCACCTGCCAGGGCTTTGGCAGCGTCATTGGCATCGACCCCGACCTGGTGTTTCCCAACAAGAGCCTCTCGGTGTATGACAACGCGGTGGCCTGTTGGCGCGGCGAAAAGATGAGTGAGTGGAAAGACGCCCTTGTGCGTGTGGCGCATCTCTTCAACTTCCCCATCCACAAACCTTACTTCGAGCTTACCGACCAGCAAAAGGAGCTTCTGTGGACCGGCAACGAGTATTTCGAGGGGATCAACGCCTTCTTTGAGTATGTGGAGACCCAGGCCTACAAGATCCAGTACAGGGTGATGCTCTCGCGCTACCGCGGCAAGACCGTCTGTCCCGAATGTCATGGCGCAAGGCTCAAAAAGGAGACCCAATACGTGAAAGTGGGCGGCAAGACCATCTCCGAGCTGGTGATGATGCCGCTCGAAGAGCTGAAGCGGTTTTTCGACACCCTTGAACTAGAGGAGCACGACCGTCAAATCGCCCAACGGCTTTTGGTGGAAATCAACAACCGGATCGCCTTTTTGTTAGACGTGGGGCTGGGCTACCTCACCCTCAACCGTCTGTCGAACACCCTCTCGGGCGGCGAGTCGCAACGCATCAACCTCGCCACTTCCTTGGGAAGCAGCCTGGTGGGTTCCTTATATATTTTGGACGAGCCGAGCATCGGGTTGCATCCGCGCGACACCGACAGGTTGATTAAGGTGTTGCGGCAGCTCCGTGACATCGGCAACACCGTCATCGTAGTGGAGCACGACGAGAAGATCATCCGCAGCGCCGACCACATCATCGACATCGGCCCCATGGCGGGCGACTTCGGTGGCAAGCTGGTATGCCAAGGCGACTATAACGACATCATTGCCTGCCCCGACAGCCTCACCGGACAATATCTCTCAGGAGCGAAAAAGATGGCCATCCCTACCCACCGTCGCTCCTGGAACAACGCCATCCTGCTCAAAGGCGCCAGTCAGCACAACCTCAAGAACATCGACGTGCGTTTCCCGCTCAACACGATGACTGTCATCACTGGCGTGAGCGGTTCGGGGAAATCGACCTTGGTGAAGGACGTGCTTTACCCCGCCCTGAAACGGCATTTCGGCGAGAACGCCGAGCGATGCGGAAGTTTCAACGCCCTTGAAGGCAGTCTCTCCCAGCTCCAAGCCGTGGAGTTCATCGACCAAAACCCCATCGGGAAATCGTCACGCTCCAATCCCGTCACCTACCTGAAGGCCTACGACGAGATTCGGCAGCTCTTCGCCGATCAGAAACTCGCCAAGATGCGCGGCATCAAGCCCGCCTATTTTTCGTTCAACATTCCCGGAGGCCGTTGCGACAACTGCGAAGGCGCGGGCGTGACCAAGATCGAGATGCAGTTCATGGCCGACCTTTACCTCCCTTGTGAGGTTTGCCACGGCACCCGATTCAAGGAGGAGGTCCTGGAGATCAAATATGACGGAAAGAACATCTCGGAAGTGTTGGACATGTCGGTGGACCAGGCCGTGGAGTTCTTCAATGGCTCGAGCGACCACAACAACCCCACGGTGGCACGCATCGTCGCCCGTCTGAAGCCTTTGCAGGACGTGGGGCTGGGCTATCTGAAACTTGGGCAGCCCTCCAGCACCCTCTCTGGCGGTGAGGCGCAACGTGTGAAGCTGGCCTATTTCCTCGTGAAAGGCTCCGTGGAGAAGCCCACCTTGTTTATCTTCGACGAGCCCACCACCGGACTGCATTTCCACGACGTGAGCAATCTGCTGCAATCCTTCAACGCCCTCATCAACAACGGGCACTCCCTCATCGTCATCGAGCACAACCTCGACGTCATCCGTTCCGCCGACTGGGTCATCGACCTCGGTCCCGAAGGCGGCAAGGCAGGAGGCTCCATCGTCTTCGAAGGCACCCCGGAAAACCTCTTGAAATGTCCCCAATCCTACACAGCACAAGCACTGAAAACTTCCAACTGAAAACTGCAAACTGCCAACTGAATTATGAACCCCATTAATCATGAAATGAGCGAACGCCAACAAAAGGTCGTTGACACGCTATTAGGCTTAGGCATTGAATTCGACATCCACTTCCATCCTCCTATTCCGACCATTGAAGAGGCCATCAACTATTGGAAGGAATTCGATTCCACCCATTGCAAAAACCTGTTTTTCAGGAACCATAAGGGCAACAAGCACTACTTGGTGCTGTTCGAGTGCATGCACCAGATGGACATCCACGACCTGGAGCACCGGCTCCACCAAGGCAAGCTCACCTTCGCTTCGGAGGCCCGCATGGAGAAATACCTCGGTCTGAAACCCGGCAGCGTCTCCCCGTTCGGACTCATCAACGACACGGAACACCACGTCCATGTGTTCATCGACCAAAACCTCCAGAAAGCCGAGCGACTCAGCTTCCACCCCAACGACAACACCGCTACCATCGTCATCCGCAACGAGGACTTCATCAAGTTCCTCAATGCCATGGGCAACAGCTACGAGTTCATCGAATTGTACTGATTTTAGCTTTTTCTTGCCTTTTCTTTTGGAATACAAGAGTATTTTTGTAACTTTGCACCCGATATCCGAAGCGAAAGATAGACTTTCCTTCTATTGTTTCATTAAATAATATTATATGGATTCTGATCGAATCAACGTGTGTGTCAATTCGGAAATCGGCAAGTTAGAGCACGTATTGATACATACCCCCGGCATAGAAGTGGAGAACATGACGCCTGAAACGGCCCACAACTACCTTTTCAGCGACATCCTCAATTTACAAGTCCTTCAAAAAGAATACAGTTATTTCAAGAAAGTCCTTCAAAAAGTCACGGAAGTCCACGAGATTGGCGACCTTTTGACGGATGTGTTGCGCAACGACACCATCAAGAACAACCTCATTGACCGGATTTGCAGGGCCGAGAATGTGGCCTATCTCACCGACTATCTCAAGGATTTGGACCCTGAGACCCTTTCCAAGCAGCTCATCGAGGGTGTTCATCTGAAAGACATCTCCTCCATCGACAACAACTATTTCTCCTTGTTGCCGCTTCCCAATCTGTTTTTCATGAGAGACGCCTCGTTCACGATGTTTGACAACCTGATGATCAGCAATATGGCCACCAAGGTACGTGCCCGCGAGGCCATGATTCTTGAGACGGTTTACAACTGCCATCCCATGCTCGACGCCACGGTCATCAACCCGGCCATGAAATACAGTTCTTTGGAGACTGGCATCATGGAAGGCGGCGACATCCACATCGTGCGCGACGACGTGGTGCTCAGCGGCTTGAGCGCCCGCACCAACATGCACGGCGTGCAGGCCCTGGTGGAGCACCTCAAGACCAAGCCCGGTGTGAAGCACCTTATCTTCCAAGAGCTTCCTCCGACACCCGAGTCGTTCATTCACCTCGACATGGTGTTCACCATGCTCGACGTGGACAAGTGCATGGCCTACGAGCCTGTCATCATGAGCAGCAACTTCAAGACCTTCCATATCACCATCGACGGCCAGAAGGCGGTCGGCAAGGACGAACCCAACCTGGTGGTCGCCCTCAACAACCTGGGCATCCCCGTGGAACCCATCTTCTGCGGTGGCGGTGGCGACAGCTTCTTCCCCGCGAGGGAGCAGTGGCACAGCGGCACCAACTTCTTCTGCTTTGCCCCTGGCAAATTCCTGGGCTATGGACGCAACCAGCACACCATCCAGGCACTCAACGATGCCGGCTTCGATGTGCTTCTCGCCTCCGACGTGGTGAAGGGCAAAGTCCATCCCGACAACTACAAGAAATGCGTCGTGACCTTCGAGGGCAACGAGCTCTCACGCGGTGGCGGCGGCGCCCGTTGCATGACCATGCCCGTGCAACGACAGGCGGTCGATTGGTAATGCGGAATGCGGAATGCGGAATGCGGAATAGCCTTAAAGGGTAATTATTCCGCATTCCGCATTCCGCATTCCACATTCTTAATTAATAACCACTTCGTCCACCATGATCCAGGATTTCTCGCCGGCGTAAGGATGCCATTTCGGCAGGACACCCTGGTTTAAGACTTTCACCTTTAGATATTTCACTCCTTTTACATTGACTTTGGCCCGGGCTTCCACTCGACCTAATGAAGCCATGGGATCGGGGGCGTTATACACCGGGAACTCCGCCCTTTTCCAATCACTGTATTGGATACCGTCCGTAGAGAACGACACCATGGCTCCCATCGGCCACACCACCCAACTGCCAGGGTCGTGGCAAACGCCTATTTTCAACACATTGATATCCAAAGGTTCCGTGAGCTCAATGGTGGCCTCCATGTCGTTGCCACAAAAGCCCAGCCAGTGGTTTGAGTAATCCCCAGGAACACCCTTTATGCCATCCATCAAGGCAATGTCGGCGTCCTTGGAATAACGCTGCTCAGGATCCTTTACAAAAGTGGTATTCTTAATGGGATATCTCTTGAAAGAACGGTGTACCGAGAACGAGGCATCCTTACCCTTGGCAAACGCTTTGACCACCAAATCACACGACCTGTCGATTTGGAACGGGCCCTTATAAAGCTTGGACTTCACCGTTGGCTCTTTGCCATCCAAAGTGTAATACAATGCCGCCTCAGCATCATCGCACGACAATGTGACTGTCAACGGGGCGTTGAAAATCCTATAGGACTCATCACCATCCAACTCAACCGCTATCCTCGGGATGGCCGTCAACGACGAACACAAATCAGGACAGACGTCATGGTACAGCGCCTCCATTGATTCAGTCTTCGCCTCACAGGGTCGGATACAAAGATCATACTCATAGACCTTGCCATGAATTAAATATTGAGGCGCCACATCAGGACCACAAGTGGCCGTACCCAAACCCGCTTGCAAGGCATCCACATTCACCGTAAGACAGGGTGCTTGTTCCAACTGGTTGATACGCCTCGCCTTAGTAAGGTTTTCATCGGAATAGGGGTACACACTGAAGTTGAACGGCTTGGAGGAAGTGATGAACAACCCAATGGAGCTTTCGTTGCTGGTCAAGGCCATCCAACGCACTTCACTATGATTGCCATTATCCTGTGGTACAACATGTTGTTCAAACTCATTTAAAGCATTCCTTGTATAGACACCTATATGACCTGCAGCGTTTCTGTCAGGGTAATTCTCACTATCCCTTCCAAAGAACCGCACCTTATAATAATCTTTAGGCAGATGCATTTGCATGCCTATTTTAGGAAGATAAGTGACATCACCCAACATCTCCACACGGTTGTTCAAGGCAATTTCACCGTCAGGAGCAATCTGATACACTTGGTTGACCACCATTTGGAGGGTGCCCATCGGGTCGGTAAGGTGCAAGGTTTGACGATACAACACACGACCATCCTCCATAAACTGCGTGGAAGAGGCCACCTTTTTAGAGGAGAGTTTGTCTAATCCAGCACGTCTCCATTGCTTGCTTCCTGCCGCGTCCACCTCGTCATTCAGTGTGGGAGAACGCCAGAAGTTAGGCTTTAAGTAATCTGTGATAATCCGTTGTTTATTAACAATGTAATTAGTTGGAAAACCAGTTGCGTCATCAAAGCTGATGGAGAAAGAATCGCCAGCGAATGTCAGCCCCATATCGACAGGAAGTTCACGGACTTTGCCTCCTTGGTATTGCCTTTCTTGCTTCGGCTGCGAAGGCCAGTCGAGGCGGAATTCATCGTAGGCGATTTCCGTTCCTTTGGGTCTGAAAGGCTCATCCTCTTTCAATCTCACCGAAAACCTCACGAAGAATTCCTCACCAGGATTCCCATAGATGCGCAAACGTTCTATGTTGAATTGCTTGCTCTCAAAGGGTTTCAAATCCAAATCCAAACGTTCTGTCAATAAGGTTTTCTCATTAGAAAATATTTCATAACTTACTTCAAATGAAGACAGATTAGTAAATGACAACCAATTCTTTACCTCAAACAATCCTGCTTGAACATCCACAGGTTTAAACTTGATAGGTTGATACACTTTCACCACCTCGGCCGCATGGTGATGCGGGGTACGGTCCGACGAGACCACTCCATTGGCACAGAAGGCATCGTCGTCGCCCACTCCGTAGGCATGACCGAAATCGCCGCCGACGGCCAGCCAATCCACGTTTTTGACGCTGTCGTGGACGATAAAGCTTTGATCGACCCAATCCCAAATGCAGCCGCCTTGCAATTGCTCGTTATTCTCAATCACCTCCCAATAGTCCTGCAAGCCGCCCATGCTGTTGCCCATGGCATGGCAGTATTCCACCATGATAAAGGGACGATTCAAACTATCCAAATGCTGGTTCACAAAACGCTTTAGGTAATCTGTACTAGCATACATTAAACCAATAACATCCGTGTTTCTGTCATAGATCGCTCTCTCGTAGGTGACAGGCCTTGAGGGGTCACGGTGTTTCAGCCAGTCGTAGGTGTATTCGAAGTTCACGCCATTGCCGCATTCGTTGCCCATCGACCACATAATGACCGAGGGATGGTTTTTGTCGCGCTCCAGCATGTTGCGGCTACGCGACCATACCATTTTTTTGTATTGGGGGTCTTTGGCGAGGCTTTTCTCCCCGTAGCCTTGGGCGTGCGACTCGCAGTTAGCCTCATCCCAAACGTACAGGCCGTATTTGTCGCACAGTTCGTACCAGTAGGGGTCATCAGGATAATGGCAGGTACGTACCGTGTTGATATTCATTTGTTTCATGAGGGCGATATCCTTCTCCATCGACTCGTGGCTGACGACATGGCCGGTGTAAGGGTCGTGTTCGTGGCGGTTGACCCCTTTGATGAGCACATATTGCCCGTTGATAAGCAACTTACCATCCTTGATTTCAGTGGTACGGAAGCCAATGTGGTTTTCCAGTTGTTCCACCACCCTACCCTTTTTATCCAACACCTTGATTTCCAATCGATAGAGTTTTGGATGTTCCGCCGACCAGGGTTGAATGTTGAGAATGGGCGAAGGGGCTTCCAAATGCACTTTCCCGGTAGGCACGAACAAGTTTGAAGGCATCGCCCAATTCACCTGTTGATGGTTGATATTCAGGTCTTTCAGGCTTTTTTCCAGTTGTAGTATGGCTTGATCATTGTCATAAAGAGCGACGCTCACCTTTTCCTTTTTCAGGGCGTTGCCGGAGTAGTTGGTCACCAGCATATCGATGCTGAAAGTGCCCTGGGTATAACGCTCGTCCAAGCCGGCATGAACCTCATAGTCATAGACATTGACGGAGGGTTTAGCGTACATCACCACATCGCGTTCGATGCCGCTCAGGCGCCAGAAGTCCTGGCACTCGAAGTAGGAGCCGTTGGAGAAGCGATAGACCTGCATCGCCAGTCGGTTGGCATCAAATTGCACGAAATCGGTGATGTCGAACTCCACGTTGGTCTTGGCGTCCTCAGAGAAGCCCACAAAAGAACCGTTGATCCAGAGGTAGAAAGCGGACTTCACGGCGCCGAAGTTGATATAGACCCTTCTTCCGAGCCAATCCGCGGGAATGAAGAAGTTGCGGGCATAGCAGCCCACGGGATTCTGGATGGTGGGAGCATAGGGCGGATCGTTGGGTCGGAACTCATTGTCCACGTTCACATAGATGGGGGTTCCATAGCCGTTGATTTCCCAGTTGGCGGGCACGGTGATTTCCTTCCATTGCTTGATGTCGTAATCCGCCTTGTAGAACTTCTCCGGCACCTTGGCGGGGCTATCGACCCAATGGAAGCGCCATTCTCCGTTGAGGTCTTTGACCCAGTACGGGTCAGCGGGTATGACGTTGGTGCGCGGATACAATCGGTTGATTTCATAGACGTTGACGTCGTTCCAGGCGTTCAGTTCCTCGGCGGTTTGGGAATAGCCGAGTGTTGACAGAGCCAACAAGAAGAAAAACAGCAGCAATCTTTTCATGGTTTATAGTGCTTTTGCCCTTTCAGGGCGGTTATTAATCATTGATTACCATTCCCAGGGCGGTGCCCTGGGCTAAAGGCTTTTGGCCTTTCAGGCCGGAGTGAAGTACGACAACAATAGTTCTCTATCCGCATCGGGAATGCGTTCCGATTTGTTGGCATCGCGATCGAAATAGACCACCACGGCATGGCAAAGGGTCTTCAGGGAGCCAGTGGCCTGATCCACAAGACGTTGTTCCATCTTGAAGCTGGAGTGGCCCACCGCTGTGATGGTGGATTGGCAAATTAGGTCGTCATGGAAATGGATGGGCATTTTGAAGTCCATATCCACATGAACGAGAACGTATTTGAAAGTAAGCCAGTCGATGGGGGTTTGGAAGGCGTATTCGAAAAACCGGCTTCGTCCCATATCGAAGTAATGGCATTGCGACCCGTTATTAACGTGGTTGTAGGGGTCGAGGTCGCTCATTCTGATTTGTATCGGGCAGGAGAACATTTGATAAAGGATTAAGGTAGGCAAAGATAAAGAATAGTTTCAAAAACCATGGCGAAAAACAACATTCAAAACAAAAAAAGGTTATCTTTGCATTATTATTCAACAAGTTCAGATGACTCAAAAACTTAAACAATTCAAGGCGAGGCATCCCTTTACCTCACTGATGCTCACCGCCATTGCCTTCAGGTTGCTGGCGGTGATTTTGGTGCCGGGCTTCGGCGCCCATTTTCTTGAATGGCTGAAACCCGGTATTGGCATTGGCGACTCCCAAGGCATGATGTTTCTCAGCAGGGTTTTCTATGCCACCGTCTCCCTGTTTACCGTGTCGATGGTCTATCGCATCACCGACCTGCTCGCCAACAACAAGGACAAGGCCTGGAACATCGCCCTGTTGCCCGCCATCTGCGTTATCATGCCTTCGTTCGGCATCATCGACAACGTGAGCTTCTTCCTTGGGCTGCCCCTCCTGCTCTATGGCTCCAACATCGTGTTGCGCCAGCAGGTGCTTCGCGATGCCAACTTGAGCCAAAACGTCCACCGCTCCTCTTTCATCATCGCCGGTGTCATGCTGGGGCTTTCCATCTGTGTGTGGTATGCAAGCGCGCTCGTTGTGCTCTGCATCCTGATCATGCTGGGCATGAAACGCAACTACCAAGGCTTGTTGATGACCCTGATAGGGCTGGCGGTCATCCTCTTGCTAATTGGCGCACTCCTGCTCCTGTTTCACGTCAACCCATGTCAGTCATGACCAAAGAGCAAGCCCAACAACGTATTGCAACCCTCAGTGAGGAGTTGGAACGACACAATTATAACTATTATATCCTCGCGAAACCCACCATCAGCGACTATGAGTTCGACATGATGCTGGAAGAACTCGCCCAGCTCGAAAGGGAATATCCCGAATTCCTGCTTCCCTCCTCGCCCACGCAACGTGTCGGAGGCGGCATCACCAAGGAGTTCCAAAGCGTCAGGCACCGCTACCCCATGCTCTCGCTTTCCAACTCCTACAGCAAGGAGGACATTGAAGAGTTCATCCAGCGCATCAAGAAAAGCGTTGAAGGCGAGGTAGAGTTCTGCTGCGAGCTGAAGTTTGACGGGCTCAGCATCAGCTTGCAATACGAAAACGGCATCCTTACCCGAGCCGTCACCCGAGGCGACGGGACCCAAGGCGACGATGTCACCACCAATGTCAAGACCATCCGCACTATCCCCTTAAAACTCCATGGCGACTTCCCGTCCTTTTTCGAGATGCGCGGCGAAATCGTGATGCCCTTTGAGAGCTTCAACCGGCTGAACGAGCAACGTGCCGAGATGGGCGACGACCTCTTCGCCAACCCTAGAAATGCCGCGGCTGGCACCCTTAAGTTGCAGGATTCCAAAGAAGTGGCCCACCGGCGCCTCGACAACTACTGCTACTACATGATGATGGACGACCTGGAGGAACGTTACCAAACCCATTTCGAGAGTCTGATGGCCGCCCGACAATGGGGATTCAACATCTCCAACCATTTCAAAGTCTGCCGCTCGGTGGAGGAAATCATGGACTTCATCAGCTATTGGGATGAGGAGCGTCATCACCTCCCCTTTGCCATCGACGGCATCGTTCTGAAAGTCAACAGTTACGCCCAACAACAGGAACTGGGATCCACCGCCAAGTCGCCGAAATGGGCCATCGCCTACAAGTTCAAAGCCGAAGAGGTGGAGACGGAGCTTCTCAGTGTGGACTTCCAAGTAGGACGTCACGGAACCATCACCCCCGTGGCCAATCTCGCCCCCGTCCAGCTGGCGGGAACCACCGTGAAACGGGCCACCCTGAACAACGAGGACTTCATCCGGCAATTCGACCTGCACTACGGCGACACCGTGACGGTGGTCAAAGGCGGCGAGATCATCCCAAAAATCATCGGGGTCAACTTCGACAAACGGCAAGCCGGCGCCAAGCCTGTGGCATTCGTCAAAGCTTGCCCCGCCTGCGGCAGCGAACTCATCCAGCATGAAGGCGAAGCCGCCTGGTATTGTCCCAACGCCATGGACTGTCCTCCTCAGGTAAAAGGACGCATCGAACATTTCATCAGCCGCAAAGCCATGAACATCGAGAGCCTTGGAGAAGGCAAAATCGAGTTGCTCTATGACGAAGGACTGATTCGTGATGTCGCTGATTTATATACACTTACCTACGAAAAGCTATATGGATTGAGTAAAGAGACCCCCATCTTGGACGAGAATGGCATCGAGACGGGAAAGACCCGCAAGGTGAGCTTCCGCGAAAAGACCTCACAAAACATCGTGGAGGCCTTGGAGAAGTCGAAATCGGTGCCCTTTGAAAGAGTGTTGTTCGCATTGGGCATCCGCAACGTGGGTGAAGTGGTAGCCAAAACCATTGTGGCTGAGTATCACGACATTGACGCCCTCATGAAAGCCTCGGTGGAAGCGTTGAGCGCCATCAACACCGTGGGTGAGGTCATCGCATTGTCGGTGAAGAGTTTCTTTGAAGACGAGCGCAACCTGCGCATGGTGGAACGACTCCGCGAAGCTGGGCTTCAATTCTCCAAAACGGAGGAGACAAGATCCGACAAGCCTCAGATACTCGCAGGGAAGTCGCTCATTGTCAGCGGAAAGTTCTCCATTGAACGGGATGCGCTGAAGCGAATCATCGAAGCTTACGGCGGCAAAAACGTCAGTTCCATCTCCTCCAAGACGGATTACGTGGTGGCGGGTGACAACATGGGGCCTGAGAAACGCAAGAAAGCGGAAAGTCTAGGCATCCCCATCCTTAGCGAGGCTGAGTTCATGGCCATCATCCATGAAGAGGATGCCGGGGCTGGAACGGAAATGGGAAAAAGCGTCGCCAACGATGCCGCTTCCCAATTATCTCTTTTTGACTAAATATTCCCAAAATGGTCACGAAGGCGTTCCATCGCCACTTCCACGGTGGAACGGGGACATGCCAAGTTGATGCGGAAGAAGCCACTCCCCTCTGAGCCGAATTCTTTGCCGCGGTTCAGACCCAGCTGTGCCTCCTGCGTCATCTTTTGCCATAGTGCTTCCTCGGAAAGGCCAAAGCCATTGAAATCCAGCCACATCATATAGGTGGCCTCCGGCTTGAAAAACCTCACCTTGGGGAGATGTTCTTTCAAGAAACTTGACACATAGTCAATATTACCTTGCACATAATCAAGAAGTTGTCGCAGCCAATCGTCGCCTTGTTCCATGGCGGTTTGGGTAGCCACCTTGCCAAAGATGTTGCCCAGCTCCGCTTCCATGGAATGCACATAATTAATATAGGTATCGCGCAGGGTCTTGTTGGGGATGATGGCCGTGGAGGTCGCCAGTCCCGCCAAGTTAAAGGTCTTGCTGGCCGCATGGAACACAATGCAATGGTTCGCCGCTTGCTCGCCGAGCGTGGCGTATGGCAAGAACTTGTAGCCCGGCAACACCAAGTCGCAATGGATTTCGTCAGAAAGCACCAGCACATTGTTGCGGAGGCAGATCTCGCTCACTTTTTGGAGCTCCTTGCGGGTCCAGCATCTTCCCACAGGGTTGTGAGGGTTGCAAAGGATGAGCATCTTTGCCGTTGCAGCCTGACGCTCCAAAAGGTCGAAGTCCATCTCATAGCCCTTCTCCCCTACCTTCAAAGTGTTGTAAACCAGTTTTCTTCCATGACTTGTCACGGCATGGTGGAATGGAGGATAGACCGGTGACTGGATGATCACCTCGTCGCCTTCGCGCGTGAATGCCATCACAGCGAGGTTGAAACCGCAAACCACCCCAGGCACGAACGTCATCCATTCCGTCTCCACCGTCCATTGGTGACGGCGTTGCAACCATCCCTTGATGGCTTCATAATAAGGGCGGTCCTTGAAATGATAGCCGTAAACCGGATGGTTTGCCCGCTCGATCACGGCACGGCGCACGAAGTCGGGAGTTTCAAAATCCATATCAGCCACCCAAAGGGGCAGCACCTCGGGGTTGCCAAACACCGCTTGTCTCAGGTCGTATTTCACACAGTTGGTATTGGCTCTTTCAATGGTTTTGTCAAAATCGTAAATCATGGGAAAAAAATAATTTTTGCAAAAATGCGAATATTTTTTTAATTCAATGCATATTTTTTTAACTTTGCACCAAAAACAAGGCAATATGAAAATATTTGTAGCAAAATTAGCGTCAAGGACGACGGCGGAAGACTTAAGAGCCTATTTCGAGCAGTTTGGAAAAGTGGATGTCTGCAAGATAATCATGGACCACGAAACAGGCCGCTCCAAGTGTTATGGATTTGTGGAGATGCCCAACGACGATGAGGCGTACCGTGCCATCGTGGAGACCGACGACATGGATTTCCAAGGCAATGTGTTGCAGGTGCGCAAGTCGCGTCCCCAGAACGAGAAAGTTCCGACGGCAAAGCCTGTTCATCGTGACCGCACCCACGCCCGTCCCAACCATGATTGGCGTGGCGACAAGAACGAAGCGTGATTTTTCTCGAAAAAAACACTTGACAGAAAAGAAAAATTGTGTAATTTTGCAGCCGAAAAGGATGGTCTGGTAGCTCAGCTGGATAGAGCAACAGCCTTCTAAGCTGTGGGTCTTGGGTTCGAATCCCAACCGGATCACGTTTTATTACAACACAAAAAAAAACAAGTTTTCCGCTTGATATTTCGGAAAACTTGTTTTATTTTTGCCCATCATATAGGATAAAAAAATCTCGCCATGAAACATTTATCACCTTCCAAACCAATCCTCATGCTCGCCGTTTTGTTGGCCTTCGGGCTGACGGCTTGGGCCCAAGACAGCAATCCTGAGCTGCTCTTTTCGAACAATGTCTCCGCTTTCTACCAATTCAGCTACCCGTCGGTCAGCGTGACGGGCGAGCCCATTACCCTCTCGTCGTTGATGGCGTTCTGGAAGCCACAGACCATGGGAACCAACACCATAAAGACAGTGATGATCAACAACCACTACACCATCACCGCCAACGCACAATGTCCCTCCAACATCACGGTTACATACGACAGCAACTATCCCGACTATTTACTTTTATCACCTCTTGTCAACGGCAACACCTACAATATCGATTACCCTGACTTAAGCACGCGTTGCCTCGTCATCATGCCCGACTATGAAGGCTATGGACTGACGAGCGACCGCACCCATCCCTATTTGGCCGAGGAACTGACGGCGCAGCAGGTGGTTGATGGCGTCATTTATGGCCTGCAACTCTACCAACAGCTTAGCAGTCAAGGTTCGGCACTTCCATTGGACGACGAATGGCGTAGTTTCAGTGTGGGTTATTCGCAGGGCGGTGCCGTGGCCTTGGCCGTGCAACGCCACATCGAGCAATACAATCTCAGCGACGAGTTGCACTTCAGTGGCACCCTTTGCGGCGACGGTCCTTACGACCTTATCGCTACTTTACGCTATTATATGTACGACAACGGTAACAGCCACGATGTCACCACCATCCATGAAGCGCGTAAAGCCACCCTGCCCGTGGTTCTCCCCATGATATTGAAAGGCATGATTGACAGCGACCCCGCTTTGGCAGGTTACCAAATAACCGATTACCTCGTCCAGGGTTTCCTCGACACCGGCATCCTCGACTGGCTTAACAGCAAGACGGTCACCAACAGCGAGATTTCCAACGCGTGGCTTCAGCAGCTGGAACAAGGCGCCACCACCGTCAACGGCATCACTTACCCAGCGCCTGAGAATATGAGCGCCATGTTCTCCAAACATACGGTTCCAGGAACTATAGGCCAAAGTGAGGTGGTCTGGGCCAACCTTGACGGGGTCTTTACCGAAGGTTTCTACAACTACCTAAACAACCCAAACAACCTGAATAGTGTGCCCTCCACCGTCAGCAATGCCTACGAAGCCATGCACCGCGCCTTGGTCAACAACAGCATTTGCACGGGTTGGGAACCGATGCACCGCATCCAGTTCATGCACTCGAAAGGCGACATGGTGGTGCCTTACGACAACTATCTCGCCTTCCGTGACGCCCATCCATCAGGCGAGAACGTCATCTACCGGGTGGACGATACTTTCAGTGAGACTGACCATCAGGCCACCGGTACTACATTCCTGTCGAATCTATACAAAAGAGGCACCTACTTGCACTGGATTGACGAGTCGCCTGACTTTGTGACGCTCCTCGTTGAAGGTTATGGCGACAGCAATGATGGCTGGATGTTCATCGCTTCGCCCCTAACGGATGACATCGCGCCGACGGAAGTCACCAACCTTGTCAACGTCACCGACGGCCTATTCGACCTCTACCGCTTCGACCAGAACGAAGAAAACGAATGGCGAAACTACAAAGCCAACACCACTGGTTTTGTACTTGAAAACGGACGAGGCTACCTCTACGCCCGCAAGGCCACGGGAACCTTGGGCTTCACAGGAACATTCAACACCGCTTCAACCCAAGATGTGGATCTCGAATACGAATCCAACAGCCCCGACCCCAACATGCGAGGTTGGAACATCATAGGCAACCCCTTCCCCGTGGCAGCCACCCTCAACACCCCCTTCTACGTCATCAATGGCAGGAATGTGGTACCCAACACAAGCGGCACCAATGTGATTGAGGCCTGCACGGGAGTGATGGTGAGAGCCAGCGGTCCGAATGAATCCGTCACTTTCACCCGGACGAACGCCGCCATCCCTGCCCCACAACCCGACAAGGGCAACCTGCAAATCGTCCTGAGCCAACAGGCCGACACACGCAATACCCCGACCGAGCTGATCGACAAGGCCATCGTGAGTTTCAACGAGGGAGAGCGTTTGGAGAAATTTGTCTTCAACGCCCGTCTGGCAAAAGTCTTCCTGCCGCAAGACAACAAGAACTACGCCATCGCCTTCAGCGACCGGCAGGGCGAACTGCCGGTCAATTTCAAAGCGACTGAAAACAGCGAATACACGCTCACGATACAACCTGAGAATGTCGAGATGGCCTATCTCCACCTCTTCGACAAGCTCACTGGCGCCGATATCGACCTGCTGAGTACACCTACTTATACTTTTGAGGGCAGGACAAACGATAGTCCTTCGCGGTTCAGGCTGGTGTTTATCGCCGAAGAAAACCCGAGCGAGGCCGCCAATGAACCATTCGCATTTGTCAGCGACGGGCAAATCATCATCGATGGAGAAGGATATCTCCAAGTGTTTGATGCCCTCGGTCGCCAACTCCTTGGCAAAGAGCTCTCCACTTCCCACTCTCCACTTCCCACTTCCCACGCCTCAGGCGTCTATGTGTTGCGACTCATCAACGGCAAGGATGTGAAAACCCAAAAGATCATCATCGAATAATCCGATTCGCCCAAAAAAGTAAAAACAAACCGTAAAGCGGCAAAGATAACACTTGAAAGAGCCTTGGAGTTCGATGGTTTTGCCTATCTTTGCAAATCCTAAACTCCAAGCCATGAAAAGGTCAATTCTTATGAGAGCATTGCTCTTCACGTCATTCATCATGTCGATGGTTATCTGTGTCGCACAACCCCCAGGCGGGCGCAACCCTGGAGGCCGTCCTCCGGGAGGATTCCCCGGACGCCCCCCCGGAGGCGACCGTAACAGGGAATGGAACCCCAACATGGGTACTCCTACCGTGAAGCCGAAAAAGAAAGTGAGAGAGGGCGACACTTTCAAGGTGGTGGGATTGTTGCGCGACGCCGACAATGGCGAGTTGCTACCCTACGTCAACGTGGCCGTGCTCGACTCCATCGACTCCACCTTTGTGAAGGGTGGCATCAGCAACATGGACGGTGTGTTTGAGATCAACGAGGTGCCGCAAGGTCCCTTCTTGCTCCGTGTCTCCGCCATCGGTTACGAGAACTTCACACTCCCCTTCCATGTGAGCAACAACACCGACCTGGGCACCCTGCGCATCAAACCCGGCGTGGCCACCCTCAACGAGGTCACCGTCACTGCCGAGAAGCCCCTGTATGCCATGGACGGCGAAAAGCTCATCTATAATGTCAGCGAGGACCCCTCCATCCAAACCGGCACCACCGAGGACGCCCTGCAAAACGCCCCCGGCGTCGAAGTCGATGTGGAAGGCAACATCACCTTGCGCGGCGTCTCGAGCGTGGAGATCTGGGTCAACGACAAACCTTCCAAACTCACCGAGGAGAACCTCAAGACTTATCTCCAGACCCTGCCCGCCAACGCCATCGCGCGCATCGAGACCATCACCAACCCGTCGGCCAAATACGCCACCGACGCCGAGGCGGTCATCAACATCGTCACTTCCGCCCACATCAAGAGCAACCAGTTCGTCAGCTTCGGTGTCAACGGTTCCAACCAGCCCTTCGTCTCCCCTTGGGTCAGCTACATGTGGAAAAAGGAACGCCTGAGTGTCAACCTCTTCGCCTCGGGCCGCTATAGCGACCGGCACAACAGCTCCGACCAATGGGCCTTGCAACGTCGCGACGCCTCCACCCCCGGTGAATACGAAGTGACCTGGGCCGACACCACCCATCAAACCGACAACAACAAAGGCATGAGCGGCAACCTCTTCATGAACATCGACTATGAGATCGACTCCACCAGCGACCTCTCCATCGACGGCGGCGGCTTTTACAACAACAGCCGCTCCGACATGCTCCGCGAACAAGCCCAAACCTATTATTACCTCGACTCAGTACCTGCCTATCATCAGCGCTATGCCGACAACACCTCAAGTCTCACCGACTCAAGGATGATCTTCGGCCACTTAGGTGCCGACTATACGAAAAAATTCGATGAAAAAGGGCACAACCTGCGTATCGGACTCAACACCCGCTTCAACCAAAACGCCACTGAGCAATGGTACAACAGAATGTATGACGTTTACACCGACCTCGACGAGCACCGTTATCTGCTCACCAACATGAGAGGCTTCGGGGGAAGCCTTGACGCCCGCTACAACCGTCCCTACAGCGAAGACGGAGAACTCAGCTACGGCTTGCGTGCCGACCTTCAGCAATGGAACAACAGTTACAAGCGCTACAACGACACCATCGGTGTGTTGGTGGACTCGTTGCGTACCTATTATTTCAAAGGTGGCGACGCCAGTGCCAGCGCCGATGTCAACTGGACCCATCGCTGGGGAGGATTCACCCTTAGCACCGGTCTGGGGGTGGGCACCGACCGTGTCGATTACAACTACCAAAGCGACATGCCCTTCGCCGACGACAGCACCTTGTACTTCCTCACCTTCCGTCCTTCCATCCACCTGACTTACCGCACCGAGGACATGCACAACTTGAAGCTGAACTACTCCATGAGGATGTCCCACCCCAGCGAGGAACAAATCAGCAGCTTCCGCCGCTACGGTGAAAACAGTTACTCTACGGGCAACCCCGCGGGCCTCAAAAACTCCTACACCCACAGCGTCGAAGCTGGATGGCAGAAGTTCTTCGAGCGTTTCGGCAACATCGGTTTGGAAGCTTACGGTCGTCTGAGCACCAACGAGATCAGCTCGTTGACCGATGCCGAATACGACGACTACCTCGACCGTATCGTCAGCTATTCCATCCCTTATAACATGGGCACCTCATGGCGCTACGGCACCTCACTCAACATGACCTTCCGCCCCACCGGGTTCTTCAATGTGCGGATGTACGCCAACCTCTACAACTACGGTTACCGCATGGAATACGAGCGTGACGGCGTCCCGCAGATCGATCAGCGCGACAAATGGTCGTGGAGCGTGCGCGTCAACGCCTGGGCTAAGGTGTTCAACCAGCTTCAGCTTACCATGGCCGCCAACTACAGCTCCCCCACCCTGAGCCTGATGAGCGAACGCAAAGCCCGTTATTACCTGAACATGGGTGCCCGCAGCGACTTCTTCAACCGTCGTCTCTCCGTGTTCGTCAACGTGCAGGACATCTTCAACTGGGGCGCTAAAATCGGTTCCGGATCCACCAACACCAACCCCTACTACCTCTCCGACAACACCAACAAGATGCTGAACAGCCGTTACATCTCCGCAGGTGTCACCTTCCGCTTCGGTAAAATGGAGCTTGAACAAGGCGCCAAGGAAGGCGAGAGTGAGACCGGCGACACTTTATAAGATACGACAAAAGCCATGCACACCTACCAACACGAAGTAAAATACTACGAATGCGACCGGATGGGCATCACCCACCATTCCAACTACGTGCGTTTCATGGAGGAAGCCCGCGTGGACTTGCTCGACCATCTAGGATACGGTTTTGACAGGGTGGAGGCCGAAGGCGTGGTCTCCCCCGTCATCTCCATCCAATGCAACTACAAGCATCCCACCACTTTCAAAGATGTCATCGACATCGATGTGTGGATCAGTAAGTTAAGTGATTTGAAATTCGATTTCTCCTACGAGATGCGGGTGGGCGGAAAAATCGTGTGTACGGCCACAAGCACCCACTGTTTCACCGAAAACAACCGTCCCGTGGTGATTGCCAAGCGCTTGCCAAAGCTCTACCAGGCCATCAGCCAAGAGTAACCATTCACACCGGCATCACTCCGAGGCGCGACCGTCCAGGGCACTGGTGGATAACAGTCCGCAGGCGGCCTGGATGTCCTGTCCCCTTGAGGCACGGATGGTGGCAAGGATGGCCTTGTCGTTCAAAGCGTCGCGGAAATACGTCATCGTTGCCGCGTCAGGACTCTTCAAAGGCACTCCCGGCACCTTATGGAAACTGATGAGATTCACTCGGCAACGCATACTCCCAAGCAGCCGCGCCAGCTCCTTGATGTGTTCCTTGCTGTCGTTGAAATCCTTGAACACAATATACTCAAACGAGAGGCGACGCTGCCCATGCCAATCGTGTTGCTTCACCAGATGGATGACATCCTTGATAGGATAGTTTTTCTCTATCGGCATGATTTTCAGCCGCTCATCGTGGAAAGGAGTATGCAAGCTGATGGCAAGGTTGCATTTTGATTCCGTCAAAAAGCGTTTCAAGTTGGGGATGACGCCACAGGTTGAGACCGTAATGCGCGTGGGGCTCCATCCCAGGGCCCATTCGCCTGTAAGGATGTCGAGCGAGCGCATCAGGTTGTCATAGTTGTTGAGCGGCTCGCCCATGCCCATGAACACCACGTTGGTCAGGGTGTCAAACTCAGGCAAGGAAAGGATTTGGTTCACTATTTCGGCGGCGGAGAGGTTCTTTTGGAAACCTTGCTTTCCGGTGGCGCAAAAGAGGCAGTCCATCTGGCAGCCTGATTGGGAGGACACACAAAGGGTAGCCCGCTCACGATCAGGGATATAGGCCGTCTCCACGAAATACTCCCCTACGGGGAAAAGGTATTTCTTGGTACCGTCTTTCGACACCGCCACCTTGACGGGAGCCACCAAGCCGGTTTCAAACTGCTCCTCAAGCAAGGCTCGGGCGCTTTTACTGAGATTGGTCATATCGGCAAACGAGGCGCAACGTTTGTGATAGAGCCAGTCCACCAACTGTTTTCCAGTAAACTTGGGCAGTCCCAAACGGTCCACCACCTCTTGAATCTCTTCGGGGGTCTTCCCCAACAGTATTTCCTTTTCCATGACTACAACAGTGATTTTAAAACATCAACAAAACCATTTACATCCTCTTCGGTGGTGTCGTAAGCGCACATCCAGCGAACCACATCGGCATCTTCATCCCAGTCATAGAAGAAATAATGGTTCTGCAACTCTTTCCACACCTTACGGGGCAGTTGGGCGAAGACTCCGTTGGCTTGAACAGGATAGACCACCTTCACATTGGGAAGATCCTTCACCTTATTATAAAGATACTGCGCCATGCGGTTGCTGTGTTCGGCGTTGTGCCGCCACAAGTCGTTCTCGAAATAGGCGTCGAACTGGGCGGCGATAAAGCGCATCTTGGAGCAAAGCTGCATGGCCTGCTTGCGACGGTATTTGAAGTCGGGACAAAGGTCGGGGTTCAGAAGCACGACGGCCTCCCCCATCATCAATCCGTTCTTGGTACCTCCAAAGGAAACGGCGTCCACGCCCAAGTCGGTGGTCATCTCCTTGAAGGTGCAGCCCAGGGCCACCGCGGCGTTGCCCAGTCGGGCGCCGTCGATGTGGACAAACATGTTGTATTCTCGGGCCAACGCCACCAAGGCCTTGATTTCCTCCAAGGTATAGAGGGTGCCCAGTTCGGTAGGCTGGGTGATGGAGATCAGTTTGGGTTGGGAATGGTGTTCGAAGCCGAAGCCGTGCAAACGGGTCTTCACCAGCTCGGGCGTCAACTTGCCATCGGGGGTGTCCACGGTGAGCAAACGGCAACCGACCACTCTTTGGGGAGCGCCGCATTCGTCCACATTGATATGGGCGGTCTCGGCACAAACCACCGCCTCATGCGAATGCACCAAAGCGTCGATGCACAAGTTGTTGCATCCTGTGCCATTGAAAGCGAAAAACACTCTTGTTTGATCACCAAAGATTTGCCGGAACTTTTTTTCCGTCGCGGCGCAATACTCGTCGTCGCCGTATGCCAAGGCGTGTTCATTGTTCACACGCATGATCGCTTGAAGCACTTCGGGGCACACGCCCGCATGGTTGTCACTTCCAAATCCTCTCTTCATGATACACTGGTTTTATTGCTGCAAAGATAACTATTTATGAATCAATACAATTTCGACCGCTTAATCAGGTAGTTCGTCAACACTTGACTATACTCCTTATTAATATCGGCATCGACATAGTCAATCTGATACTGGTAGCAGTGTTTCAGCAGGTCGTCCTTGCGGGCTGCCATCAGCTGTCGATAACGTTCCTGAACCTCCACAGGATTCAGCTTGAGGGTCTCGCCCGACTCCAAATCGATGAAGCGGTACGGGCGGTTCTCAAAGTCGAGTTCCTGTTCCAGCTGTCCGTCATAGACATGAAACAGGATGACCTCGTGTTTGTTGTATTTCAGGTGTTCCAAGGCTTCAAACATCTTGTTGTAGTCGTCGAGGTTATCGAGCATGTCGGTGAAAATCACCACCAAGCTGCGTTTATGGGTCATCTCGGCGATTTGATGCAGGCATTGGACTGTCGAAGTGGTTTTCTTTTGGTCTTTGTCGTATGTGTCGATAAGCTTTTCCAGCGCACTGTAAACCAATTTGTTGTGTACAGCCGACATCTTAGCTGGCTCATGAAACACGATGGATTCGTCAAAGAGATCCAGCCCTACGGCATCGCGCTGACGGCGCATGAGTTCCATGAGGGAGGCGGCAGCATACACGCTGAAAAACAGCTTATTAGGGTGCTCGAAGTCGATTTTGTTGCGGACGGGGAAACACATGCTGGAGCTTTTGTCGATGACAATCTGGCAGCGCAGGTTGGTTTCCTCTTCGTAGCGTTTCACGAAGAGTTTCTCGGTGCGTCCATACAGTTTCCAGTCGATATGACGAATCGGCTCGCCCGTGTTGTACAAGCGATGTTCGGCGAACTCCACGGAGAATCCATGGAAAGGACTTTTGTGGAGGCCTGTGATGAAGCCTTCCACAATCTGTCTCGCCAAAAACTCCAGGCTTCCAAACTGGGCAAGCCGATTCCTGTCAATCGAAAAGTCCAATTACAACAGTTTCTCCAGCTTTTCGACAAACACTTTCTTAGGAGCGGCGCCCACGTTTTTGTCAACGGGCTGGCCGGCTTTGAAGTAAATCACGGTAGGGATGTTCATGACACCGAACCTTGCGGCGGTGTCGGGGCATTCCTCCACATCACATTTCACGGCAATCATCTTGCCGGCGTATTCTTCGGAGATTTCTTCCACAAGAGGCTCCACCTTCTTGCAGGGGCCACACCAAGTGGCGCCAAAATCAACCATCACAGGGAGTTCTGATTTGAGCACGACCTCATCGAAGCGGTCGTCAGACATTTGAATTACAGCCATAGTTGTTAGTTAGTTTAAAAGGTTTGCAAAGATAATCATTTTTTTTGAATCGCCACTCATTTCAAATCAAAGTCGGCATAACTCAGTTTCTCCACGAGGGGCAGGATCTCCTGGGCTGACACTCCCCCGCTGAACGGGGTCATGTTGCAGGTCAGATGCGAGATGGAGTCCGTGAGGTGCACGCCGAACGACTGTTTCCCCGGGTGGGATTTGACCAGTTGGATGAACTCACTCACCCGTTGCTCGTTCATCTCAGCCACGTCAATTTTGAAAATCACCCGTTTCCCGGTCGTCTCCAGCAGCGAGTCCAACAGCCTCACATCGTTGATTCTGAGTTCCAAATCCTTCGGGACCGTGTTCTGCTCTTGACCGGATTTCCAGAAGGGCTTCGACAAGGTACCCATCAGCAGCACAAACTGTCCTTCGACAAGCAAGTTTCTGAAATTCAGATAGTTTTCTTTAAACAAGCTGAAGGTGTAAGCCCCAGTCTTATCCTCAATGGTGAATTTGCCGTAAGGAACGCCGCTCTTGGAGACCAGATGGTCCACCCGGGTGATTTGGCCGCCGAGTTTCACATTGAACCGGTCGTATTTCTCGGGGTTGGTCATGGCCTGTTTCATCGCTTCCACCGTAGTGTTGGTGAAGTACTTCAGTTGGATTCTGAAGGTGTCCATGGGATGGGAGCTGATGTAGAAGCCGATGCTTTCCAGTTCCATCTGCAGCTCTTTGATTTTCGACCACCGTTCGCACTCGGGCATGGGGATGGTCAGCGACTCTGAGGAGCCTCCCATGGAACCCATTCCGAAAAGGTCCATTTGGGCGGAGTTCTTTCGTTCGTTGAACGAGGCCACCATCCGTAACGCCCGCTCGCTGAACGGCACCGAGTCGTTGGCGGGAATATAGAACAGCATGGCCCGGTGGAAGTTGGGGAATGAGTCGAAACAGCCTGCGGTGTCCATGCTCTCCAAAGCCCTGCGGTTCATGCCCTTGTCGCTGCAACGGAGCAGGAAGTCGGTGAAATCCTTGAACTTGCCGTTGGCATTGCGTTCCTCTATCATGCCCGAGACCACTGCCTCGCCCACGTTTTTGATGGCCCCCATGCCGAAGCGGATCTGCCCCTTGTCGTTGACGGAGAACTCGTATTCCGACTCATTGACATCGGGTCCCAGCACCTCGATGCGCATCCGTTTGCACTCCTCCATCATGAAGGTCACCTGCTTGATGTCGCCCAACTCGTTGTTGAGCACCGCGGCCATGAACTCGGAGGGATAATGCGCCTTGAGGTAAGCCGTTTGGTAGGAGACCCAGGAGTAACAGGCGGCGTGGGACTTGTTGAAGGCGTAGGAGGCGAACTTCTTCCATTCCTCCCAAATCTTTTCAAGGCGTTTCTTCACCTCTTCCTCCGGCAAGTTCTCGGTAAGGGTCAGTTTCTCCACACCTTGTTTCATGAACTTGCCATACAGCTCCTCCATCTTGGCCAACTGCTTCTTACCCATGGCTTTACGCAGGGTATCGGACTCACCTCTCGTGAAGTCCGCCAACTCGCGCGAGAGCAACATCACCTGCTCTTGATACACGCAGATGCCGTAGGTGTCCTTGAGGTATTTCTCCATGCAGTCGAAATCATACTTGATTTCCTGGCGACCCTGCTTGCGGGCGATGAAGTCGGGAATGTTGTCCATGGGCCCCGGGCGATACAAGGCGTTCATAGCAATGATGTCGCCAATCACGGAAGGCTGAAGCTCACGGAGGTATTTCTGCATTCCGGGCGACTCGAACTGGAAGGTACCGATGGTGTTGCCAGCGGAATACAAAGCGTAAGTCTCGGCATCGTCGATGGGAATATGGTCAATGTCAATGTCGATGCCATGCGTTTTCTTGATGTTCTTCAAGGCATCCTTGATCAGCGTCAGGGTCTTCAGCCCCAGGAAGTCCATCTTGATCAATCCCACGGTCTCAATCACATGGCCGTCGTATTGGGTCACCACCACCCTTTCCTTGGTGTCCTTATCCTCGATGGTGGCAACGGGAGCCACATTGGTAAGGTCGTCGGCACCGATGATGACCCCACAGGCATGGATACCCACCTGCCGATTGGTATCCTCCAGCTCTTCGGCGTAGGTGAGCATCGACGAGATGTTCTTGTCCGGCCCCTCTACCAATTGTTTTAATTCATCAACATATTTATAGCAATTCTTTAAATTAACCTTTGGAGACTTCCCTTTTTCGTCTTTGATATTGTCGGGGAAGCTGCGGTCGGGAATGAAGCTTTTGATTCTGCTTACTTCGGACAGGGGGATGTTTTGCACGCGGCTCACGTCCTGGATGGCCGATTTGGAGGCCATGGTGCCGTAGGTGATGATATGGGCCACTTTCTCCTTGCCGTATTTTTTGGTGATCCAGTCGAGGACACGGCCACGGCCATCGTCATCGAAATCGACATCGATATCGGGCAGGGAGATACGGTCGGGATTCAGGAAACGCTCAAACAGCAAGTCGTATTTCAGGGGGTCCAGGTCGGTGATTTTCAGACAGTAAGCCACAACAGAGCCAGCGGCGGAGCCACGTCCGGGGCCCACTGAGACACCCAATTCCTCACGTGCCGCGCGGATATAGTCGCTCACGATGAGGAAGTAGCCGGGGAATCCCATGGTCTTCATCACATGGAGTTCGAAATTGATGCGTTCCTTCTGCTCTTTGGTGAGTTCTTCGCCATAGCGCATCTTGGCGCCTTCCCAGGTCAGCTTGGCGAGATAGTCGGCTTCCAGTTTGATACGGTACAGGCGGTTGTAGCCGCCCATCTTCTTGATTTTTTTCTCGGCCTCTTCCTGGGTCATGATCACGTTGCCATGCTCGTCGCGGGTGAACTCGTTGAAGAGGTCTTCTTCGGTAAACTTTTGGCGATAGGACTCCTCGGTGCCGAAGTCTTCCGGGATGGGGAACACGGGCATGATCGGGTCGGAGTCGATGCTGTAGCTTTCCACCTTATCCACGATTTCCTGGGTGTTCTCAAGGGCTTCAGGAAGGTCGGAGAAGATGGCGCCCATCTCGGCGGGGGTTTTGAGCCACTCCTGTTTGGTATAATGCATACGGGTAGGGTCGTCGAGGTCCTTGCCGGTGCTGATGCAGATCAGGCGGTCGTGGGCTTCGGCGTGTTCCTCCTCCACAAAGTGGACGTCGTTGGTGCAGATGATCTTGGTGTTGGTCTTGCGCGCCAGATCGATCAGTACTTTGTTGACTTCCTTTTGGCGTTCATACACTTGGGTATCGCCCCCTGGTTTATCGGTTTTATGGCGTTGAAGTTCAATATAATAGTCGTCGCCGAAGAGGTTCTTGAACCACATCACGGTTTGCGCGGCGCCGACCATGTCGCCGTTCATGATTTTTTGCGGGAGCTCACCGCCGAGGCAGGCCGAGCAGCAAATCAGTCCCTCGTGGTATTTCTCGAGGAGGCTGTGGTCGATGCGGGGGTTATAGTAAAAGCCCTCGGTATAGGCGATGGAGCTGAGTTTGCAGAGGCTGTGATAGCCTTGCTTGTTTTTCGCTAATAATATAAGGTGCCATCCACGGTCCTGTCGGCCTTCGCGTTTGTTGATACTGACGGGGGCGCAGTAGGTCTCGATGCCAAAAATCGGCTTAAAAAACTGTTGGTTCAGCTCCTCGATTTTAGCTTGGGCCGATGTCTTATCCTCTTCGGAAGCTTCCGGGTTTTCCAAGATGGCTTTTTGTTCCTTGATGGCATCTTTCACTTTGCCGTTTTCTTTGTTCACGGTATCGGCGAAGTCCTTGATACCGAACATATTGCCATGGTCGGTCAAGGCGAGGCTATACATCCCGTAGCGTTTACATTTCGCCACGAGGTCGGGCACTTTCGACATGCCGTCGAGGATAGAGTAGTGCGAGTGGACATGGAGGTGGGTGAAGTGTTTGGGCACGTAATTGCCTTGTTCGCGTTGTTCTTCCAGTTTTTCTTCCTGAGCTTCTTCTTCATCGTAGTTGCTGGTCACCACGATATCGGCGGGTTGGATGGTACTGGGGTTGGCATCGCGGAAGTCCATGAAGAACTGTTCAGGTTCATGAATCTCTTCCCTTCCCAGCACGCCGATGCGGACCAGTTCGAGGAATACCCTTGCGGTGGCCTGCACGTCGGCGGAGGCGTTATGGGCGGATTCGAACAAGGTGCCGAAGAGGATTTGATGGAATTCGTTGAGTCGTGGCAGTTTAAAGCGTCCGCCTTTGCCGCCCGGGAGCTTGCAGAACTCGGCGGTTTTCTCGGTACAGGTGTCGATGTAAGGCCATTGGCGGAGCGGGTTCTCCCCTCGGTCGCGCAGCAGCTCGCAGCCCACAATGCAAAGGTCGAAACCGATGTTGTGTCCCACGAGGTATTTGGCGTGCGAAGCAGCCTGAAGGAAGCGGTCCAGCACCTCATGGAGGGGCAGGCCGTGTTTCATGGCATGCTCGGTGGAGATGCCATGCACCATCTTGGCGTCGATGGGGATGACAAATCCGTCGGGTTTCACCAGCAGATTCTGGTTCTCAACGAGGCGCCCTTTGTCGTCGTGAAGCTGCCAGGCAAGCTGCACCAGTCGGGGCCAGTTGTCGAAGTCGGTCAGTGGGGCGTTGTTTACTTTTGGGAGGCCGGTGGTCTCGGTATCGAAGATAAGGAACATGCTATGTTTTAAGAAGTTAGAAGTTAGAAGAAAGAAGGAAGAATACAGTACAAAGATAAGGAGTTTTTGGGAGAGTTGGGGGAATTTTGCAAAAAAACATCCGAATAAAAAACAAGGAGGGTGACATTTGCGTCATCCTCCTTGTAGTTAGAGTGTTGAGTAGTGATTAGAGCAGGTGGAAAGCGACGGTGAGACCGGCCATCACGATGGAGACCATGCTCATCAGCTTGATAAGGATGTTGAGCGAAGGACCTGACGTGTCTTTGAACGGGTCGCCGACGGTGTCGCCCACGACGGTGGCCTTGTGGTTGTCGGAGCCTTTACCGCCGAAGTTGCCTTCTTCCACATATTTCTTGGCATTGTCCCAGGCACCGCCCGAGTTGGCCATGAACACAGCCATCACGAAGCCAGCGGAGAGGCCGCCGATGAGCAGGCCCATCACACCGGGGACACCGAGAATGACGCCCGTGAGGATCGGGACGAGGATAGCGAGGATGGAGGGCAGCAGCATCTCGTGCTGGGCGCCTTTGGTGGAGATACCCACGCAGCGCTCGTAGTCGGGTTCAGCTTTGCCTTCAAGGATGCCCTTGATGGTGCTGAACTGACGGCGCACCTCTTCCACCATCTTCTGAGCGGCGCGGCCCACGGCGTTCATGGTCATGCCGCAGAACACGAAGGCCATCATGGCGCCGATGAACACGCCCACCAGAACGACGGGGTTCATCAGGTTGACGTTGTAGGCTTCCATGAAGTCAATCAACGAGGCGCTACGGATCTGGTCCACGGTCCAGGAGACCGAGTCGGTCACCTTGGCGAGGCCGGTGGAGGCGTTGCTTGCCACGCGCTCCAGGGCGATCTTGATCTCTTCCACGTAGGAAGCCAGCAGGGCGAGGGCGGTCAAGGCGGCGGAGCCGATGGCGAAGCCCTTGCCGGTGGCGGCGGTGGTGTTGCCGAGGGCGTCGAGGGCGTCGGTGCGTTTGCGGACCTCAGGTTCCAGGCCGCTCATCTCGGCGTTGCCGCCAGCGTTGTCGGCGATGGGGCCGTAAGCGTCGGTAGCCAGGGTGATGCCCAGGGTGGAGAGCATACCCACGGCAGCGATGCCGATGCCGTAGAGGCCCATGGAGAGGTTCTGGGCGGTGAACTGAATATGGAAGCCATTGGCGCAGAGGTAGGCCAGGATGATGGCCACGCCCACGGTGACCACCGGGATGGCGGTGGAGAGCATACCGAGACCCAGACCGGAGATGATCACGGTGGCGGGACCCGTCTTGGAGCTCTCGGCCACCTTCTGGGTGGGTCTGTAGCTCTGTGAAGTGTAGTATTCAGTGGCTTTGCCGATGATCACGCCAGCCAGCAGACCGACGACCACCGACAGCGACACCTGCCACCATTGGTTGGTTTCGGTGCCGAACAGCCAAGCAAAGATGCCGAAGGTTGCCGCGGCGATGAGCACGGCGGCGGTGTTGGTACCGCGCGAGAGGGCGCCCAGCAGTTCCTTCATGCCGGCGTTCTCTTTGGTACGGACCAGGAAGATACCTATTAATGAAAGGAGCACACCCACAGCGGCGATGAACATCGGG
>CACZQL010000107.1 GCA_902783365.1 uncultured Bacteroidia bacterium | reverse complement strand
GGGCAACGACGTCACCATCAGCATGGACAGCCGTGGCCGTGCCTTGGACGATATCTTCATCGAGCGGCTATGGCGCAGCGTGAAGCAAGAGTACGTGTACCTTAACCCTTGCGAAACGGGCGACGAGCTATGGCGCGGCCTTGTTGCTGACGGGTTGCTCCCCAGCAGAGCCCGTTTCCTCGTCCGGCCGCAACACAAAAATAACGATAAATCACCAATCTGTGACTATAATGAAAAAAATTGTCTAATTTTGCAACACTAACCCGCAAACGAGAACCACCTTAACCCAGGCCATCCGTGGTTCAAACATCGGGACGCACTATAGTCAAAGATTGAATGACTGCGATATGCGTTTGGTGATTTTTCTATGTCATGGAATTCCCAAAAATTTACTAACTTTGCTCCAAAATAATTATTCTACGGGTGAAAATTGAAATCATCGACGAAACCACCAAACGCGGTGCGGGCGGACTGGATAAAAACGGCATTAAACTCCTTCGCCATTATGTGGCCGAGGCATCAGATCACCTGTACAATGACTTCCTGAAAAGGGAAAAACCCGAGACGATTCAGGTGTTTGTGAATTATTTGGAAGAGGGAGTGCTGGGAAGGTATCTCAGTTCTAAAGATAACTGTATTCGCATCCGAATAGAAAAGTCTATCATACATTATACTGAAGACACGCAATACTGCAATCCCAAACGAGTGATTGCCCATGAACTTGTTCATGGCGTCGATGTGATACAGAGATGGAGAGATGAGTATAACGCCTTTAGGGATTGTACCAAACGGTACTGGTACTCATTGGAAGGCATCATGGCTAAAATTGACAAATGGCGTTCCGAAGGAGTGGCCAGACTGGGGGAAACATTGATATATCCCGAGTTGGAAAAGAGGTATCCAAGGAAGGAAATTGTGCTTGACTCTTTTATCCACTTGCTTGAAGAATTGCTGGCAGGTCGCAACGTTGACCAAAAAATATGGTATGAGGATGCCGATATAGTGCTTGTAGAGGCAATGAGAGGGCTTGGACTGATAACCGATGAGGAGGCAGTTTGCTATTGCAATAACTTTTATATATACGATGATGCCACCAAATTGTTAAGGGACGCCTTATCGATGAGCCTCTCGCAGTTTATTGAAGGGATATTCATTGCTTGCATGGGGAAATCGTCGCTGGTTGAAAAGTTGCTTTCGTATTGTGCCTCCATCCTGAACAGGAAGGAAAAAGACAAGGTGACACTGTTCATTTTGCTTACCGAAGATCGTATGTTGAAAGTGAACGATTACAATGAGACAATGGAAGAAATCGTTGGAACGATCATACCAGATGAGATGCTGGAACAGATGGTCAGAGATTTGCGTGAAAACGATGATAATCAAGCAAATTCAAACGCATTGAGGATGATAAACCCATTGTATGATTTTTACCTTCAATACAAAGAGGATAACTTTTACAAAGAACATGCGAAGGCTGCCAATTGGGCGTTGAACTACTACTTCAAACGCATCGATCTTATCCACGACGATTTGGTGTTTTGGGGGCATGTTGACGATATGATGCTCCTGAAGGCGACGCAAAGAATGATTGACCGCGAGATGGGTGCTGATCTGATTTATCAATTGAACGATGCTGGTGACGGCCTCGTCGTGACGGGCTGTCGCTCAACAACCTGCGATATTTACATTCCCGCTTGGCTTGTATTTGAAGGCAAACGCTATCCGGTATTAGAAGTCCGCCTTGGGGATGTGGGCATGCATCCTTCTCTATACATTTCTGAAAACGTGGAAACCATCAATACCGATGACCTCTGGGGCGGCTTGGAGTTGTTATCCATTAGGGTGGCAGAGAGGAACCTCCATTATGATAGCCGGGAAGGATGCAATGCCATTATCGAAACGGCCACCAACCAGTTGATTGTGGGATGTAAGGCCACGACAATTCCCTTTACGGTTACTTCCATCGGAAGCGGCGCTTTCCGTCATTGTCTATCTTGGGATTATCGTTGTGGCGGTGGCATGTATAAGGACTTGTTGATTCCAGATGGGGTCGTGGAAATCGCTCCTGATGCCTTTGAGTGTTTTCGTGGAGTCATTTATTTCCGCGATCCGTCAATGATAGAGCCAACCGGTTTTGATGTGAAAAGTATATGAGATTGATTCTTAATTTAAAACCCAAATTATTAACAGATAGATATGATGAATTATCAAATTGAGTCAAAAACAGAAAAAGGCCGAAAAAAAGAAAACTTCGAGCATAATGGTGATTGTTGTGGGTGGATTGATGAAGCAGGTTGTGTGGTATTGGCTTTGGCTGATGGCGTGGGCAGTTGCGCCGACGACGCACGAGCTTCAAAAACCACCTGTGACCTGTTTTTGGAGAAATGCCGTATGGCGTTGAATGGCCACAAAGTGCTGGCTACAGAAACGCTGTCAAAGTTTTGCTGTGAGATCGATCCAATTTTGGCGGTAGATAACGATATGGCCTGCTTCTGTGCCGTCGTCTGGTATAAAAGTGAAGAAAAAGTGACATGGCTCCATGTAGGGGACACCCGTATTTATCGATATAGAAAAGCAGACGGCTTAGTTCAAGTGACTAAAGATGACCATGGTAAGCCGGTTAACATCAAAGTGAATGGTAAACTCTATACTGACCATGGCGCAGTGGTTTCGGCTACCCCTATCAACAGTGCCATTGGTGACCGCGGCTGCGATTTCCATACAGGCTCTTTCGGGTTCCTTCCGGGTGATAGCATCATCCTCTGTTCCGACGGCATGTATAACTCCTCGTCTTTTAACAATGACATAGAGGCGTTGCTAAACGAGGCTGGCTTGGAGGGCGCCATCCGTAAACTGACTACTACCGATGATGACGACGCTTCGATACTCGTGTTACGCCGTAATATCACTATGGATGTGGAAATTGATGATTTGATGGAACATTTCGATTCTTATCAGGAAAGCATTCCTCTAAATGCGCTGATTGACAGATTCGCGAATGAGCTGGAGACAATGCTTGTTACAGACTTTGACATGGACCGTATGGAGAAAGTCGTTGCAATAATGGAAAAGCAAAAACTATATCCCGAGAAGAAACGGATAGATGGTATCTTCACTGAAGCTGTAAAAAGGTATCATGCCATGCCCGAAGGAGAGGAAAAGCAATATTTCAATGGCATTTGTCAACGCCTAAAGACTATACTAACCTATGTTTACAAACATTAAATAAATGTTCGGCCCATCCACCAGAACTAACAACAAAAGGAAAAAACAGCCAAATGGCTCATGCCTCCTATAACTTGTTTTGGATAATAACACGAACGTACTAATAAAAAAGAAAAAAGTGGTGACGAATGAAAAAAAAACGCTGTTGGTTTGACTAAAACTTACGCTTCAACCCTCTATTAATTAGGAACAGTATGTAAATTTGCCATTTAGCATTGTAAATGAAGTGGAAATCGTGTGGGAGAATGTATTACTTATTTTCCTCCTTGTCTGCCACTATCTGTCCGACTTCTGCCTCACTACTCCGAAGATGATTCGGGCTAAGTCAGATGGGAGGAATCCGTTGCCCATCATGTTGCACGCGGCCATCCATGCCGGGTTGATGGCGATTTGCCTGCTGCTTTGGGCGATTTCTTGGAAAGCTGTTTTGCTTGCCATGGCAGTGGAATGGGGAACTCATTTCCTCATCGACTGGACAAAAGCACGATCGTCGGCACGTTTACCGATTTTGGCTGACAATCGGCAAAAACCATATTGTATGCATTTGTTCTCTGTAATGAAAGTGTGGGAAATTATGGATTTCGGTAATCCGTCTAATATATCTTATTCAGAATAAACCAATTAAATAAAAAATCGACCATGAACAACTACCATTATGTAACAGTCAACCCGTCTGACTATGCCATCGTCTTCAAGAATGGCAACATCATCAAAGAGGGACGCGGCTTCCGCTTCTTCTGCACGCCACGCATCCAGTATGTGATTATCCCTGGCAATGTAAAGAACATCACCTTTGTGGCCGACCAAATCAGCAAGGAGAACCAAGGTGTCGAGGTCAGCGGCTTCGCCATCTGGAAAGTCGGTGACCCCAAAAAGATCTACCAGCATTTCGACTTCAACACGGAGAATGATACGATGGAGCAAGTCAGTGTCTTCCTTAAGGACGTGGTGGAGTCGGCCATACGCCACATGGTGGCCAACATGACCATTGAGGAAGTGCTGCGCAAACGCGGGACCATCATTGTTCAGCTTAAAAAAGAGCTGGAATACATCTCCGAGCAATGGGGCATTGTGGTGGACACCATCGAAATCAAAAATGTGAGAATCCAGTCGAAGACCCTCTTCGACAACATGCAGGCCCGGTTCCGCAATGCAGTGCGCCTTGAAGCCGAAACGAACACCATTGAGACCGAAAAACAAATCGAGGAACAGCGCATCCATGTCGGTGACCAAACCAAAATCATCAAACAGCAGAGCGAGATTGCCGACCGCGAACGCAGGAAACAACTGCAACTTCACGAAATCAACGACAAGGCCGAGGTGGAAAAACACCAGCGTGAACAGGATCATGCCCGCAAAAAGGAGGAGATGACCCGCAAGTGGGAACTCTTCAAGGAAGAAGAGGAATACAAACGCAACCAAATGCTTGAGCAGCACCAGACCCTTGCCGAAGAGGAAAAATTGCAAGCGTTGCAAGCCGAATTGGAACTGAAGAAAAAGCAGCTGGAAGTGGAACTGGACAAACTTGACATCGCTAGCATGAAGATGCAGGTGGAAACCGACAACATGAAGAAAGACCACCGCATCATCATGGCTGAGAACTTGCCCGCTGCCTTGCAAAATCTTAAGATAGAGAAGCTGAACCTCGGTGGTGACACCCTTGACTCATTGGTGGAGGCACTCAAAGAAGTTTTTGGAAAATAGACGATTAACAGTATAATTAGCAGTTGCGCCCGACACAAAAACAGGGTATTGAAAAATGAAAAAAATATTGACAATGCTGTTGCTCGCCATGTTGGTGGTCATCTCTGCAAATTCCTGCAAGACAGGTTTTTCAAAAAAAACTTACGTCTCGACACTGGAGAGATTTGTGAATTCTGTGGAACAAGATTATCAAGATTTTAGTGAAACTGACTGGCAACGTGCCGATGAAAGAATGACCGCTTTTGCCGAAGATTATGAAAAGTATGCCGAGGAATTCACTTCTGAAGACCGGCGCAAAGTGGCGAAGCTGATGACTAAATATGAAGTGGTCCGCAGCGAAGCCAAGGTGTCAGGATTCTTCCATGGCATTGGCGACATCATAGACGAAGGCTTGGGTACGCTAGAAGGGGTGCTGGAGGAAATCTCTAATGCTTCTGATGAAAGGTGAAATCATTGACGACGACAAAGCCGAGGTGGAGAAGCACCAGCGCGAACAAGACCACACCCGCAAAAAAGAAGAAATGCAGGTGGAAACCGACAACATGAAGAAAGCCAAATTGACGCTTCATGGATGTAATTTAGTGTTGTCCGTATGGCGCCAAATAACCAAATGTTGCGAAAAAAAATCTTTTACATTCAAAGAAATGCTTAACTTTGCAAGCAATAATTCTGTGGGTGTAGGACAGCTGTCGGATAATATGCCTATTTGAGAACGGATGGCGTGATGGTTGTCCCTGTCGGGTGTTTGAAAGATTAAATTTTGAAGTTGCGCCCGACACGGATTCAGGGTGTTGAAAATGACAAAACAGTTGACGATCCTGATGCTCTTCGCACTCACGTTTTCGATGGCTTCGAGAGCGCAAAACATCAACTTTGAACAGTACTTCCTCGACGAAGGCTCGCTGCGCATGGATGTCTTCCAATGCGGCACCTCCGACAACGCGCACTATGTGTTTGAACGTTTTGTCATCGAACCCCACTTCGGCGGCTCCAAAGTCAATCTGATCGACCCTTTCAACTATGGCACCAATAGGATGAAAGTGATTGATGCCCAAACAAATACCCTCATCTATTCAAGAGGTTACAACACCCTGTTCAGCGAATGGCAAACGACCGACGAAGCCACTGTCATGGAACGCTGCTACGAAGAATCGGTGAGTATGCCGCTGCCACGGAACGAAGCGTACGTCATTCTTGAAAACAGGAATTTCAACGGTGAGTTCGAAGAAGTCTTTTCAAAACTCTATGACCCTGACGAAATGTTCAACACCACCGAGCAACGCTACGTGTTCCCGGTGCAAGAGGTGATGGTCAACGGCACGCCCGAAAGCAAAGTGGACATCGTGATCCTGCCCGAAGGCTACACCGCCGACGAGATGCCCCAGTTTTTGCAACATTGCCAAAGCCTTGTAGATGTGTTTACTCAAGAGGAGCCGTTCGCAAGCCATATCAACGATTTCAATTTCCGCGCCGTGCTGGCCCCCTCCGAGGAAAGCGGCGTTGACATCCCCGCCTCACACACTTGGGTGCGCACCATCCTCAACGCGCATTTCTATACCTTTTACATCGACCGCTATTGCACCACCCGCAATTATTTCTCCGTGAAAGATGTGGCCGCTAACGCGCCATACGACCAAATCTACATCCTGGTCAACAGCAGCCAATATGGGGGAGGGGGATTCTATAACTATTACTCGATGAGCACTGCCGGCAACATGTCGTCCTCCAGTGTCATCATCCACGAATTCGGCCACGCCTTCGCCGGCTTGGGCGACGAATACGTGGAGCAGGACAACCCTTTGGGCTTGCTCTATAACCTGAACGTGGAACCCTGGGAACCCAACCTGACGACGCTGGTGGATTTCGAGTCGAAATGGGCCGACCTGGTGGCTCCCGGCACACCGATTCCAACTCCCAACACCTCGCAGTATTATAACACGGTGGGGGCTTTCCAAGGGGCAGGATACCTGGCTCAGGGAATGTATCGCCCGCAACAGCATTGCATGATGCGCGACTACTATCCCTTCTGCGCCGTGTGCAGCCGAACCATCGAATCGGTGATTGAAGCCCATTCCGACGTCCTGGTGACAGGGAACTCGGAACAGACTGTCATGGAACCCTCACTTCGTGTGTGCCCCAATCCCGCCGATGACTATATTGATGTGTTTGTGAATCAAGAAGACCGCCAGGCGGAAATCATCGACGTGAACGGAAAGACTGTCAAGACCATGCCCGTCAAAAACGGGGTGAACAGGGTCGTTGTCAACGACTTGCCCAAAGGGTTGTATCTGCTTCGCACCCATGGTGAGACTCAAAAATTTGTAAAGCAATAATTGTTGTGAGACACAGACTTTTTTTCTTCCTTCCTTGGCTCATGCTCTTGGCCTCCTGCGTCGGCAGGCCGGAGAGAAGCCTCCCTGTTCCCTCAAAGCAACAGCTCGAATGGCAACAGCTCGAGACCTACGCCTTTATCCACTTCGGACTCAACACCTTCAACGACATGGAGTGGGGCTATGGTGATACGCCTGCTTCCACATTCAATCCCTCTGACCTCGACTGCGAGCAATGGGTCCTCACCCTCAAAGCCTGCGGCATGAAAGGGGTCATCCTCACCGCCAAACACCACGACGGATTCTGCCTCTGGCCCACGGCAACCACCGATTACTCCATCAAAAACTCCCCCTACAAAAACGGCCAAGGCGACTTGGTCCGTGAGCTTTCCGACGCCTGTCACAAACATGGCCTGAAGTTCGGCATCTATTGCTCACCTTGGGACCGGCACCAGGCGGAATATGGCAGAGAAGGCTATGTTGGTCTCTATCATCAACAAATTGAGGAACTTGCCAGCCAATACGGGGAGCTGTTCGAGTTCTGGTTCGACGGCGCCAACGGGGGTGACGGCTGGTATGGCGGCGCCAACGAGACGCGCGCCATCACGGCGGAACACTATTATGATTACGAAAAAGCCCGCGACATCGTTTGGAAATACAACCCGGAGGCGGCCATCTTCGGAGGCACGGTACCTACGCTGCGCTGGATCGGCAACGAGCAGGGGAGGGCAGGGACGACCCTTTGGTCAATGTATCACCCTGACTATGAAAGCCTCAACAATACCAAGACTCTCGCGCGAGGCTTTGCCGATGGCGAGGCATGGCTCCCCGCCGAAGTCGATGTGTCCATCCAACCAGGATGGTTCTATCACGAAAACGAGGACGCCAAAGTGAGAACCCCGGAACAACTCATGGAGCTCTATTACCAAAGCGTGGGACGTAACGCCAACCTGCTGCTGAACTTCCCCGTCAACAAAGAGGGAAAGATTCCCTCGGTGGACTCGGCCAACGCGGTGCGATGGTACCAGTCGCTGCAACAAGAGTTTGCGTATAATTTACTGAAAGACTGCAAGGTGCAGGCAAGCAACACCCGTTCCAATAGGTTCAGCGCTCAGTATGTGTTGGATGAAGAATACACGCATTATTGGGCCACAGAGGATGGCATCAATAAAGCGGAATTGGTGTTCGAGTTTCCCAACCCCACAGTGGTCAGTCGGGTGATGCTTCAGGAATACATCCCCTTGGGACAAAACGTGAAGCAGTTTACCCTCTCGCGTTACGCCAACGGGAAATGGCTGCCCATCGAAATCCAAGAGGAACTCACCACCATCGGTTATAAACGCTTGGTACGTTTCGAACCGGTGGAAATGGAGAAGTTACGGATCAGGCTCGTAGCGGCCAAAGGCACTTTGTGCCTCACCCATGTCGGCGCTTATTGATGCATCAGCGCATCAATCTTGGGCAGGATCTCGCCCGACTTGCCTTTGAGATAGATGTCGGTGATATAGTCGGTGTAGGTGGAAGGCTCGCGGTTGATCTCGATGATCTTGGCACCGCTGCGCTTGGCGATGCCGGGAATCATGTTGGCGGGACTCACCTGTCCGGAGGTGCCGATGATGACAAAGGCGTCGCAGTTCTCAGCGGCTTTGACGGAACCGTAATAGGCGTCCTCGGGGATGCCTTCGCCGAAGAAGATGAAATCGGGCTTCAGCAGTCCGCCGCAATGCTCGCAATGGGGCGGGGTGGAGGTCATCTTCATCTCCTTGGCCTGGTACTTTCTCCCACATTTGGTGCAAACAAAACGCGACATGTTGCCATGGAACTCAAACACGGTTTTGTTGCCAGCCACAGTGTGCAGGTCGTCGATGTTTTGGGTGATGACACAGCTCAGACGGCCTTCTTGTTCCCATTTGGCCAAGACCTCATGGCCGGGGTTGGGCTTCACATCCTTGCTGTTGAAATAGTTGTAGAACACCTCGCGGATAATGTCCCACGAGTCCTGGGTGTGCCGGTAGTAGTACTCAATGTTGAGTGCATTGGGGTCGTACTTGTTCCAGATGCCACCCTCGCCCCTGAAAGGCGGGATACCACTCTCCGCCGAGGTGCCTGCCCCGGTGAAACCCACAATGCGCTTGGCTCCTTTTAAGATAAGAGCCGCCTCTTTGATTTTGTCTTCAAGTTCCATCATTCGTCTGTATTTAAGGCCAGGTCGGCGTCCAGGTTATAGACCCTGAAGCGCGCCTCGCCGGATTGGTTGATTTTCAAATAGTATTGTCCCGCAGTGCCGTCGCCCCAGTTGCCCTTGAGGGTGGGCGCCTGAACCAGGCCCGCAATCTCGTCGAGATAAGCTTTCAAGTCGATGGAGTAGGCCCCCAGACTCATCAGATGCCCCGTCTCTTGCTGACAGTCAATGAGTTTGAAGTCATGAGCCAGCAAAAACTGGTGCAGATGCCAAAACGCGCACTTGGAAGCGTCGCTCATGGTGTGGAACATCGACTCGCCACAAAACAACTGTCCCAAAGCCAACCCGTAAAGACCGCCCACCAACTCACCCTCGCAATAGGTCTCAAACGAGTGGGCCAAGCCCAAACGGTGCATTGCAATGTAAGCCTCCAACATCTCATCGGTGATCCAGGTGCCATCCTGCCCCTCCCTCGGAGTCTCGGCACAATGCCTGATGACCCCTTCAAAGTCGGTGTCGATGCGGCATTCGTAACGGCCCGAACGAAGGGTGTGCCGCAGCGACTTGGAAACCTTCATCTCCCCAGGCCGCATCACCAAACGGGGATTCAACGACCACCACAACAGAAACCCCTCCTCGTTGGGCCAAGGAAAGATGCCGTTGGCGTAGGCCACAATCAGGCGGTTGGGCGACAAATCTCCCCCAAATGCCAACAACCCGTATTTGTTGGCCATCAAAGCCGACGGGAAGTTGCAATCGTCATCGTTAAGCTGAAAAATACGATTCATAGTTCTAAATTGCAAAATTAAGAAAAAAAAATATATCCGCAATGTTTTAGTATGTAAATTATTTTTTATATCTTTGTATGTTATAATTTTATATTTATGAAAAAATATTTCTTATTGATTCTGAATGCTTTACTGTTTGCGACGCTTCATGCCTGCCTGGCACAAACCCCAAGCTACGACACGGTGATGGTGGCTTTTTGGAACCTCGAGAATTTCTTCGACCCCTTTGTGGACAGCACCAGAGCTTATAACGAATACACAGAGAACGGCCAACAGCATTGGACCAAGAGACGTTTTTATCAAAAAAGAAACAACCTTTACAAGGCCATCCTGGCCTTCTCCGAGGCC
>CACZQL010000106.1 GCA_902783365.1 uncultured Bacteroidia bacterium | reverse complement strand
GTCACTGAGAACACCCGCGTCTCCTACCCCATCGAGCACATCGAGAAGATTGTCAAGAACGTGCGTCCCATCTCGTCGGGTCCCGCCGCCAAGAACGTGATCTTCCTCAGCGCCGACGCTTTCGGCGTGCTGCCCCCTGTCAGCATCCTCACCCCCGAGCAGTGCAAGTACTACTTCCTGAGCGGTTTCACCGCCAAACTGGCTGGCACCGAGCGCGGCATCACCGAGCCCACCCCCACCTTCAGCGCCTGCTTCGGACAAGCCTTCCTTGAGCTGCATCCGACCAAATACGCCGAGGAGCTGGTGAAACGCATGGAACAGAGCGGCGCCAAGGCCTACCTCGTCAACACCGGCTGGAACGGCACCGGCAAACGTATCTCCATCAAGGACACCCGCGGCATCATCGACGCCATCTTGGACGGATCCATCGAGAAAGCCCCGACCAAGATGATCCCGCACTTCAACTTCGAGGTGCCTACCGCCCTGCCCGGTGTGGATCCCAAGATCCTCGACCCGCGCGACACCTACGAGAACCCGCAGGTGTGGGAAGAGAAAGCCCAAGACCTCTCCTCGCGCTTCATCAAGAACTTCGAGAAGTTCACCACCAACGACGCAGGCAAAGCCCTCGTCGCCGCTGGACCGAAGAAGGACTGAGAATAAAAGAAGACAGAAGACAGAAGACAGAAGTCGGAATACAAGATTCTGTCTTCTGCCTTCTGTCTTCTGTCTTCTGTCTTCTGCCTTCTACCCATTCAACATCACCGGCATCAACAGCATGAGGATGTCCTCTTCCTCATTGGGGTTGTTGACGGGAGTGAGGATGCCAGCGCGGTTGGGAGCCGACATCTCAAGCTTCACCTCCGGGGTGTCGATATTGTTGAGCATCTCCTGGAAGAAACGGGAGTTGAAGCCGATTTCCATGTCGTCGCCAGTATAGCTGCAAGTGAGACGTTCCTTGGCCTCGTTGTAGAAGTCGATGTCCTCGGCGGTCAGCATGATTTCCTGACCGTTGATTTTGAATCGCACTTGATGGGTGGCCTTGCTTGAGAACACAGCGACACGACGGATGGCCGACAGGAACGACTGGCGGTCGATGACCAGCTGGTTGGGGTTGTTGGCGGGAATCACGGCCTCATAGTTGGGATAATGGCCTTCGATGAGACGGCACACCAGCTTGTAGTCGCCAAACACGTAGGAGGCGTTGGTTCTGTTGAACTCCACATGCACCGGCTCGTCGGCCATGGTGCCAAGGATATTTTTCAGCTGGTTGATAGGTTTCTTGGGCATGATGAAGGAGGCCATGACATCCGACTTGACGTCCATCCTTCTGTAGCGCACGAGCTTGTGGGCGTCGGTAGCGACGAAGGTGAGGTAATTCTCTTTCATCTCCATGAGAACACCCGACATGATGGGACGAATCTCGTCGTTGCCAGTGGCGAACACGGTCTTCTCGAAACCATTGGCAAGCACATCGGCGGGGACATCCCAGGCCGAGGTGTTGTCCATGACGGGAATCTGCGGGAACTCGTCGCTCTTGTGACCCGAAAGTTTGTACTGACCATCACCGGCGCGCAGCACCACGGCCAAAGTGTCATCGGCGATATCCACCGTCACAGGAACATCGGGGAAGTTCTTCAAGATGTCAAGAAGGATGCGGGCGGGGATGGTCACGCTGCCGGCGCCTTCTTTCATGTCGGGCTGCATGGCCACCGTCATGGTGGTCTCCAAGTCCGACACGGTAATCTTCAAGCCGTTGTCATCCAACTGGAACAGGAAGTCATCCAAGATGGGCAAAGTGTTGTTGGATCCAATCACGCCACTCATGGCCTGAAGATTCTTCAAAAGCTTTAAACTTGATACAATGAATTTCATTCTTTTATGTATTTATTTGATTATCTGATACTATTATTCCTTCCATTTGAACTTGTAAAAATATAAAAAAAAACGTTACCCCATCGTTTTTAATTATTTTTTCTCTATTTATCACCTCTCACCTTTCACCTTTCACCTTACATTGGCGCGCTTCAATCGGCTGAGGAAATCGGTAACGGCCTCGTAGGGGGTCACCACATATTCAAACCGTTGTTGTCCCGACTTCACACTGCGGCTCTTCTCCTTCATGTCGGAGAGGCGGGCGTTGACCGTGCCCCAGGTGGCATGCACTTGCAGCTGGGCATCGCCGCAGTTGTAGCTGAGATAGGTCATAAACAGGTCGTTTTGGAAGAAATATGTGATATTGCCGAGACGTTTGTCGAAGACCACATAGCCATCAACGTACTTGTTGACGATGTTCCTTCCAATGCTTCCGATGCCGATCTTTCCCACGGAGACAAAGGCACGAAGGGTTGGGTTCCACACCATTTTCAATGAGGGTATCACGAGGGTTTGGTCGTAGAAACTCTTCGGGGCGATTTCGGGATAACCCGTAAGCTCCATGGCCTGCCGCATTGTCTCAGCGGCCTCATCACCTTGCTCGAACTGTACAAAATCAAGATACTCGGTCTTGGTGAGGTCCATTCCCTCCCCTTCCACTGCGAGATACACGTCCGCGATGTCCTTCAGGGTCTGTTCGTCGAATACCGGCACCCGCAGCATGTTCAGCACCTCGATCGTCATGCTGTCGTTGGGGAAATAGGAGTAGTCGCCGTAGCAAGTAAACTGGGTCAAGCCTTCGTCGAAGCCCAGGTTGGAGGTACCGTGCATGGTGGTCACGCAACGGTCGGTAAGCTCCAGCCATTGGTCGGGTCGTTGGTCCTCGGCAATCAGATAGCGATGGTTGGCGGCCTCGTAGGTCAGCTGGCCGTCACGCATGGTGACGGGGAGCGTCTCGGGGCCGTTGGGGGTCAGGAACTGGACTTTATAACCACCGTCGTTGCCCGTCACATAATACAAGCCGTTGCAAATGCCCTGGCGTTTGGCATGGACCACCTCCATGTTGACAGGCAGGCACACCGAGTCGGGGTTGACCACAGCACTCGACGAGAACCACACCGTGTCTTTGAGACAGGGTTGCGTCAGGCGGAAGTCGCCTTCATAGAAGTCGTGGGGCGCGGTAGCCGTGGAGGTCACTTCTCCCTTGAAGCCGAAATAGGGGCTCAGCAGGAACTCCATCGAATCGGTTACCGTGGCATGGGCGACGGTGACACCCTCTTCGGGTGCGATGTGATGGAAGAACACCGGTGTCGCCACCCCTTGGCCGTCCAGATAGTCCTTGACGGCTGTGGCTTCGTAGTGGTGACGGCTGTGGATGGTCACCGAGGCATCCTTGAAACGGTGGTACTGGTGTTCGCTGTCAGCCTCGATGGACGCATGCTCCAAGGGTACAATCTCTGCGTTGCGCATGATGTCGAGGTTGGCGTCTTTGGGGTGGACCAGGGCGTCGGCCACCTGCACCACATTCACCTCGTGGGCATGAATCACATACTCGTTCATGTCGTAGTCGGCGTTGGTGCAAAGGAACTCCAGGGAGTCATGCTCCGGCAGGAGCGACACGAACTTGGAGGAGACCATCGACGCGGGGCTGAACAGATGCACGCTGTTGTTCTTCATGTCCCACTCCGCCTCCTGCAAGGAGCAGTAGAACTTGTTGAGCGGGAAGTCGAGGTTGCTTTCGGTGTCCAAGTATTCAAACTGCACTTTTTTCCCGGCGAGGTCCACATGGGAGCGGTAGTTCTCCGCGAGGAAAGCCTTGGTGGTGCCGTCCTCGTCGTTGAGCACGAAATCGGAGGAGTCAGCCACGAAAGAGCGGGCGTCAAAGTCGAAATACTTCGACTCGAAACGGGTCAATCCGAACGTCAGGATGCCGTCGCCCAGAAAGCCCTCGTCGGAAAGCATGGTCTTGCCCCGGAAATAAGTACTGTCGTACAAGCAGATAGGCTCGTCGTTGGTCGTGGTGAAGAGTTGGGGAATCGTCAAATCCCACTTCAGGTCAAGAGGTCCGCAGGTGGCTTTGGGGAACCGGGTTCCCGAGAGGCTCTCCCGCATGGTGAAGGCCTGCACCGCCGCCGTCACTGAGTCTAAATAGAAATCGAAACGCGGCGCCTCGTATAGCGAGGTCTTGACTTCCAAAGAGCCCGCGCCAAAAAAGCCCTCGTTGGAGAGATAGATCTCATGATGGAAACCGCCCTTGCCGCCGAACATCGGGTAGCTCGACTGACTGCCGTCGCCAATCACGTGTTTGAAGCCCAGCGAATGGTCCTCCATCACCACCAAAGGCTCCGCAATGTCGTTGAAGATGCCCCCCGACACCAGACGGCCCTTGAATGAGACATCCTTGCTGTTCAGATTGTCGAGGCTTTGCACCGAGAAAGGTTCGAGACAATAGTAGAACTTGCCCTCCAACACCTTGTCCAGCACGGAGTCTTGAGGCAAGTCGAAATCAAACACACCCCCATTGATGTTCCGGTAAAACTTGTAGGCATAGCCGGGACACTCGAATTTGGGATAGTCGGGGGTCTTCCTGACACTCGACTTGTTGTCGCTCTCGTCAATCTGAAGCACTCCGGTGAGACGTTCCAAGGTGCCTTCCACGGGATACACCTTGCCATCGAACCGCGCATAAAAGCGCAACGAGTCCACCTGCACCATGTTGATGGAGAAGGTCTCGTATTCAAAAAGGCAATCCTTCGTAAAAAACTCATACATGCCCGCCATGATGCATCCCGAGAAATTGAAGTTACGGTCCCTCTTGAGCACAATACGTCCATTGTCGGGCAGGATGAGCACATGCTTGAAGTCGCTCAAAGTAATCGAAGGAGTATTCATCTCACTCTGCGGGTCGTAGATGCCGAACACAAACATGTCGTTACGCCCCAGCACCAAACGGACATTGGGCTGGCGGTTTGTGGCACGGGTATAAAACTTAATCACGTCGAAGTCGAAGTTCTCGTGGTCCGACTCCAGCACATCGTAGAAACGTTGCAGCACTGTCACCACCTGCGACTCCTTGTCGAATTCGAGAAAGCCCTCCGCCTGCAAATTAAGAATCAGCGAAGTGACTTGCGAGAGGGGATATTTCAGGTAAGCCGCGAGGTCATTAATATTAAAGGTGTCACCGTCGCCGAATGCCTTGATGAACTTTTGGATGTTCTCCATGGGGTGTTTCATGTCCAAGGCCTGGATTTTCAGGTAATCAGCTTTCCTGAAATAGCTCACCGAGGAGATGTAGCCTTCGCTCACACCACTGGTGCCTTCGAGACGCCGGAAATCCATCAAGTTGGTGCTTCTTTTCCAATAGATGGCTTCGAGAAAGATGTCAAACTGGTGGTAGGTGTCGTGGAAAGGTCCCGTCCCTACGCCGTTGTCTTTGCGGTAGAGCAACACCAAGTCGTTTTTGTGGTCGTAACGGAATCCCAAGTCGTTGTGATAGATGGAGTCCATCAACCCGGTAAGGGAGTCGTAGAGATAGATGCTCCCCTGGGCCTCGTTGGAGACCAAGTTGTCGTTCGAAAGGATGAAGCGTTTCGAGCGCAGACGCAACGCGGTGCGTCCTTGATACTCAAACACAAACTGGGCGGGGTGTTGGGCGCTACCGAACACATTGATGGCGTTGCCCACCATGCCGAACCCGCCAATGAAGGAACAACCCTCGAAGAGGGTCGCGGAACCGGAGTTGTTGTCCAAAGCGATCGCCTTGGGGTAAGCGGTCTTGTCGGTGGGCGCCGCATTGGTCACGGCATCCTCGAAAGCGCAAGGAAATGAATAATTAAATATATTTTTATTGAAAAAATCAATATTATCAATAGAATAGGTGGAGGTATTGAGGTCGATTTGGTAGTCATGGACGATTCCATACACCTTGTCGGCAGGGAGGTTGAAGCGTGTCCAGTCCACCCGTCCGCCTTGGCCTGTCCACAGGTGTTTTTCCATGGAGAACACACCTTTGGTGTCGTGGATGACCGACTGGTCCTTAGGCGATTGCAGCATCAGGTCACAGGAGGCGACTTCCAGGAGGAATTCTGTTTCGTTGGGAAAATGGAACTGGGCGTTATGGGCGATCCATTTCATGGCGCCTTTTTCGCCCAACACCCGGTCGGCAAAGAGGTCACGGCAGCTTTTCAGGTACTTGTCGAGGTAGTTGGGGCGGTTGGGGAACTTGTTGACCGTAAAGGCAAGAAGGCGGTGCAGGTCGTCACGTCCCATCCCGCTTTTGCGCGCTTCCATCAACATTTCGGTGAAAGTGAAGATGTTGTAATAGGCACGGGCACCGCTTTTGGCATGCATCATCTCATAAAAAGCAATGGCCTTTTGCGTGTCGTCCGGACCAAAGTCCTGCTTCCACACGTTCTCAAAGTCCTGCATCATGGCCTCGGCGGAAGCCTTGTCCTCCTTGGAGGAAGAGCTGGCGAGATAGGTCTTCAGCTGCTCAAAGAAAGCCGATTTCTCCTCCGGGAAATATTTTTGCTGGGAAAAACCCGTGAGGCAAAAAACGAGCATGATGACCGACAGGGTAAAGATCCTTTTCATTCCTATACTATTAAGGTTTTTCAAACTCCGCCGCCACCCAGTGGTTTCTTGAGAGGTGGCGCACATAGCGTAGTCCCAAACGCTTGGCCTCCGTTTGGATGCTTTCGAGGTCTTCCTCATAGAAGCCGCTGAAGAAGATGCGGGCCTGGGAGCGCATGGCTTCCACATAATAAGTCATGTCGCGCAGCAGGATGTTTCTGTTAATGTTGGCCAAAATCACATCAAACATTTGATTACCAATTGATTGTGCATCACCCAAAACAATCTGTATGTCATCGATGCCATTGAGGGCGACATTGGTGAAGGCGTTGTTGTAGGCCCACTCGTCGTTGTCGATGGCTACGGTACGGGCGGCGCCGAGTTTCTTGGCGAGGATGGCCAGCACAGCGGTACCGCTGCCCATGTCGAGCACGTCCTTGCCTTGGAAGTCGGTTTCCAGCATCAGGGTGATGATTTGCGCTGTGGTCTCGTGGTTGGCGGTGCCAAACGACATCTTGGGTTCGATGACGAGGTCGAACTCAAAGCTGGAGTCGGGCTGGTGGAAGGGGGCTCTCACCCGGCAGCGCTCGTTGACGACGACGGGGTTATAGGAGGCTTCCCACACCTCGTTCCAGTCTTTGTCGGGCATCTCCTCGACGGCGAGCAGATGGACTCCTTTGAGGGCGTCCATCCGCAGCAGCTCCTCCACGGCAAGGTCGTCACGCCCATCGGCATCGCGATAGGCTTTCAGTCCGCAGTCGTCGTCCATGAAGGAGTCAAAGCCGAGGTCGCCGAGCATCGTCGTCAACAGATCGTGTTGGATGTCCGATGTCGGCGCGGTAAAGGTGTATTCGAGGGTTTTCATTCCTTCTCCTTGATTTGAGAGGCTTGTACACAGATGGAGACGAAGTCTTCCGCCTTGAGGGAAGCGCCGCCGATGAGTCCACCATCAACATCGGGTTGTGAGAACAGCTCGGTGGCGTTCTTGGCGTTGCAGCTGCCGCCGTAGAGGATGCGGATCTCGTCGGCCACGGCATCGCCATAGTGCTCTTTCACGAGGGAGCGGATGAAGGCGTGCATCTCCTGCGCCTGGTCGGGCGTGGCCGTCTTGCCGGTGCCGATGGCCCACACAGGCTCGTAGGCGATGACCACATCGTTGATGGCGTCGCGGTCGAGATGGAACAAGCCTTTCTCCAGCTGTTCCTTCACCACCTCGAAATGACGGTTGGCCTCGCGTTCCTCCAACACCTCACCCACACAATAGATGGGCGACATGTTGTTCTCAATCAAACGATTGATCTTCTCGGCAAGGACCTCGTTGGTCTCCCCGAAGTATTTCCTGCGCTCGCTATGGCCGACGATGCAGTAATCCACATCGAGGGAACGCAGCATCTTGGCCGACACCTCGCCGGTATAGGCGCCTTTTTCGTAAGCACTGCAATTCTGGGCACCCACGTTGAACTGTTGCTCCTCAAACTCCATGTCGGTGAGCATCTCCAGATAGGGGAACGGAGGACACACAATCACCTCGCATTCAAGCTCTTCCTGTTCTTCCAGACGGTCAAGAATCTCATCGACCAGCATCTCAGCCTCATCGAAGCTGCAATTCATTTTCCAGTTTCCTGCAACGATTTTATTTCTCATAGGTATTTGATTTTAAATTGATTTTTAAAGAAATGCAAAGTTACGGAAAAAAACGGTACCTTTGTGGGCGAAATGAATTCAGGGACATGAAAGCGACAAAAATTTTATCTTTTTTACTCTTCGTGGCGGTGGCAGGTCATGCGCAGGACGAAGTGGCCTTTGTGGCCGACCGGCCCGGTTATGTTTGGGGCGCCGAGGTGCTTGCCCTCCACAAACTCGCTTGGGAGAACGGTTTGTTGTTCGAGAACACCGCCGAAGCACGCACACTGATGCTCAACAGCACCATCTTGCGTTATGGCATTTTTGAGAACGCTGAACTTCGGGTGGGAGCTGACTTTCTGATGAAGGACCAAGGTTTTGGTTTCCAAGGATTTGGCATCAGTCCTCTTACGGTTGGATTGAAAATCAAGTGCTACGAAGGCGAAGGTCTGATTCCCTCGGTAGGCGTGTTGGCAGAGTTCCAGTCGCCGCACGTCGGATCGAAGGAGCTACTTCCCTCCCACATCGCCCCCCATTGCTACCTCTTGATGGAAGAAACCCTGAGCGACCGTTTCAGCTTCTGTTGGAACGCAGGCCTGGAGTGGGACGGTGAGAGTGCCACGCCCACCACTTTCCTCGGTCTCGGCGTGTGGTTCTTCCCCATCGAAGAACTGGGGAGTTTCGTGGAGACCAACAACTACCTCCACCCCGATGGCAACCAGTACCTGACAGAGTTCGGACTGACCTGGATGCCCTCCAACAAGGTTCAGCTGGCCCTTTCCGCCGGCCTTGACTTCGGCGACTTGGAACGGGTTAACAACGTATGCTTCGACATTTCGTGGATGATCAACTGACCCTCACTCTCGGGTCGATGATGCCATAAAGGATGTCAACCAACAGGTTGACCAGGATGAGCATCACAGCGATCAAAAGCACCGAGCCCATGATCACGGGGAAGTCGTATTTCTCCAAGGCGTCCACCACCACCACGCCGATGCCCTTCCAGTCGAACACATATTCCACAAAGACGGCACCCGCGAGCAAGGAGGCAAACCATCCAGAGATGGCCGTCACCACCGGGTTTAACGCGTTGCGCAAGGCATGGACGCACACCACCCGCCAGGGTTTCAAGCCCTTGGCCTTAGCGGTACGCACATAATCCATCGACATGGCTTCCAACAATGAGGTGCGGGTCAGCTCCACCACCACCGCCAAAGGCCGCATCCCCAAGGTCAACGCCGGCAAGATGAGGTTCGACAGGCTGAGGTACTCGCCCCGACCATACTCATCCACCGTATAGAGGCTTCCCGTCATGCTCAGCCCGGTGACATCCTCCAAGAGGAAACCAAAGATCCAGGCCATCAAGATGGCGGCGAAAAACGAAGGCAGCGACATACCGATGGTAGTGATGAACAAGGTAAGCTTGTTGAGGAAATCGGTGTTCAGCACGGCAGTCAGGATGCCGATGGCCAAGCCCAGGATAAAGGCGATGGAGATGGAGACGAACGCCAGCAACAGCGTGTTGGGGAAGGCTTCCCCAAGGATGCTCGACACTTTGCGCTTGCTCTGGTACGACATCCGCAGGTAGGGGACTTTCAGCACCACCGCCGTGGAACCTATGGTGGCAATCCGGGTGTAAGGCGACACCCGCTCCAGCTTCTCCTCCCCTTTCGACACGTCATAAAACGAAATCGGTGCCAAGTCGTTCAGATAGTCCACATATTGCTTGCCCAGACTTTGGTTCAAGCCCAGTTCCTCGCGGATGGCATCCACCGACTCCTTGTCGGCACGTTGCCCGAGCATCATCTGGGCTGGGTCGCCAGGCAGGATGTTGAACAGGAAAAACACCAGGGTCACGACGCCCCAAAGCACCGCGATTCCATAAAGCAATTTCCTGACAATATACGCTCCCATGACCTTTTATCGTGCAAGCACCTTATTCAGTTTCTCCCCTTGCGGGAAATCGATCACGCTCCACTTATCCACCACCAGGCCTTCATCCAAGAGGATCAGTCCGGGGTTGGAGCGCACGATGGTCTTGATTTCCAGCTCATCCCCATAATACACTTCATAGATGAAAGGATATTGTTCCTGCAATTCCGCCACATACTCCGGTGTGGAAGCGGTGATCCACACCACGTAATACCCGGCCTTCTCAGCTGTTTCAGTGATATCGCGGACTCTCTCCCAATCCTTTTCGGTAATGTTGGTCATGTCGTGCGAAGTGAACATGAAGAGTTTTTCTGTCGTCAGAATCATTTCGGTGGCTTCTTCCCCGTCCTGGTCGAGGGCGGAGAAACCGAGGTATTCGTCACCACCTTCCACCCGCTGATCGACAAACTCCCACTGGCTCATCCACACCGAGTCGTTCCAAGGATAGTCGGGCGAGACGAACTCCTGCGTCTTTCCGGTTTCCTTGTTCCTGAATTTCAGGAAGATCTTCTGCTCGGTCTCGGTCTTTTGATTCATCTGCTTGCCCACCTTCCAGCTCATGAAGTCGATGACAGGCAGATGGCGGTAGTTATAAATCTCGAATCCCGTGAAAAGCGCGGCGTAGATGAAACCGATCAGCAGTTGCACCCGCCAGGTCAAACGGCTTTTCAAGGCCTTGAAATTCAGTATCAAGGGAAGCAATACCGCATCGATGACCAGGTTTTTGTAGAAGGTTTGCCAATTGGTCATCTTGACCGCTGTGCCGAAGCATCCGCAGTCGGGCACCATGTTGAAAAGGGCGTCGAACAGGGTGGTGATGGTGAAAAACAGCATCAAGGCCGCGCCCCCGATGACAGCGATTTTGGGACAGACGTTGGTAACGAGGCAGATACCCACAAGGAACTCAGCGAGAATCATGCCGATGGCCAGCACCAAGGCGAGGTCGTTGAGCCATTCGATATGATAGGCGGCGAAATAGTCGAGCATCTTGTATTTGGTGCCAAGGGGATCGACACCTTTGGTGAAGCTGCTGAAGATGAAGAGTGCCCCGACGAGGAGACGGCAGGCCACAAGGGCTTCTTTGGAGTAGTAGTTGCGAAACACGATGCTGAATGCGACATTCAGGAGCAACAGTGTTAGAAACCACAGGCTATAACCGGGGATGAACACAATGCCCACTGCCGAGAGGAGGGCGATGGCGATGCTGATCCAGCCAAAATACTTTGTTTTCATGTCATTGTTCTTTTTGTTCCGACAGGAGAATGAGGGCAAACACGGCGTAGTTGATCATGTCGTAGTAGTTGGCGTCGAGGCCTTCGGAGACGAGGGTCTTGCCGCCGTTGTCCTCAATGGACTTGGTGCGGAGCACTTTCGACATGATGAGGTCGGTGATGGAGCTGACGCGCATGTCGCGCCAGGCTTCGTCATAGTCATGGTTTTTCCTGGCCATGAGTTCGTAAGCCTCCTGGGTCACCTTGTCGTAGAGGGCGGTAGCCTCTTCGGAGCTGAGGTCGGGTTTATCGACCACGCCGAGTTGGAGTTGGATGACGCCCATGGCGGCGTAGTTGACGATGCCGATGAATTCCGGCTCGATGCCTTCGTCCACCAGGTGTTCTCTTTCTGTCTGCAAGGTGCGGATCCGTTTCACCTTAATATATATCTGGTCGGTGACCGAGGGTGTCCTGAGGATACGCCAAGCCGGCCCGTAGTCTTTCATTTTGTCATTGAAAAGTTGGCGGCATTTCGCCAGCACTTCATGAAACTGTCTTTCTGTTTTAGGGTTGTTCATGGGTTCATGTTTTGCGGAGCAAAGATAATAAAGATTTTCTTCATAGAAAAAAACGCCTTCATTTTCTTGACAAATGAAAAAAATTATGTAATTTTGCAGCAATATTCATACATTATTCAATAACCAATTAAAATATATTTATTTATGAAAAAGTTTATGAAAGAAACCATCGCGGACCCCGTGGCCGAGGCCCAACGCTATGTACAGAACGCAAAAGAATTGCTGGAGGGGAAAGCCGACCTTGACACGGACACGCAACTCTACCGTGATCGAAAGTACGTGCGGATGGCTGGCAACACTTTATGGAACGGTGTGCTCCTCATCATCGACGCGGTTTTCGTGGTGAGGACCCATCGGCGCCCTCACCCCGACATCACCGATTACAAAAACGAAATCGCCCAACGTGACCACAAACTTTTGAACCTGGTGATTGCCGGTTACGACACCATGCACATCTCCATGGGTTACGACGGCAACCCGAGCAAAGCCACCTGCCACGAAGGAATTCGCATTGCCCTCGACATCATCGACCGTTG
>CACZQL010000105.1 GCA_902783365.1 uncultured Bacteroidia bacterium | reverse complement strand
TTCAGTCAAATGCTTGATTCTGTAGGTGAACAAAGCGATTTGGCCTTCTGCTGAACCAGTATCGGCAGCGCTTTTGCCGTATTGGCTGAAAATCTCTGATTTCTTTTCTGCAGTCAAATACATGATTAATACTTCTTTACTTTTTACTATAAACTTTTTCTAAACGGGCTGCAAAATTACGATTTTTTTTGGAATGTTGGGGATATTTTTGAATTTTTTCTTTCGGGGAGGGGAAAAAAGGTGTTTTATTTGATTCTTTCCGCCAAAGTGACACGGGGCCACCCCATTCCATGTTGCTTTTATTAAGTGTTGTTGAAACCGATTATTACCTTATTTAATATTGTTATTCTTCTTTCCATTCCACCAATTCGCGGGGCAGGATAATCTTTTTCGGTTCGCCGCGTTTGCCGGTGATGAAATAGTGGTGGGCGTAGATGATGTCGAATTGTTTGACGAAGGCTTCGCGGATGCGGGCGCATTTCTCATTGATGGAGTTCTTGGTGGGATCGGTGATGTCGCGGATGCTTTCCTCAATGTTTCGTTCGACGACACGGTTGCTGATTTGCTTATAGATGTTGAGTAGTTCCTTGCGATACTCCCTAAGTTGTTTGAAGGCGATGCCTTCAGGGTGTTTCAAAAAGAGCAGGAATACGGCTTTAGGGAGGGGCGGCATGGTGATTTCCATGTTGTTATAGTCGGGCAGGAAGATTCGGTGGTTTTTGTCGATGATCAAGCGGCTAAGGGTGGGTTGTTCTTCGACAAGGCCTCGGAGTACGCTCATTTGGACTCCTCTTCGACGTAATTCCTTAATTCTGTTGCGAATCTCTTCTTCCAAGTCATAATCACTCATGTTACGATAGAGGTCGTTATCGGTTTCATGGAATCCGTGGTCAGCGACTTCGTCACCAGTGGGCTTTACCAGGCTGTAGAACACAAGTTCGCCGCGGTAAATCAAGGTGACGTTTTCGAGGTATTCCTTGAACTCTTTCTTCAATGCGAGAGGATTCTCGGCCTTCAGTGAGTGATAGGTGAAAAGGTAGTATTCATGTTCGCCTTCCTCTTCCATTTGGATGAAATGAATCAGTGCGGGCCCCTCGATGGCACCTGAGATGAGATGCTGTTCCATCAACTCAACACTGATGTCTTTCTTGGTGAAAGGATGGTTTGGTTTCAGGTAAGGGAACATGTATTGTAGCGTTTCGTTGCTGATGGATTGTTCCTTTATTTTAGGCAGATAGCAGAATTGTAAATGCTTTTCGGCGCACCATTCACATAGTTTATCGTAGTGTTTTAGGATGTACTTATTGATGGTGGGGTTATAATCTTTTTCCACATAGATCACATCATAGACGCTTGGGGTAAAAGGGAGGTCGAGGTCGAACATCAATCTCGTGCTAAGGATGTAGTTGCCGGGAACTTTTTGGTGATGAGTGGGTTTTGGGGTTGAGGAGTCTTCCATAGTTAATGGCCTTTATATTGTTGTTTAGCTTCAGCAAAAATAGCAAATTTCACCATTCCGTGTAGCTTTCTAAATATTCTATTCACTTGAACCCGATGTTTGATTTCTTATTGGAATCAGAATTAGGATAATCCATTTCCAAATAAGGAATGATATTTTTGTGTTCTTCAACGGCTTCGCCGATTATCTGATACGCAGTTTCAAATTCTGGCAAAAAATCCTTGGCATTGCAGATCGCAGTCTCGTAACGGCATCGATACAATTTGTTGTAGGTAATGAATGTGACATGGGGATTGTCGGTATTGATACGGTTTGTAGCCATGGCCCAACCTTCCTTGGTGATTTCCTTTCGTCTCTCATCTTCAAAGTCATAAACTATATACAAACGTTTGATGCGTTTGTTCGACGTGTCCCAAAGATGAATATGAAAAGAGGTGTCACTCTTTTTTACATACAGAGTGCCATCATGCTTTGTGTATTCGTAGCCTTGATCGGTCAATTCATTGCAAATACGGCTTTCTATGGTGTTGATATCATGGAACGCATTGCTCAATCGCCAGTAAGCAAGAAGAAACAAGGCTATGCCGGCTATTAGAAACAAGATGGTGGCTGTCGTAAAGTGCAATTCTCCTAACCAATAGGATAAAGGAATAATAACACAAATTAAACCAGCAGCAAAAAGCGCAATGTCAAGGATGTCAAGTTTTGAAGTATAATGTGTTTCCATATTCCCATTTTTAAAGCAACTCGTTAAGTCACTGTTGTTTCATATTTAATTCGATGTTCTCAAATGTCACATTCCACTCGGCGTCTTCATTCACCATAATATCAGGCAACAAAAAATCTTCTGGTTCTACCTCTGGAAACTTTTCAAACAAGGTTTCGTCTTTGAATATGTTAAGCAATTTCTCATCAGACACATTGAGCTTACTGCGTATCCGCTTGAAAAAGCTGATTTCAGAATACTCAATTTTATTGTCTGCTTCAATCATTTTAATAGCGATTGTAGCGAGATCTAGTTCTTGTTTCTCGTCCAGCTGAGCCTCGACAACATTACTGATGTAACCAGTCAAAAAACCTTGTCCTTTGTTGTTGATCTCGGCTACGTACTCGTTAAGCTTATCTTCGATGGCGAGACCATCAAAAAATGTTGAGTTGGTGGCATATTGCTTTACCAACCCAAGTTCTTCTTCGGCAATCTCACCATCACAAGCCATGCAGCTAAACGCTGTCTTTAAGTGTAATTCATTGATTTCCATAATATTTACTTTTTAAATCCTATCGGTGTTCTTTGTTGTTGATGTTTTTCTGTTTGCTCAAATCTGTCTCGAATAGCCTCGTAAGCCTTAATTTGTTCTATTCCCAAACTCGGTTTCGTATTTGTTATGGCCTCCTCCAAAAGAGCCATCGTGATCTTACCGACATTACGCCTAAAAGCGAGACGAGCAGCGGTATCAACTATCAATGCAATATCTGCAGAAATATAGTTCTCTGTCCTATCGGCCAGTTGGTCATAATCAATCCCGAAATCATACCTCCTCTTGGTTATGTTGATTTGAAAGATTTCCTTTCTGGTCTCTTTGTCGGGCTGGGGTATATAATATTTCAGTTCTAATCTTCCAGCTCTTAATGCGGCCTCATCAATATCCATGGGCTTGTTGGTCGCCCCAATAACAAGAACCTTGTCTTTCCCACAGTTGTTCAATTCCATCAAAAACTGGTTTACCGCCCCAGCAGTTGTTACATTGTTGTGCTCACTACGATTTCTGATAATGGCATCAACTTCGTCTAGGAAAAGAATGGTAGGAGCGTTCTCCCTTGCTTGACTGAATATGTCTGCAATCTTACCTTTCCCTCCATCAATATACGGAGAAGCCACATCAGAGCCTTTGACGTATAGGTAATTAAAGCCCGTCTCTTCTGCAAATTTTTCAGCAAAAAAAGTCTTTCCACAGCCAGGAGGTCCGTAAAACAACAAACCGTTTGGTATCGATAGACCCAAAGCCTCAGCTTGCTCTGGGTTTTGAAGAAGATTGATGACATCAGATCTCAACTGCTCTTTAAGTTCGGCCATTCCAGCTACATCGGAAAACCCATTGCCTCGCTTGATGGTTTTGTTCGTCTCAGTTTTGCCCAGAGATGTTTTTCGCCTTATCACTGTCTCAACCTTTATTTTGCCTTCAATGGCATCTAGCATTTCTTGTGCGGTCTGAAAACGGTTTTGAACCTCGTTTTGGGTAGCCTTGTTGACGATATTCAGAAGTTGTTCATCCAACTCGAATTTTTCGATATATGGAATCCTTATCGGACGCACTCTTTCAGCCTGAAGCCGTTCAACAATTTGTTGTCCGTTCATCTTTGACACATCGAAAAACCAAGGCAAAGATCCGAATAGTAGTTGATACAGCACAACGCCAACCGCATACAAATCGGATTGCACACAACACACGCCATTCAATCGTTCCGGAGCCAAATAGAACGGATTTATCTCTTTCAGGTTCAACGATGTCGGTTCCTGATCAAGAAATCTTGCATGGCCAAAATCAATCAGCTTCAAGTTCTCCAAACCGCCTGCCAAGTCGAGCATGAGATTCTGTATGGAGATCTCGTTGTGAATAATTGGAGTGGGTAGCGAATGAAGGAATTGCAAAGCCGACAATACTCCTTTTACTATTTGCTTTATTTCATAGACGTTCAGGTCGCCATCACGAATGATACGTTTGTCAAGGGTCTCACCGCTGACAAACTCCGTTACTATATAAGCCAACTGTTGCCCATTTGATATTAGTTTGCCGCTATCCACATATTTGCAGACATTTGGATGATCCAAAAACTTGGCAACCTCAACCTCAATGATTTTTCCATCCTCATTGTATTGAGGAGATAGCAACTTTGAGTAATAAATCAGCTTAAGGAATCGAAGTTTGCCGTTTTCATCACGCACACGGTACGTTTCCGCATAAGACCCTTCTTTATGTGGGAAAACCACAGTGTAACGATTGGCAATAGTCTGTTGTTTCTGAAATAGCATAACTCATCACTTTATTACGTCAATAGATAACTGAGTCCAAAACAAGTAAGCCCAATTAAGGAAGCTGCTGTCACCATAAGTAGAACAAAAGCCCCTTGGCATCCTCCTTTTTCTTGCGAAGGAGCCGCTTTGCTTACCACCTGTTTCAATGTACCCAAGTCATATTTGGTTATCGGCTTAGCTTTCAGTTCTCCCGTATAGTACCGTCTGATTGTTTGCTTGAACTCGTCCCAATCTTTTACTCGTGGAGCCTTGGCATAGTAGCTGTCGGCACCAAACATAGCCGCATAACTCTGCGAATCTGCGTCAATTCCGGCATCAGGTTGCGGCTCCCACCAAACGGCAAAACCTTTTTGAACATCCACATACATCAGACTTAACGGCAAACGGAAAGAGTGGCCACAATGTGGACAGGTTACCACGTTGGTGCTATCTTTTAGCCGCGTTTCAAAATTGTCAGCATTGCACCCATCGCCCCATAGCGTTCGAAAAATCTTCGCCACGTATTGCTTTTCGCATTGCGGGCATTCAATTTGAATATTTACTATTTTACTCATAGCACCTCTATTTCTTCAATGTGTTCCAAGGGGAAAAGATAATTCAATATCTTGATTTTGACTGGCAAATGATCTTTTGTCTCTTCATTAACATTACAGGCAAGCTCAATTTCTGTTATTTTTCCTTCTATCCTTAAACCATCTTTTGTCGTAACCGTTACGTGTTTCCTTAAGAAAGTTTCCGTAAACGTCCTCTCGTCCATATTGTAGAAGACGTCAAAAATGTATCTCATAACTTTTCTTATTAACTTGATTATGTACTAATGTAATAACCCACCGGGACCAGGCTTTTGGTCGTCTGGCATTAAATCAATCAATTGAGCTGCAATAGGTTGCAATCGATCAACCGTCGGATTGTTTGCCATTGTCGCCATACCTTGGTTAATAAGTTGTCTGGCTCGTCCCGCATCCTTCCAACGGAATCGACCGAAGTTATCATTACAATGTCTAATTAGCCCCATGCATTGATAAACCAAAGTTAAACTGAAGAACAAGTTTTTGATTTGTTCTAACACTTCACGCCCCATCATTACATTCTTTGAACGGATTACCTGATCGGTTTGCGTACGCAGTTGGTTAACCATTGCATGGCTCTTGTCGTTACCTAAATCTTGATCCGCTTTTTCAAGGCGTTCAAACTCTTCTCTGAGTTCTGCTTCAAGACGTTGCCATTCAGTAGCCGAATCTTTGTCCTCTATCTTGCGAAGGACTTCCTTCAGATGCTGTAGTACAGCTTTTTTCTCCTGACTGTTATTATTCTCCTCAGTCACTCTATCCAGTTCAGTTTGCAAGAATTGCGTATCGATTCCCGCGTCTTCCAAACGATCAATGTCACGCTGAGCATCACGAAGCATTTGAGGAATCATTTTTTCTGCTTCGGCCACATTTTGTTTCTTACTTGTATCAAGCGATTTGGAGATTGTGAAATCTGTAGCCGGGAAGTAGATGTCCATTGTCATCTGTTCAGAAGAATCCACTTTGAGCGTGATATCAACAGGGCTATCTTCTGGTATCAAAGATTCCACCTCTTCACCTGTCACAATGACATCTGCCACATACTCGTAAAGTGCAGCTGTGCGTCCCACCTCAGGATCATCTTCACATTGATAAATTGGAACCGTCAATAAATCGCTCAACATCCCCGGTCGTAGTTGCTTCGATGTAGAAAGACCATTGATCACACCAACAGCGGGCACGGGTTTGTTCTTTTCCAGCCCTGTAGCGGCCTTGAAAACCGCTTTTTCTTTACGTTTGTCCCAGACGGCAATCCCAATGTTATAAGGCAATGGAGCAGAACCGACTTTTGAACCTTGAATGATGGTGATTTCTGCCGGAAAACATGGTAATTGATCGCCCTTTTCATTGTAGCACACCACGGTAAAGGAATTGGGTTTCCCTTCCAATAGATTAGCTTCTATCACATTCCCCATTTCGTTCACCTCTGTTTTCCCACTCGACCAACCATTATCTCCCCGAACAAACTCAATATACACTTGATTCGGGCATGATGCACCAGAACCAGTCTTGTCAAGTTTCACACTTACCCATTCCACCTGTTCCACTGATGTTGCCTCATAACCAATGTCCAGTTTAATGGTACCAACCTTTATGTCGCTCTCTTTTACATCAGCATCCTTGGTGGAGGCATAAAGGGCGGCACCTGTAGCAACGGCCGTCATCGGATCAATACTTGTGTCAACATTGGGCGTTATTTGTTCCTTCAGCATTTGACGAATCAGCGGTGAATGAGTTGGACCGCCCACAAGGATCAGTTTGTTTAAATCATTACTATTCAGATTGTTCTTTTGCATTAGGGTTTTGCAAATGTTAACAGCCTTTTGGAAAACAGGCCGCATGGCATCGAACACTTGTTTCTGAGTAACAGTAAGGTCAAGTTCAATTTCTTCCCCGTCTTCATCCTCGCCAAGATCACCAAGATTTGAAAGGATATCCTCGCTGTCTTTAAAAGATAGTTGATTCTTCACATCTTCAGCGTATGTTTTCATCGCATCACGAAGAACAGCATTCTTCTCCTTGTCCGCTAAGATACCGTCTATTGAATAGTTTTCTTTCAGATAAGGGATGATGATGTTTTCCACAATAGCTGCATCAAGGTCTTTTCCACCCAAGTAATTGTCACCAGCTGTATCAAATACTTGCATTATGCCATCTTCGACTTTCAGCAAAGCAGCATCAAACGTCCCACCGCCAAAATCAAACACCATCCATATACCATTCTTTTGTTCGGAAGAAAGACCATAGGCAAACGAGGCAGCAATGGGCTCTTGCAAAAGCTCACAATGGTCAAAACCTGCCATCTTTGCGGCCTCAATGGTTGCTGTTTTTTGACCCACCGTGAATTTTGCAGGAACAGTAATGACAACGGAACGGAACACTTCGTCGGTAACAAACGATTTCAGGGTTTTCAAAACTTCCGCTGAGAGTTCTTCCGAGGTGTATTCACAATCCATGTTGGAACAAGCATACTTAGTGTCGGTTCCCATAGTCCTCTTGAACTCAATATAAGTGTTTGACGCTTCTGCTTTCCAACTTTTAGTAGCTCTTCGCTTGTCACTTTTCATAGTGTTGTATGCGCCGTCGCCCACCTTGATGCTTCCCTTCTTATTAATCGAAACGCAAGAAGGCAATGTGTCCTTTAAAGTGTCCGTTTTTATTACTGCGGGTTCTCCTTTTTCCATGCGGCAAATTGACGAGTTGGTTGTGCCCAGGTCAATGCCATAGTCAATTTTAATCCTTGCCATATCTGTTGTATTTTAAATATTCTGACTTACTGTAATCTGAGCAGATTGAATCATTTTTCCTTGATAGTTAATCTGTGGTTTGATGATTCCTGTAATTATTTGTTCGCCTTTTGGCAATGTGTCATCAGAAACAAAGTTCGCCACCACTTTCATCCCGTCGTTATATGACTTTCCAAGCATCTCAACAATCTCATATCCGTTAGCCAAGAAGTTAGTTCTGATACGATCAACTGCTTTCTTTAACTGCTTGTAGCCTTTCACGGATTCGTCCATGTGCGAAAGATTCATTTCTATTCTGACAATTTCATCCGCAACTTTCAAAACAAATGAATGGTCTGGCTGAGCGCCATTATCAGCTTGTGTTTGTGTTTCAACTTGTTTACCAAGCAGTTCCACTAATTCGCCATCTAGTTTTACAGACTCTTCTTTCAATGCTTTTTGCGCTCTTTCCAATTCACCTTGTGCCGACCTGATTTTGTCTATGGTTGTTGCGCCATTATTTATGCGCTTCCTTAACAAAACAAACAACACCAAAAGCAAGATAACGGCAAACAGAATACCCGCAAGTGCAATCCACGAACGAGATTGTATGCGCTTTGATAGCGTTTGGTCACTTTGGGTTATTTTATCATCCGTGGCCTTAATATCTGCCCTAAATGTCATAACTAATGAATCCAACCTTTTTTCGCAGTGTTGGATTTGTATTGAAGCTTTTTCTATTTTTTGCTGAAGTATGGAAACTGAATCCTTTTGCTTTTCAAATAATTGAGTTAATTGGAGAATATCACGACGTTGAGCTTCTATCAAAGGAAATTGTTGCTCAATTCGAGACATCACATTTTGGATGCTTTCCACTCTTTCTTGGATCTCACGAATTCTAATAGAATCATTGTTAATTCCGTTGGCAAAAAGGCTTGAACAAGTCAGCCCTAATGCAATTACAGTAAGAATAATACTTTTCATCATAATACTATTTCTATTTACCAGCTGTACAAATTCCATAAACAATCGACACGATAAAGCCAGCCCAAAATACGCCAGCTATAAAATCACCCCCTGTTGATTCTGCAACAAACCCTAAAATTACGCCCAGAACCACCAATGCCACTATGGCTATGATACAACCATTGTTTTTCTTGTCTTTTGATGTATCCGTTTTTTTTGCAGGATTATTTGGATATGAACTTGCTGGTCTTTGATGTGCCGTGCTACTATGGGATGAAGGAGTCGAATATGCAGGCCTCGGACTAGTTGTTGTCTGGGGTGTTCTTTGAGGAGTAGATGAAGCCACAGACGTGGAGATGCCCAAACTATTGCACAGGGATTTTAGCGTATTTCTGTTTTGATTATAATGTGATCTAAAGCCGGATTCCATATCAAACTCATCCATGATGGTTGTTGCGTTCCATGCTTTTCTTAAAGTAGTACTAATTGACATTATTTTCGACACAGACATCGACATCCCATCGTCTTCTTGAGCAGAATTTACTTCCTCAATCAAATCATGTAATGCTATTTTAACAACAGTAGTTGAAATATCCAAATAATAAGGGTTGTTTGCTCCTAGTTTTCTCTTTATACTTTGTAAGTAGGGTTTAGTCGCGTTCAATAATGCAACAGCATTTGTAATAGTGCTAGATAATGAGAGATGTCTTTCGATTTCATCTTTTATTGATTTATCTTCAACGGAGACCTCGCTTGGTGGTAAACTGTCAATTATCTTTTGCAAACTAGTAATATTCTCTTGACAACGTTGCTTTGCAATACTACCAACAACGATAGATTGAGCATATTTTAGTAGTTTCAAAGCATTTCCAGGAGCTGCCTTATCAGACGTGTTGTTAAAATAATCAATACTACACTGAAGAATTTCCAAACCAATCTTGTCTGCCACTATCTGATACTGAGGATCGCTTTCTATCATCATCTTTTTTAGTTCTGCCAGACATTCCTTTGCTGTCACCATCAAACTTTGGCCAGCATTCTTCCTGGCTCTTGCATCTTTGCGATCAATTTTCTTGGCCTTGTTTACTTCCTCTGTAATCCTATTGATTAAAGGCAACACAGCATTACTCTTAATATAGTCCTCGAAAGAAAGACCAGCGCTGCTATCCATTATTTGCTTTGCCCCAAGTTCTTCACTCAACACGTCAATAAACTGATGCAGTAAATCCTCGCCTGACATCTGCACAGTCGTTATTCCCAATGCATTGTTGACGAAGCAGTCCCCATATTTCTCATATAGCTTATCTGCTGTACTAAGAGCTAATCTCCAGTGTCCTTCAAGCAAATGACAAACAATTGTATTCTGCAAAGATGATAACGATTCCTTTTTAGTCCATATCTCTTTAGCCTGCGAAATATCTCCAGCAATCAAATGATTAAAGGCCACATCATCAAGAGGAGTAGCTTTCAAGAACCAAAACTGAGCATATTTGATTTGAGACTTTGGAATGGCAATAGTTGCTTCAGCTTCATTCATGGATTCAACTGTCCTGTTAACAGATGAATACAAGCCTATCGCTTTCAAATCTAGGGGGAACTCTACAGCCTTACCAACTTTCAGAAAAGCAGTTGATTTGGTCTTGTTGGCTATAATTGCAGCTTTTCGAGAATTCGCATAAACTCCAAGTACTCGGTATGGATTATTTGCTATAATGCTCAGCATATATTTTTGTTTATATCTTACTTTTTTAATTCATTAAGGTTTTGGAGTGTCGTCAGCTAATTTGAAGTTAACAGGCAAAATAAAGCTGACCCTCACATTTTTTCCATCTTGTTTTCCGGGCTTCCATTTTGGCATAGCTTTAACTACACGCATCGCCTCTTCGTCACAATCCTTTGAGACGCTCTGCAGTATTTTGATATTTGAGATAGAACCGTCGGGCTCAACAATAAAATTAACGTGTACTTTTCCTTGGATTCCGGCTTCTTGAGCATCTTTGGGATATTTGATGTTTTGGGAAAGGTACTCTATTAATTTGTTTATTCCTCCTGGGAATTCCGGCATCTCATCAACAATTTGAAATACTTGAGTAGCTTGGTCCAAATAGTTTGTCGTACTTTTATGACTCACCCTAATCACCCGCTTCTCATTGTCAATCTCAATCTTTCCCAACCTGCCCAAAACGCTTTGGCCTAGTAGGAGAGGAGCATTCTGGCTTTTCACTACCGAGGCACGGACGTTGGTCAGCTCTAGGTCTCCGAATTTTACCGACTTCAGGTTGATGACCGTGCCTTCGCTGATGTTGCCGTCGGCGGTGAGGTAGTTCTGCTTGCCAATGATGTCTAGAGGGGATAGGTATTTGTTTTTCAGCATGAAAGTGGCTTCAACCATCGACATGGTGACATCGCTGGCACCTGTGTCGAATACGAAGTGGAGTGGCAAACCGTTGATGGTACACTGCACCTCGGTGACTCCTCCAGTTTTGACAAAGGGGATCTCAACCGTAATGTCCTCTTGATCGATGGCAGGGGAAACAATGTTGGTGTAACTGTTTTTCCCTTTGTATTCGGCTACCATGTCCTTGAACTCCTTGGTGTTTCGAACCGCAGCCAAGTCATCGTCTTTTTCTAAATGCGCAAAACGACAGAACCCCTTCTCAAAGGACGTCTTTAGGTAGTCAAGTGCTTTTCTGGTGTCCCCTAAACGGGCGAATAGGCAGGCGGCATCATAGTATTTGCTCGCATCATCGGGGAACGAGTCCAATACACGCTGGTTGTATTCAATGGCTTTATCAGTTTCGCCAAGGGCAAGATATGCATATTGCGCACAAGAGGCGTCAGATGGAATGGTGTCTTTGACAACGACTTGCCGATAGTCGGCCATGGCCTCTTCAGTCATCCCTTTCTTCAAGTACATGTCGCCTCTGCCTAAATAGGCATAGAAATAGTCGGGGTTGAGAAGAATTGAAGTGGAATAGTCTTCTATGGCTTCATCGGTCATGTTGAGATTGTCCTCAAAGAACCCTTTTCGGTAATGGAGATAAAAATAATCTGGAATATCGGCGATACAAGCATCGATGTCGGCAAAAGCCTTGTCAATCATATTTGCTTCGTATTCGTAGTTGGACTTATTTAACTTGAATATGGTGTTTTCCGGCTCCATATAGATGGCCTGCTCGATATTGCTTATTGCATTAAGATAGTCGCCTATTTCTGAGTAACACGATGCGATTCGGTTGTAAGTCATTCCTGAAACGTTGGCCTCATTTGACTTTTTGTAGTTTTCAATGGCTTTTTCATAGTTCTGGTTTTCCTCATAGACAACACCAGAGTAATATGACCAATAATAACTGTTTGGCTCTTTCAGCTGTTGGATTTTTAGCTTGGATATCATGGTGCTGAAAGCAGCGTGTGCCAGGAGGCTGTGAAGCAGGTAGAATGCTTTGCTGTCGCCATCGATGGAGAGTGCTGTGATGATGTCGTCAGCGGCTTTCTCATATTGTTTCAGACCGGCGTAGGATTCAGCCCGGAATGAATAGCAAGAGGAATAATCTTTTCCGTGCAGCTTTGCCACATGGTCGAAGAGGCGAATGGCGTCTTCAAATTTATTCTGCATGTTGGCATTTCGTCCTTTCCCCATATAGCCTATTGCACCAGAGGGGTCTATTTCTATAATTTTATCAAAGTCTTTGTCCGACAGCTCGTATTGTTTCAATTCATAGTATAGTTGAGCTCGGTTTTCCCAAAGATCAGTGTCTTCGGGGTATGTTTTAATGGCTTTGGTATAATAATCCAACGCTTTGTTATACTCTTCCAAGGCTTTGAAAACTTCGCCACGGAGTGAATAGGCAAATGCAACAAACTCTTTGTCTTTCTTAGGAATGTTTTTCTCGGCTTTGTCTAAAGACGATAATGCGTCGCCAAAAAGATCGCTATTGAGGAAGATGTAGGCCAGCCATGTGTGGGCATAGCCGTTGTCGGGGTTGTCGGATATCTCGTTGACGAAATAATCGTATGCCTCCCGGTTTTTCCCTTCGTTGAGGCATTCCAACCCTCTGTTGTAATAGTAGGAATCAGGACGTTTATTGTTTTGTGCAGTAAGTTGTGTGCAAATCAGGAGGATAATGGCTAAAATGTATCTCTTCATACTCTTTATTTGTTTTGTCTCCAAAAGTACAGGGTTTTTCTTGATGCGTTCACTTTTTGCAAGGCTTGCAATTGGACATAAAAAAAGCGTGGAACTTGATCCTTGCTTGACCTTCGGGTTTCCACGCCCACACATCTAACAAGTCATTCCACGCCGTGCCACACGGCGCTTCGTAACTTATCCTTGATGTGTTGTGTCCTCTTTGCAGAGGACGTTGTGGAAATTGAAGGTCAAGGATAGCTACAAACGCTATCTATTATGTCAGTTTATCGTCGTTTTCCTATATTCAGTGTTGTTTTTTTGTTCGTTTTAAAATTGACCGCAAATTTAACAATAGTATATATATCATGCAAGTCTTAAATCAAGTATTTTAACAGAATCTCTCAATCCGGCACTCATGCTGTTTGGTGTCGCGGTGGTAGGTGATGGCCATCAGGTCGTCATCTTCCTTGACGGGAATATTTGGATAAGCCTCATGGATGTCATCTTTCAATTCTTTTTGCAGATGTTCCATGATGCTTTTGTCTCTAAAACGCGTGGTGAAATCAGTCAAGTCGAGAAAGATGACAGGGTATTTGTTCAAGTGTTTCTCAAACGAGGGGTCGGAAGCGATTTTGAGGTCAGCAAACAAGCTGCGTGAGTCGCATGAGTAGTCGTAATAGGCGCACAGCATCTTGGCTGCCACCGACTTGCCAAAGCGCCGGCTGCCCGATTTGTCAACGTGTTCACCGTTTCTTACACTTTGGAATCCGGCATTGCCGATGTTGATGTAGGCACCCATGATAAAATGATTTTTGCAAAGATAACGCTAATTTTGGAACTCTCGTGAAAAAGTTCTTGATTTCAGCGTTACTGCTCGTTTAACACCGCTGGCAGCCGATAAGTTGTTCTGGAAGTCATGGCCCGGAGGATGACTTTGAAGTCGTCGGGGAGGAGTTTCCAGATTTTCAGGGCGATGTCGTCGGGGATTTCCTTGTAGAAGGCTTCGGCGATGCCTCCGGTGATGCAGGCCAGGGTGTCGCTGTCGCCGCCCAACGAGACGGCCAGCCGGATGGACGACTCGAAGTCGGTGCTGTCGAAGAAGGCCACCATGGCTTCTGGTACCGTGCCTTGGCAGGAGGCATCCCACTCGTACACGGGACGGATCTCGTCGCAGGTACGGTTGAGGTTGTAGTCGTATTTTTCGGCGATATATGTGCGAATCTCTTCCTTGCTTTTGCCGTTGCGGGCCATGAAGATGGCCGCCGCGGTGGCTTGCGCGCCTTTGATGCCTTCGGGATGGTTGTGGGTGATGGCCGCCGAGAGGCCGGCCACGCGCTCGGTCTCCTCAAGGGTGTCGAACATCCAGCCGTTGGCGCTGGCACGCATGGCGGCACCGTTGCCCCATGAGTTGTAAGGATGCCGCTTTTCGGACTTGCCGTCACTGCCTCCGTAGTTGCCCAAGATCTCAGGAATGAACAGCCAACGCTGGAAGCCGCCGCCATAGCCGCCCATGGGGCAGGGGTATTTCTTGGCGAAACTGAGGAAGCTCGCCTCCAACGTGTCCATGCCGTGCTCCGGGTCGTTGAGCAGCCATTCGGCGACTGCCATCGTCATGATGCTGTCGTCGGTGTAGTTGCACCTTTCTGTAATTAATGGGAAATCAGTGGTCTTGATGTTGTGGAATTCATACACCGATCCTACGGTGTCTCCAATAATAGCTCCAAGCATAATCGTGTAGTTTTAGTTATTGTGTAAATTTGACGCAAAATTACAACTATTTTTTGAATCTGCAAGGATTTTTGTGTAAAAATGACACTATTTTTTGAGAACCTTCACCAGTCCGGTGTTTGTGGCGACGGCGTAGAGGCCGTTTTGCAGGTGGCTGATGTCGAGCGTCCCATGGCAGGTTTCCTGCATCACCAGGCGTCCCGTGGCGTCGTAAACGCGGACTGTCTCGTGGTCGGCGCCGTCGATGTGAAGCAAGCCGTTGGCGGGGTTGGGATATACCGACAGCGTGTTAGGGCTGTCTTCGGCCAGTTCGACGGAGCCTCCGAAGACGAGTTTGATGCTGGGTCTTTGGCTGATAACCTCTTGGATGCCGGTGAAAGTGGAGAGGTCGGAGGGGTCGGGGTTGTGGCTGTCGCTATAGCAGCTGAAGACCGTGTTGCTGGCCCCTGAGTATTTGAAATAGCGGATGGCGAAGTTGTCGGCTTTGGCTTTGATGGCGATGAGCAGGTTGTCGGTGCCGTTGTAGGCGAAGGGGGTGTCGAAGGTGATGGACATCCAGTCGTCGAGGAAGGCGGGGAGGTTCCACGGGCCGGAATACACCAGATCGTCGGGGGTGACTGGCTCGTAGTCGGCGGGGTCGGCAAACGAGGATTTCGTCACGTGTTTCAGATACACCTCGATGTCGCAGGTGTAGGAGCTGTTATAGGAATAGCCGATGCGGAAGCGGAGGGTGTTGAGGTAGCCAGCGTATTCGATTTCGTCGGCGCGGAAGATTTGCTCGGTCAGCGAGTAGTTGTAGAGGGTGTAGATGGGCACCTGGTTGCTGATGGTTTGGTCTTCGCCGATGGTGATGGTTTGTGCGTGGGCCATGAAGGTCAAGGCCAGGAACGCGATGAGTAGTAGTTTTTTCATGTCAATCACGGGGTTTAGTTAATGCGACGCAAAGGTAAGCAATTCTTTTCTTTTCTCTATGTCGGGTTTTCTTCTTTTCTTTCGATGATGTTGGAGGCGAGGGTGTCGGCGGACTGCACCAGGGAGCAGAGGGGGCAGATGTCTCTGGCGGTGTTGAGGTTGCCTTTTTGTTCGGGGCTTTGGAAGGGGAGGTCCCAGGCGGTCATGTGCCATCGTATGGCGAGCATTTCGTCGTCGGTGAGTTCCAGTCCGGAGAGGAGGAGTCTTATGACGGATTTCTCGCCGTGGCCCATGGGGAAGTTGGAGTAATCCACTTCAAAACCAGGCACTTCTTCCCAAACGCCAAATTGGTTTTTTTGTTTTTTCATGACTTTTTTGTAGATGTCCGCCTTGCAAACATCGTGTAGCAGGGTGGCGATGATCACGCTGTCTTTGGGCAGGTAGGACTCCGATTCGGGGGCCATTTTGATCATTTCTTCGCGCAGCATGAGGCCAACTTTGCACACGTTGAGGGAGTGTTCGCAAAGTCCCCCGTCGTAGTTAAGGTGGAACTTGGTGGAGGCGGGCGCGTCGAAGAAGCCGAGGCTCTCAAGGTCTTCGATGACGTAGTCAACCCCTTCGCGCCGGGTGCTTCTGAGCAGTTCGCAGAATTCTTTTTTGAGGGTTTCCAGTTTAAATTGTTGTTCGTTGAATTTCATGGGATTATCGTGCTTATACTATGAAGAAGTCTTTGCAAAGATGTACTGTTTTCTTGGCTTTGAAAATAGTCGGTCATGAGTGCGGGGGAGAAGCTGCCCATCACGGGAGGTAACTGGCAGGGGTCGCCTACAAAAATGAATTTTGATTCCTGGAGGTCATCGTATTCGAGCAGTTCGGTAAGCAGTTTCCCACTGCCGAATTGGGCTTGTATAACATCTTTTTGTTCGATATCGGAGACCATGGATGCTTCATCGATGATGTAGATCATGGCATCGCGGTCGTTGTTCGTCAAAACGGAAGGTTCAAAAAGAATGAATATTTGTCCGGTGCTATCAATTGATGCGGTTTTTGGATCGATGTCCGACAAGTCTTTGTTGAGATCTGCGTATTTGTAAATCAAGCTGTGGATGGTGGAGGCTTGACAGTCGGTATGGTTTGACAGGATTTTAGCGGCACGTCCTGTTGTTGACAAGAGGGTGAAACAACGTTCTTGTTTTTTCAGTTCTTCGATCAGGAATCGCATCAGGGTGGTTTTTCCAGTGCCTGCGTAGCCTTTGAGGATAAAAATCCTATCGTCGGAGTCGAAAACGAAATCCTTCATTTGTTTCAGGACTTTCTTTTGGCTCGAAGTCAGATTGATGTTGGGCTTTTTTTCCATGGCGTAAACTTTCAATTTGCTGCTTGATTGACTGCAGAAAAGGAATGCGAGAACAAAGATAGTAAATTGGAAGGGAATGGCGCTAAAAAAGAGCATAAAAACATCAATTGCATAATAGTGGCAATAAAAAAATGCCCTCCCCGGCCAGTCAAAACGGTGAAAACTAGTCCTAATAAGTTTTTCATTCGACAAGAGATGCGTAACGATACAAATTGCTTTTAATCCTTGTTGTGTTGGAAGTTCCTATCGGAGTTTTTGAGACGTTTTTTGATCATTGCGGTATGTTGTTTTTTAGTATCTTTGCCGAAAATTTTCAGTTCCGATGAAATACACTTATTACACCCAAGGCACTTGCAGTCAGGCTATTGAGTTCGAGATTGAGGATGGCGTGCTGCATCATGTGCGGTTTTATGGCGGCTGTAGCGGCAACACGCAAGGCGTGGCCAGCCTCGTCGAAGGCATGAAAGTGGAGGAGGTCCTCGCCCGACTGGAGGGCATCCGCTGCGGTTTCAAGTCAACCTCCTGTCCCGACCAGCTCACCCGGGCGATCCGTCAGGCGATGGGGGAGAAGTGACAAACATCCCTTCCCGGCGCAACTCGGCTAGCACCAGCCGGATCTCGTCCCAGCTGTAGTCGTCGCCCAGCACGTCCTTGGCGGCGCCCAAAGAGGGGTCGCCGGTGGCGTCGAAGTAGTCGCGGATGGTGTAGTAATGCTCCTCGCTCAAAAACTGCGAGGCGTCGTAAAGGTCCTGCTCGACAAACCGCACCAGATGACCGTAAATGGTGGTGAGCTTCAAGCCTCGGTCCTTGGCGATTTGCTCCGGACTGAGACCTTCCTCAATCATGTTTCTGGTAATCTCGAAGGTGCTGACTCTCTGAGGCTTCTCCGGCTCCTCCAGGACCGCTTCGTACGATGGGCCCGCCTTGGAAGGGGAGGCCTCCTCGGACGAACGTTCTGTCTTGGAGGATAGGGATGATTTGGAAGCCAGGCCTGCTTTTGAGGAATCGGTGGCCTTGGAAAGGTCCTGCCGTTCCAGCTCGTCGAGGTTGATGCCCTGCTGTCCCGACGATCGCAGCACGATGTCGAGGATCTCGGGGCCGAACTGCGCCACCTTCTTGTCGCCCATGCCCTTCACCTGCCTCAGGTCGCGGAGGGTCACGGGTGTCTCCTTGGCGATGGCTTTCAGCACCTTGGTGGGCACAATCATATACAACTCGGTGTCCAACTCGTCGGCTTTCAGGGACCGCCAGCTCAGGAGGCGCTTGTAGAGGGTGTTGCCTCTCAGGTCGTCGTCTTTGATGGTCACTTTGCTCTTCGGCTTCTTGTCGGTTTCGAGGACGGCGATGGCTTTGGCCCGCTGGTATTCCTTGATGCTGAAGCTGTTACTACAAGCCTTAAGGCACGCCTGCTTCACGGTGAGGTCCTCCCGGAGATGGCCCAGCACCTCGGTAAGCAGCTCGTTGACGGCCTTGTTGTCGGTCTTGAAGGGGAGGTCGAAGAGGCCTTCGGTGATGGCGTCGAGTTGCTCTTTGAAGTAAAGGCTGCCCTTCACGAGGCGTTCCTGCAATGCGGAGTTCCTTTCGCAGCTCTCGGCCCCGGTGTGGAGCCGGCGCACCTGGCCCTCGAACTTGGAGGCGACGCCGCACAGCGTCTCCAGAATCTTGTTGCGCCGTTGCGAGAGGTCTTGGATCAGGGAGGCCTCGAAGAGGTTGTTGTTGTCGTATAGCACCTTCATCACCTTGCCGAAGTCCTTGTGGAGACCGTAGAAGTCGATGAGTTCCAGCATGGCTTGCAGCTCGTATTCATGTTGCAGCTGATCCACTTTCTCTTGGGTGGGTTCCCTCTCGGGGAGGTGATCGACGAACTGGTGTACCGAGAAGTCGTTCACCAGGGCGCTTTGCGGGATGCGGGTCTTGAGCACCAGTCCCTCGATGGAGGTGCAGCGGCTCAGGGCGACATACACCTGGCCGTGGGCGAAGGCTTGGCCGGCATCGACGATGAGCTTGTCGAAGGTCAGTCCCTGGCTCTTGTGGATGGTGACGGCCCAGGCCAGCCGCAGGGGGATCTGGCTGAAGCTGCCGACTTCTTTCTCCTCGATGTTTTGGTTTTCCGCGTTGATGGCGTATTCCATGTTCTGCCATTGGAGTTTGGTCACGGTGATGCACTCGTCGTCGCACTGCACTTCCACGGAGCCTTCGCCCTTGTTGATGCCGGTCACGCGACCGATCTTGCCGTTGTAGAAGGCTTTCTCGGGACTGGGGTCGTTTTTGACGAACATCACCTGGGCGCCGACTTTCAGCTCCAGTTCCTCTTTGGTGGGGTAGGTGTTTTCGGGGAAGGTGCCTTTGGTCTCGGCCTTGAAGAAGACGGAGGGGGAGGGGAGGGCGGCGAGTTTCGTGTCGTTGATTTCGTCGGCTTGGTAGTTGTGGGTGGTGAGGGTGATGTAGCCTTCGCGGTCGTCGGGTCTGAAGTCGGGTTGGTAGCGTTGGTTGAGGAGTTGCAGGCATTCGGCGTCCATGCGGTTGTCGCGCACCTTGTTGAGGAGGGCGATGAAGTCGCTGTCGTGTTGTCGGTAGATGTGGTCGAGTTCGACGCAGAGGTAGGGGGTCTTTTGCAGGACGTGGCTGCCGAAGAAATACACGCTGTCGTAGTAGGGCTCCAGCACGCTCCATTCCTCGGGTTTGGCCACGGGGGCGAGTTGGTGCACGTCGCCGATCATGAGGAGTTGCACGCCGCCGAAGGGTTTCTGCGACCTGCGGGCGCGGCGGAGCACGGCGTCGATGGCGTCGAGCACGTCGGCGCGCACCATGCTGATCTCGTCGATGACGAGGAGGTCGAGGCTGCGCATGAGGTCGAGCTTGTTTTTGCGGAGTTTCTGGTATTGCGAGGCCATGGCTCTGGCCGAGGCGTTGGCGGGAGTGTTGGGGAGGATGCCCTTGGGGGCGTCTTCGGGGATTTGCGGGCCGAAGGGCAGCTGGAAGAACGAGTGGATGGTCTGTCCTCCCGCGTTGATGGCGGCCACGCCGGTGGGGGCGACCACCACCATGCGTTTGAAGGTCTTGCTTTGCAGCGACCGGAGGAAGGTGGTCTTGCCTGTGCCGGCCCTTCCGGTGAGGAAGAGATGCGCGTCGGTGTTGAGCACCACCGCTTCGGCGAATTTGAGTTTGGTGTTATCGTAGGTGGTTGGCATTTCCCTAATTAATCATCCTTGTCAATGTAAAGGTCTTTTTCTTTCCTTATCCTCTCAAAGGTTTGGATACCAATGGGGTATTTTCTCTCTTGCATGACAGTGGCTTTTAATTGGCGCAAATATACAAAAGAAAATTCAATGGTGCTTGGCTAGGTGAAATTTCTTTGAAACAATCTTGTTCCAATATTATTGCCAATTATTTGCAAACAATCTATTCGTAAGCTCAATGTTTGGAAGTTGATATTACACTTGTCCTCTCACACGAGCTGCAACTTGAATATCAGATAATTGAACACCTATAGCCTGCATGACTGCTTTCATATCTGTGTTTACAGGCGCCTCTCCTTTGGGATCTGAGATGGTTAGGATAGCAGCAAACGGGACACCATCAAAATTGGATGGCAACCCTTCCCGAGAAAGATATTCTATCTCCAAAAAGACATCACCAAGAATTTTCTTATGTTTAAGGCTTGCGCATGAAACCTTTACTGGATTCCACTTAAAAGCATCCTTGATGAGATTCTCCTCATCGGCAGGCTGGTCATCGCCAACATCCGAAAATTCAAACTTCATAAGG
>CACZQL010000104.1 GCA_902783365.1 uncultured Bacteroidia bacterium | reverse complement strand
TGAAACCATGCAAGGCAAGAGAGTCGCTCTGTCAGGCTTCGGTAACGTGGCTTGGGGCGCTGCCACCAAGGCTACTGAGCTCGGCGCCAAAGTCGTCGCTCTGTCAGGCCCGGACGGCGTTTGCGAACTGCCCGAAGGTATCAACAAGGAAATGATTGACTACATGCTGGTGATGCGTGACTCACGCCGCAACAAGGTGGAAGACATGGCTGTCAAGTTCCCCGGCAAGGCTATCTTCACTCCTGGTAAGAAAGCTTGGATGGTGAAATGCGACATCGCTTGCCCGTCCGCTTTCCAAAACGAGATGAACGAGGCTGACGCCAAGGAACTCATCGCCAACGGTGTCCAATATGTTGCTGAAATCTCCAACATGGGCTGCACCGCCGAGGCTATCGCCGCCATCCAAGGCGCCGGTATCCCCTTCGCTCCCGGTAAGGCCGTTAACGCTGGTGGCGTGGCTACCTCTGGCCTCGAAATCTGCCAGAACGCCGCTCACATCAACTGGACCGCTCCCGAAGTCGATCAAAAGCTCCACAAGATCATGAACGACATCTATGACATGTGCGTTGAGTACGGCAAACAAGCTGATGGTACCATCAACTACGTGAAGGGTGCCAACATCGCCGGCTTCATGCGCGTTGCCAAGGCTATGCTCGCTCAAGGTATTATCTAAACCCAAAGTTCAAAGGTTTTTCGCAAAGGCGGTCGTGAGGCCGCCTTTGCTTTTTTGGGGGCAATCAATCATTATTACGTAAAAAACGTAACGTAAAATACGTAATAATCAAAAAAAGTGTTATCTTTGCCAGACAATATAAACCTAGGAAGTTATGGCGAATAATCCATTTATCACCTCGGGATATGAAGGACCAGCGTACTTCTGCGACAGGGAAGAAGAGACAAAAAACCTCACACAATTGCTGACCAATGGCAACAATGTGGTGCTGATGTCGCCCCGCCGTATGGGGAAGACCGGGCTGCTCTACCATACTTTTCAGCAGAAAGACATTCAAAAAGCATGGCATACCTTTGTCATTGATATCTACTCCACCAAGAATCTAAATGACATGGTGGCCGAAATGGGGAAGGTAATGCTCAACACGCTTCAATCGAAAGGGGAGAGGCACTTTAAGAAACTGGTGCGGACAATCAGTTCTTTGAAACCCGGTTTGAGTTTCGACGCCCAGGGCAACCCCAGTTGGAATATTGAAGTCGGAACGATTCAGAATCCGGATTACACGTTGGAGCAGATTTTCAGCTATATTGAACAATCGGAACACCCATGTCTTGTCGCTATCGATGAGTTCCAGCAAATCTCCTATTATCCTGAAAAAAACGTGGAAGCCATTCTTAGGACCCATATTCAGCGATGCCGTAATGCCCAGTTTGTGTTTTCTGGATCGGAACGACATCTGCTTGCGGAAATGTTCCATTCCCCCGCTCGCCCGTTTTATGCCTCCACCTCCACGCTGAACCTTGAGAGCATCCGGATCGAAAAATATGTTGAGTTTGCCCGAGCACATTTTGAAAACGCAGGGAAACAACTTGAAATAGGGACAGTTGAGACGATTTATGAGCGTTTTGAGGGTGTGACCTGGTATATTCAAAAGGTGCTGAATTACTTGTTCGCTGACACTCCTTTCGGAGCGTGTTGCCGAAAAGAGAGCGTTGACGAAGCGGTGAATGCGATTGTGAAGGATAACAGTTGCATTTATGCCGACCTGTTGTATCAATTGACCGCACGTCAAAAAGAACTGTTGTTGGCTATTAATAGAGAAGAGAAGGCGTCGGCAATCACAGGTTCCAAATTCCTTAAAAAACATCATCTGCCAGCGGCGAGTTCGGTACAGACAACCATTAAATCGCTTATGGAAAAACAGCTGGTCACCAGACATTTAGGCGTTTATGAAGTGTATGACAAATTTTTTGGCCTTTGGCTGTCAAGACTATGATCCAAACCACCCTCTGTTATCTCGAACGCGGTGACCAGTACCTGATGCTTCACCGCACCAAAAAACATAACGACCTCAACCACGACAAATGGCTCGGAGTGGGAGGGAAGTTCGAGGCCGACGAAAGCCCCGAGGACTGCATGCTGCGCGAAGTGCGCGAGGAAACCGGCTTCACCGTCACCCAATGGCGCTACTGCGGCATCGTCACCTTTATCTCCGACCGCTGGCCCTCCGAACACATGCACCTCTTTGTTTGCACCGACTGGACCGGCGAGCAAATCACTTGCGACGAAGGCGACCTCCAATGGATCGATAAAAAACGCCTCCTCGACCTCACATTGTGGGAAGGCGACAAAATCTTCCTGAAGCTCCTCGATGAGCGTGTCCCTTTCTTCTCCCTGAAACTGACTTACAAAGGCGATGACCTTCAAGAAGCAGTGTTGAATGGCATCGTTATAAAAGATTGACATTATGGCACAACTTTTGCGACATTTTTACGTTCTTTGGTAAATATTAAACCCATGAAAAGATTTTCACTTACGCTGGCTCTGAGCCTTCTTGTGCTTTGTCCGGCATTTCTCGACGCCCAAGACCGACCTACCCATCCCGACCTCTTCGATAACCAAAACTACAATGGCACCTTCAATAGGTCCAACCAATTGTGGAATCCAGAGTACTGCACCACAGAATATGAGTGGGTTCCCAGCAATGTCGGAAATGGTTTGGTGGACGGTGGCAAACTGTCCATCGGATCGGATGCCAATAACTACAATTATCAGCATTTCTTCCATTGTTTCGGGCACGGTGCCACACAGAGCTCTTCAAATAATGAAAAAAGGTTCTTGATTGTCAATGGCTATGGCGGCGACAAGGATTACTGGCATCCCACCAACAACACACCCAGCAACAAGAAAATCCTTCAGTACCGGGTGCAAAATGTCCAACCGAATTTGCTTTACGACCTGAAGTTCTGGGCCGTGAATCTGAGCAACGGCCAGATCGCTCAGCTTCCCGGCTATTATGCCCGCGTGAAATTCAGAATCCAATGCAATGGAAGCAACGTTCATACGACCCAATCTGGCAGCCCCATCAACTGGGAGCCTGAACACACCCTTGACCAGGCCATTTGGCGCGAGTCGCCTGTCTTCCGCATGAACAGCGGTAACAGCACCCAACTCCTTGTCACTTTTTATGACGACTGCGTTTATACCGCCGGCAGTGGCGACGACTTTGGCATCGATGATGTCTCCCTGCGACTGGCCCCTGAGTATAATGTGACCGCACAAAGCTTCACCGCCCCCATGGCATGCCTCTCTTGCGACTATCCCGTCATCACCCTCCAACAAGGTGCCAACGGACATTTCAACACCACTTTGCCCTCTGGCGCGCCTACCACTCCGCCCATCTACACCGCGATCCGCAAAGGAGACACCGACCAATGGGTGACTGCCGCCAACACCACCATCCAGACCTCCAAAGGCACGGTGTATATCGACCCTAATAACAACCTGAAGTTCCACTATACTCCGAGTAATAACGCCCATGGAGGCGACACGGACTCTTTCCAATATCGTATCACGAGATTCGGATTGTCCGCTTCAGCCACCATCAACATCACCATGTCGGATGTGCCCACGCTCAATACCTACTCTGGGATTCCTGACGACGCACATGTCTGCATGCAGGCATTGACCTCTTTCAACCCCTCCGCCACCTGGAATGCCAACGGATCCGCCGTCACGAATTCAGGATGGGAGTGGCGCCCCGCTAACTCCAGCTACTGGCACGCCTCCAGCACCTGGAATTCCAATTTGGTCAGCCCTGGCAACTACTATATCCATTTCTACGCCAACAACGACTGTACGTCAGCCTGCGAGACTGTGGCCGTCTCCGAGGATATACTGGTGCGTGTTTGCGACCACCCCATCCTCTCATCCACCTCGATTAACAATCCGCCACCCCTTTGCGGCGCCAACGCCTCCCTTCCGTCCTCTTACTTGCAGCAGGTAAGCGTGCAGACATGGAACAACGACACCGGAACAGCCCGATGGGAAGTGAGCCACAACAACGGCGGCACCTGGGTCCCCTTCACTGAGACCACTTTGCAGAACAACGACAAGCTACGTTACCATGCCTTCAACCAATGCGGCGATGTCACCACCAACTCGGCCACCATCAGCATCACCAACGGTCCCAGCTTCACGCAGAACACCCCTACCTTCGAAGACTGGTACTGCTCCGGTGCTGTATTGGTCCTGCCCACGCCTCCCACCTTCAACCCCAATGGCATCAACCCCACGGACCATTACTGGGCCTACTCCTCCGACGGAGGAAACTCCTATGTGAAAATCAATGGCAACCCCACCCTGACCGAGGCTTGGGACAGCCGTTACATCTGTTATATCCTTGAGTTTGACTGTGGCGGTGCCGCAACCAAAGCCTACAGTTCGCCCCAACGCCAGCTGACCGTTTACGGAGCACCTGAGTTCATCGAGAGCCTCGCTGAGATAGGACATCCATTTTGTGTGGGTGAGAACTTGACCGTCAGCGACTTGCAGGTTCCCGCATACGCTAGCTGCCCCGATGCGAGCGGGTATTGGGAAATCAGCTCTGGGTCGAGCCAAAGCGGTTTCCAGCCCTTCACTCTGCCACAGCAGTTGAACGCAACCGACAACGGTAAATGGATTCAGTATCATGCGGTGGGCTGTGGCGAAACCACCTCCAATGCCATCCAGATTGAGGTTCATGACGCGCCTACTATCGCCACACCTTCTACACCTGCCGCCATCTGTGCCGGCAACAGCTTCAACCTGACCGTGCCTAACATCCAAAACTACGGCCTCCAACCCATCGACCAGGGCTGGCAAATCGCACCCTCGCAAAACGGCTCTTTCGTTCCCTTCGATAACAACGAGGTGACTTACGATTACAATCATTATTGGATTCGCTATTTCGCCGAAAACGACTGCAGCACGGGCTATAGCCAAAGCGTTCAAGTCACGGTGAACGACTCGCCCATTGTGGACGACATCACTGCTCCCGACCCCATCTGTGCGGGAGAGTCCTTCAACCTCACTGCCCCTACGGTGAACTGGCGACATGTGAACCAAGGCACTGGCGGATGGGAGATCGCCGACCCCAGCATCGGTGACTTCCAACCTTTGAACAACAACAACATCGCCTTCAGTTTCAACGGGAACCTGCTCCGTTACCGTGCGGTGAACGGCTGCGACACCACCTATTCCAACATCGTGCCGGTGACGGTCTATTCCACTGATCCCATTTATGAGGACACCATAGTGGCCTGCGATGAGCTTATGCATCACGGCGTGATGTGCAACCATACCGGCGATTACAGTGCCACCATCAGCTCGCCCGACGGTTGCGATATCACAGCCTACTGGCATTTCGAGTTGGGTGACGCCGTGATTGCCCCCATGGTGCGCGACACCGCCTGTCTCGCCTACTATTGGCCTCGCACCCATCGTTATTATTACACAACGGGTGTTTACGACACCACGCTGATAAGCACCGACCCCATGGTCTGCGACAGCGTCTTCTCCCTCAATGTGGTTATCAACCATGCCCCGGAAATCATCAACGCCATCCAGCAAAACCAGGTGCAACCCATCTGTGAGCATGGTAACCTCAACTTCCCATTGCCCACCGTCAATTTCAACTATTTGGGCTCGGAACCTTTTGGCGGCTATTGGATGGCCGCCCCCACCATCGACGGCGAGTACCAGTATTTCTTCCTGGAGGATGTCGCCTTCGAGTACGACCAATGGTGGGTGAAATATGTGGCGGAAAACGCCTGTGGCACTGACGAGAGCCAGCCTGTGCAAATCAGTGTCAGGAAAGCCCCTGTCATCGATACCGAAGTGCCTGAAATGGGACAGGTGTGTGTGGGCGACGTACTACCGCTGCCCCAGATGACGGTTATATGGAACGGCGAGGCCGGCAGCGAAGGATGGTACCTGAGTGCCCCTGAAGGCAATGCCATCCCTATCGACGGGAACACCCCCATGCAGATGGCCTACAACGGGTGGAACCTCTACTACGTTGCCTCCAACAGCTGCGGCGATATTCCTAGTAACCAAAGGACCTTGACCATCATCAACAAGCCTTCGGTGCAGGAAATTCCCGGCATCCCGGGCGTATGCGCCGGCGGCACCTTCGACCTTCCCGAACTGATGGTGAACTGGAATGGTGATACGGGCCATGGTGTCTGGCAGGTGTCGGAATCCCCCTCGGGACCTTTCACCAACTTCTCCAACAACGATATACCATACGCTTATAATAACTATTGGTTGCGCTACAAGGCCACCAACGCCTGTGGCAGCGACACTTCACGGATGGTGCAGGTGCAGGTGTTCCCCTCCGATGACTTGGAGGAGACCATGCAGGCCTGCAACCCCATGGAGGTTTACGGCTTCTATTGCGATCACGATGACGATTATGTCAAAGACTCCATCACCGAGAACGGATGCCACGTGACCTTTACCCTGCACTTCAGCATGGGCGAGCAGTTTGAGTATCCCACGGTGATGGCCCAAGGCTGCGGCGACTACTATTGGGATCGCTTCGGACTATGGTTCGACGAAACGACTGACTTCGACACCATCGTCAGTGGGGGTAATGCGCTGGCCTGCGACACCCTCTATTCCATCCATGTGGATATCACCCAGCCCAACGCGCTGTCTGTCTTCAACGAGCAGCACTGCACGGAATACTTCTGGGAAGTCAACGGAATGACCTATTCCCAGTCAGCCATCGACACCTTCTATCGTCCCAACGGTTCCTGCATCGACACCCTGGTGTTGCGGCTGACTATCGCTCCTTTGGAGGAAGACACCACAGTGGTCAGGTGTCAAGAGTACTTCTGGCCTGTCGCCGGACAATGGATTGAGGTAGGGGAGACCGCCGACACGGTGGTGTTCGACCCCGTTTCGGGTTGCAACGTGCATTACCGCCTGAATGTGGTGGAAGGCGACGACACTTACGGCACCACGGAGGAAATCAGCACCTGTGAGCCTTACGAGTGGCATGGAACCTACTACCAGGAGTCGGGCGTCTATACCTTCAACAATGTCGATCCCGAAACGGGTTGCTACATCATCGATTCGCTGAAACTGGATATCATGGGCTATTCCAATTTCGACATTCAGGGCGAGACCCAGGTGGCTGTCACCACAAGCTTCTGGCCTGGCATCTATTTTTACACCGTCGAACTCGAGACCGAAGACCCCATCCACTGGCAACTGCTCGACGCCAATTGGGCTTACGACACCTTGGCTTCCGGCAAGACTTGTTGGGTGGAGGTGACTTCTCCAGGCTCTGGTCGCCTCGTTGCCATGCTGGGCGACGGAGGCTGCAACAGCGATACCATCTACATCAATGCTTCCCATTTCGGCGTGGAAGAGTTGCCCCAGCCGCCGGTGAGTGTCTATCCCAATCCCGCCAAGCACCTTGTGACCGTCGAGTCAGAAAATATTCAGATGGTGCGCGTGTTCGACATGCTCGGACAGCTGGTGCAGACCTATTCCTGCCATGGCGACGCCCAACTGACTTTCGATATCAGTGGCTATTCCGCCAACTTCTATATCGTGGAAGTGCAAACTCCCATGGGTATCGTGAGGAAGCCTTTGAGTGTGTATCGATGATTTCTCATTAACAAAGGATGCCATGGGTAAACGACGTTCCATAGTCCTGTTTTTGCTCTTCCTGATGGGAGGTGGCTGGCTTCATGCCCAAACCCCTACCACCCAGGGCAAGGAGTTTTGGGTTTCCTATATGAGAAATGGTCACCGGACTAGTGACAACGACCGCCTGACGCTCATTGTCAGTGCCAAACGCGATTGCTCGGGCATGGTCACCAACCCCAACTCAAAATGGCAGAAGCCTTTTCAGGTAGCTGCCAACGACGTGACCATTGTGACCATTCCTGACGCCCAAGGTTACAACGCCCAGACCGAAGGTGTGGCAAACACAGGCCTATACGTCACTTCAGAGGATACCATTTCCCTCTATATCGGCAACGAGGCCACCAACTCTTACGATGCCGCCAACGTGCTTCCCGTGGCCGCCTTGGGAACCGATTACACCCTCCAGACCAACCAGTCCATCGGGGAGTCCAACACCCATCCCGGCCAAAACCGCGCCTCTTTCCTGGTGGTGGCCGCCGAGGACAATACTACCGTCGAGATCACCCCTTCCATCCTGACCTACGGCAACCACCCCGCGGGACAGCCCTATACGGTCCAGCTGAGCCAAGGCCAGTGCTATCATGTGATGAACTACAACCAAGGCGGCAGCAGCAACCACGAGGGCGACTTTTCGGGCACTAGGGTGGTGGCCGACAAACCCGTGGCGGTCTTCAACGGCAACTGCCTCACTTGCATCCCGGGCGGGTTGAGCACCGGTTACGACCATGTGTTCGACCAAGCCATGCCCACCGACTACTGGGGCCGGCGTTTTGTGGTGACCAGCACGAACGCCCCTGCCTACATGAATCTTGGCGACGACCAAGTCAAGGTGACCGCCCTGCTCGACGGTACTACCGTGACCCGCGACGGACAACCCCTCTTCAACCTGGATGCTGGCGAAAGTGGTACCTTCTCCATGAATTTGGTGCAAGACCCATGCACCTATTTGGAAGCCAACCTGCCTGTCGCCGTCTATCTGTACCAGCACTCCCATGGCAGCGGCAACCCCGCCTACGGCGACCCCTCCATGGTGTGGATTTCTCCCGTGGAGCAAACGGTCTATGAGGTGACGTTCTCTACCTTCCAAGTGCAGGAAGTAAGAAACCATTATGTCAACATTGTGTGTCCCTCCGAGCATGTCGCCAACATCACGCTGGATGGCCAGACCCTTGCGCTCAACTTCCACTCGGTGCTGGGATGTCCTGAGTATTCCTACGCCCGTGTCGAGGTGAGCCACAACGTGCATACGCTCCGTTGCGATGGCGGCTTCATCGCCCATGTCTATGGCATCGGCGACGCCGAAGGCTACGCCTATTCGGTGGGCTCCAGCGCGAAACTCCTTAAAAAACAACTCTATGTCAACGAGGTGCTTTCGTCAGAGTATCCTGACGGCTACTCCCTCTGTCGGCAAGAATCCGTGTCGTTCAGGGTGGAGTGCAACTACGAGATCGACCATGTGGCTTGGGATTTCGGCGACGGCGGCACAGGTGTCGGTTCCGAGGTGACCCATGCCTATAACAGTCCGGAGGATTTCATGCTCCAGGCAGTGGTGTTCCGCGCCATGGATAACGGCGTGCAGCCCTTCGACACCTTGTCTTTCGCCCTGCATGTGAAGCCCGATTACAGCGACTTGCTGGAACTTATCACCTGTGCCTCCACCTATACCCTGAACGGGCAGGACTATCCGGTGCCGGGCAGTTATGAGGTGCACATGGAAACCACTTTTGGATGTGACAGCATCCTTCAACTTGTGCTGCATTCGGGAGAGGCCTATTATTATTCGACAACCGCGACGGCCTGCGAGTCTTACTCTTGGTTTGGGGAGACTTTGACTGCCTCTGGCCAATATGAGCATCTTGTGGAGCTTCCCGGCTGCGACAGCCTCTATGTGCTCGATCAGACCATCGGGCATGTCCCACCACACACCGAGCGAACCCTCGCATCCTGCTCCGGCATCCAATGGTATGAGCATTGGTGCGAGACGACCCATGACTACTTTCATCATTTTGTGACCCCCGAAGGCTGCGAATACGACAGCGTGCTGCATTTTGCCCTGATAAGCGTTGACACGATTCGTGAGACCGCCGAGGACTGTGAGCTGATTCCTTGGTATGGACAGATGGTCCACGAAGGGCTCAACTACCATCTCGCTCCCGGGCCGCAAGGCTGCGATACCGTGCATGAGCTGTTTTTCACACTTGTTGATAAGGTGTATCACACGCTCGACACGTCGGTATGCGGCACTTTTGAGTGGATGGGACAGTACTTTGAGATCCCGGGAAGCTATCATCCAACGGTTCACGATGACTCGGGATGCGAGGTCCATTCTCTGAATCTCGAGCTGTTCCCGATCCCCCACCTCAACGACATCACGGGCATGAGCCAAGTGGCCGTGGCCACCAGCTTCTGGCCAGGCAAGTACCACTATCAGCTTGAAGACTCTGCCAGTGTGGCCGGCCTTGAGGTGCATTGGGAGTTGGTTGACAATCCCGGTTGGGAGTTGGAACCACAAGGCGCCTCCTGCCTTGTCACCGCCACCTCAATGGGCGACGTGGAGCTTCGTGCCTGGGTGACCAACGAGGGAGGTTGCCATCACGAGACCTCTTTCATGATCCATTGCAGCGGCTTCGGCGTGGAAGAACAGCCCGACGACGCGCTGGAGATTTATCCAAATCCTGCTGTTAATGCGCTGACAGTGAGAGGGAAGGAGATGCTGTATCTGACGATTTATGATTTGAACGGAAAGAAGGTGGCAGAACGTCCCAGCGAAGGGGAGGAACAGGTGAAGATGGATCTCAAGGGATGCCCTCCGGGAATCTATCTTTTGGAAGTTCAAACAAATAAAGGCAATAAAACGCGTTTGTTTTCGGTTATTTACTAAATTTGCAAGTTGATTCAAATTGGAACGATGAGAAAAGTGACTTATATCGTGGCAGCCTTGTTGGTCTCTTTGTGCTTCTCGAGTTGCATGAAGGAGACTGGTAATGACAAGACAATCGTCCTGTTTGGTGAGGAAGGCTATGTCAAGGATTTCGAGGAGGTGGTAGGGCTGGCTCCTTCCTATTTCAACAACAACCAACTGTTGTCGGTCACCATCTACGACAGCCAGTCGGCACCTCCCGACATCCGGGGCGAGTATATGCTTGCCAACCGGGTAAAGACCTATCCCGCAACGGGTTTCTCAGGCCCGAACGATACCGTGTATTTCCGCTTTGGCGGCGACTTCGATGCCTGGAACGACTATCTTCACGGGCAGCATCATTTCATCACCCATTGCGACATCCTGATTCCCGGCCTGGACCTGAACTCCGAAGTGTTCCATTCCGACACCGCCTACGTGAAAGGACGGGAGAATGCGTTTTTCGCCTACCTTGACAGAACCATGGAGGTGTCCACCCCTTACAATGACAAGACCATACGTTACTCACTTAGGCAGGGTATTGTCATCGCGGGAAAGACTTCCCCAATAGATTCGCATCACTATAACCTCATCGACGTGCGTTTGGCGCTGTACAACCGGGATGTCAACATCAAAAACGGTTGGGATTTCCCGTCGGAAGTGCTGGAACCCATCTACGGACTGAAGAACACCCTTTATGTGTTCAAGGACGCGGATGATGTCACCGTCGTGAATACCAACGATGAGCATCCTTTTATTAATTGGAATGAATAGCATCATGAAATGAGAAGAATAAGAAAATATATTATTATAATTATTGTTTTTCTTGCCGCAATTCCCGCCGTGGCTCAGGTGCGTGCCTTGGGCATTGGAATCAAGGGCGGTGTGAACATGCCGGAATACCATTATTCTTCGGGCGACTTGAACGTCTTGGCCAAAGACTCGGTGTTTTATCATCGCCTTCGCCCCATTTTTGGCCTCCAGGTGGAGGTTCCGGTGGACGACTACTTATATGTCAGTCCTGAAGTGATGTTCCTGTCGAGGGGCGACCGTCGTATTTTCTACAACTTCCCTACGCATCAGAATATGACCTATACGGCGGTAGTCAACTATCTGGATCTCAGGGTTCCTGTGGCCTACGTGTTTCCTGTCTCCAAGTTTTTCCAGCCGTATCTCTTTGCCGGGCCTGACGTGGGGATGGTGTTCCCTTATATCGAGAAGCTGCCCATCAACTTAGCCGGCCTGTTTGAGATGACGGGCGCGTTGGCCGAGGAAGTGAACAAGTCGAACATGGCGCAGTATGACGTCAGTGCTTTCGGGGGTGTGGGCTTCAGGTTCAACATCGATTTCGGACGTTTCTCGTTGGTGGCCAAGCTTGAGGCGGCCTACAATTACGGATTTTTGAATACTTACTCTCAGGCGGAGATGGACTCACAGGTTCCGGCGGCCAACCTCGGTTCCGGCGGCACCCACTACTCGTTGGGCAAACGTTATAACCGGGGCATGGAGGCGACCTTCAGCCTGGTGCTTCCGCTGAAGTTCCAAAAAGGCGACGCCTGCTCCAACTGGGATAACCTGTATCACCCCCAATCCCGAGGCCATCACGGCTTCTAGGCAGTTAACAGTTGACAGTTAACAGTTGACAGTTTTTTAGTTTTCAGTTATGAGTTTTCTTTATCCTTGGATGTTTTGGGCTTTGTTGGCATTGGCAATTCCGATTGCCGTGCACCTTTTCAATTTCAGAAGGCACAAACAGGTGTATTTCAGTAATACGGCCTTGCTTAAGACCATCCAGCAGGAGAATGCCAAGACGAAGAAATTGAAATACCTCGTGGCCTTGGCTTTGCGTTGTCTCCTCATCGTCGCCTTGGTGCTGGCCTTCGCCTTCCCCTTCAAACCTGAGGCCGCGGCCAACATCGACACCGAGGAAGGGGTCGTGGGCATCTATCTTGACAACTCCATGAGCATGAAGGCGCAGTCCACCAAGACCACCCTGCTCGAGGATGCCCGCGAGTCGGCACGCCACCTCGTGGAACGGTTTTCTCCATCGACTCGTTATCTCCTGCTCACCAACAGCTTCGAGATTCAGAACGAATACCCCATGAACCAGGAGGAGATGCTCCAGCAACTCGACCGGATGGCCATGGAGGGGAATCCCATGCGGCTCAACCAGGTTGTCGAGCGTTTCGAGATGCTGAAAAAACGCCATGGCTTCGAGCAAGCCACCCTGATTGCCTATTCCGATTTCCAAAAGAACATGTTCGACGCGCCGGTGGACGGCTCCGGACAGAGTCCTAAACCCCTCGACACGAGCCTTAGGGTCATCGCCGTGCCGGTGAGTGCCGAGGTGTCCTCCAACCTCTCCATCGACACTGTGTGGCTCAGCTCCCCTGTGATGCAGGTGGGCATCGCCAATGAGATCCATGCGGTGGTGAGCAACCATGGCGAGAAGGCCGTCAAGGGATTGCCGGTGAACCTCTCCATGGACGGCAAAGTCACCGCCTCCACCTCGGTGGATGTGGAAGGCAACGCGACCTCAGAGCTGGTGATGCAGTTCCTGCTACAGTCGCCAGGGGCCACCCGATGCGCCCTCACCTTGATGGATTACCCCATCACCTTCGATGACAGCTACGACTTCGTCATCGAGACAAGGCCTTCCCTGAAGGTCGTGGACTTGATTCGCAACAACAGCGTCTCCTATACCTCCATGGTGTTTGGCGAAGACCCGCAGTATGCCTTCTCCAAGATGGATCCTTCGGGGGTGGACCTTCAAGAATTGGCCAAGGCCCAGCTTATCGTGGTGAGTGAGACCTCCTCCTTGAACGAGACCCTGCGACAGACCCTGCTGGACGATGCCTCCGAAGGCGCCTGTGTGGTGCTTTTCCACGATGATGGCCGCACGGTGGATACCAACCAGATGGCTGTGGGCTCCGTCGCTGTCCAGCACGAGTTCTTCTCCGACATCATCCTCGACCTTCCCCAACACGCCGACTTGCCGAGGGTGCGCCGCCATGTCGCTTTGCGCCCCAAGGCTGACGAGTCGGTGTTGATGCTGCTCGACAATGGGGAGCCGTTCCTGGTTCAGAAAGCGGTGGGGAAGGGCTTTGTGTTCGACGTTGCCACTACTTTGGACGAACAATGGAGCAACCTCGCCGACCACTCCCTTTTTGTGCCGCTCATGCTCAAGATGGCTTTGATGGGCGGGGGCGTAGGCAAGCTCTCTTATACCTTGGGTGAAGACAAAACCTTGGTGTTTAATGATTTGAATACCGAAGGCGACCTCCAGATTGTCTTCAGAAACGAGGAAGGCACTTTCGAGATGATGCCGTCACGCGACGTGAGAAACAACCGGGTGTGCCTATTCATCCAGGATGACTTTCCCGCCGCGGGTTTCTATGATTTGGTGATGCAGGACTCCGTGTGCCATGTGTTGGCTTGGAACGACAGCCGTACTGAGTCGGAGTTGCAGTTTGCCGACAAGGCGCAGATTGTAAAGGCTTTCGAGAACGCAGGCCTGGAGGTGATGGCCGTCCTCAACCCCGACGAGTTCGCCCACCACGACCTGGTGGAGGCCATGGCCAAGAAATCCTCCCTCTGGAAATGGTTTGTGCTGCTTGCCCTGCTCGCCCTTGCCGGGGAAATCGCCGTGCTCCGCTTCTGGAAATGAGTTTCCTCACACGGGAGTTTCATACTTCACTCTTCGTTCAGGTCGAAGAAGGGACAAAGATATTCGGCAGTTCAGCAGAGACAGAGATAAAAGAGGTTCCCATCAATGAGTGACAGCGGAAAGTTATAAAAAACATTCGCCCTAGAAGAAAAAATTCGTACCTTTGCCCTTTCATTGTGGCGCTATGGATAACGAAGAAATACTGGAACCAGAAGATGTTCAATCACAGAAAGACGAGTTTCACGTGATCCCGATCAAAGGGATGTTCGAGAACTGGTTTCTCGACTACGCGTCGTACGTCATCCTGGAACGCGCCGTCCCCGCCATCGAGGACGGCCTTAAACCCGTGCAACGACGTATCTTGCACTCCATGAATGAGTTGGACGACGGACGTTTCAACAAGGTGGCCAACATCGTGGGTAACACTATGAAATACCACCCCCACGGTGACGCCTCCATCGCCGACGCCCTCGTGCAACTCGCCCAAAAAGACCTGCTGATCGACATGCAGGGAAACTTCGGCAACATCCTCACCGGCGACGAGGCCGCCGCCTCCCGTTACATCGAGGCACGCCTCTCAAAATTCGCCAAAGACGTGGTGTTCAACAAGAAAACCACCGACTGGACCCCTTCCTACGACGGTCGAAACCAAGAGCCGATTTGCCTCCCCGTGAAGTTCCCCCTGCTGCTGGCACAAGGTACCGAAGGCATCGCCGTTGGCCTGGCCTCCAAATTTCTGCCCCATAACTTCAACGAGCTTATCGACGCCTCCGTGGCTTACCTCCGCGATGAGCCCTTCACCCTCTATCCCGACTTCCCCACGGGGGGGCTGATGGATGTGTCGAACTACAACGACGGAAAGAGGGGCGGTCGTGTCAAAGTGAGGGCTCGTATCAGTCAGCCCGATAAGAAAACTTTGGTAATCACAGAGATACCATTTGGCACTACCACGGGAAGCGTCATCGAGAGCATCGTCAAGGAAAACGACAAGGGAAAGATCAAAATCAAAAAAATCGACGACAACACCGCCGAGAGTTGCGAGATCGTGATTTACTTGAACCCCGGCGTGTCGCCCGACCAAACCATCGACGCCCTCTATGCCTTCACCCAATGCGAGGTGTCCATCTCTCCCAACGCCTGCGTCATCATCAACGACCGCCCGGCCTTCATGGGCGTCAGCGAGATCCTGCAACGCTGCACCGACCGCACCATGGAGCTGCTCAGCTGGGAACTGCGCATCCTCCTGGATGAATTGGAGTCGGAATGGCATTGGGTCTCCTTGGAGAAGATCTTCTTCGAGAAAGGCATCTATAAGGAATTGGAGAAAAAAGACTACGAGACCTGGGAGGATCAGGTGACCGGCATCGAACGGAGATTCGACCCTTACCGCAAGAAACTCCACCGTGAGATCACCCGCGACGACGTGCTCAGACTCTGCGAACGTCCGGTACGCAAGATCTCCAAGTTCGATATCAAAAAGGCCGACGAGCAGATTGCCGACATCGAGGCAAAGATCGAAGAGGCGAAATACCATCTCGACCATATCGTTGACTATACCATCGACTATTACCTCCGCATCAAAGAGAAATACGGCAAGGGCCGCGAACGCAAGACCGAGATTCGCAATTTCGACACTATTTCTGCGCAACGAGTGGCCGCCAACAACGAGAAACTCTACGTGAACACCGCCGAAGGCTTCGTGTGTACCGCCGAGGGACTGAAACGCGAGAAGAACAAGGAGGCCTATACCTTCATTTCTGACTGCTCCGACCTCGACGACATCATCGTGTTCCACGAAAACGGCACTTACATGGTGACCAAGTTGCAGTCGAAACTCTTCGTGGGCGCCAACGTGATCCATGTGGCCGTGTTCAGCAAAAACGACGACCGCACCACCTATAACGCGGTGTATCGTGACGGCAAGCCGGGCAACCCCTTCTATGTGAAGCGTTTCGCCGTGACCAGCGTGACGCGCGACAAGGAGTATGACCTGACCCAAGGCAATCCCGACTCCAGGGTGGTGTATTTCACCGCCAACCCCAACGGCGAGGCCGAGGTCATCAAGGTGCAGCTGCGTCCCGCCCCCAAACTCAAGAAAGCCTCCTTCGACTACGACTTCGCCCAACTCGCCGTCAAAGGCCGGGGCGCCCGTGGCAACCTGCTGACGAAATACGCCATCAAGACTGTGGTGAAACACGACGACGGCGTCTCCACCCTCACCGCCCGCGACCTCTGGTACGACGACACGGTGCGACGCCTCAACGCCGACAAGCGGGGACAGTACCTCGGCGCCTTCGAAGGCGACGACCGCATCTTGCAGCTGTTCTCCAACGGTGAGTTCAAAGTAACGGGCTACGACCTCTCCACCCACTTCGATGACGACATGGTGGAAATCCGCAAGTTTGATCCTGACGAAATCTTCTCCGTGATCTATATCGAAGGGGAAACCCAAAAGATGTACCTGAAACGCTTCTGCATCGACCGCGATGTGAAGCTGAACACACGCTTCTCCTTCATCGGGGAGCATGAAGCCGCCAAATACTTGTCGCGCAGCACCGACGTGATGCCACGCCTGCTGCTGAGCTACCAGGTGAGCGATGCGGGCAACAGCTTCCCCGACGACGAGGTCAACGTGGAAGAGTTCATTGGCATCAAGAGCTTCAAAGCCAAGGGCAAACGCCTGTCGAATAGGGAGATTGAGAGCTTCCAATGGCTGGAACCCTTCGAGCCGGAGACACCAGAGGAGCCGGAAACTCCAGAAGAAGGTGGAACATCAGACGAGGGTGGAACATCGAATGAGGGTGGAACATCAGAAAAAACGGAAAAAACGGAAAGTACCGAGGATTTCTTCGCTGAGGATGAGGACAGAGAGAAACGAAAAGGGGGAGAACCTATTCAAATGGAACTATTTTGATCAACCAATGAAAGTCAAAGGATTAATTATCGGCTTTTTCATTGCCGCCATGCTTTCGGGCTGTAGCGCGGAACTTAAACTGGCCAAGTCGTTCACGCAACAGGCCAAGCAGACGAAGGTGGCAGTGTATTTTCCCGAGGAAGCCACGGTGACGCTGGTGCAGGACGAGGAAGGCTCTTACACCAAGGTGCTGGACTCGCTGAACCAAAACGCGTTTCTTGATTTGATGTATGAGGCCTACGCCGATGGATTGAGAGCTTACGGGATGGAGGTGTATATTCCTGAAAATCAAAATAATGTAACGGTTGATTCCCTGCATTGGATGGTGCTGGTCTCAAAAGTGGAAATCCAGGGAAAGTTTACGGACTACGTCGATCAGGTGTTTGACTATGTGGATGTGTATGAATTCCCGTTTTCCCTGAACACCGTCAACGTGGCGTCGTGGTTCGACATCAACAATGGGGAATGGCTCCCCACCTTATATTATGAGCACAACCTGATGGATGGCTTCTCTTCGAAGGTGACCCGGAGGAAAGATACGGGGACCCAGTATCACTATGATATCAGGACCCTTGTGAACGACGACCTCTACCATTATGCGGTGTATCTCGGCAAGCAATACGCTGCCTACACCTACGATGCCATGATGAACCGTTACATCGCCACGGAGTTGAAGAAGCCTAATGACATGTTGCGGTTCAAATTGGGCTACGACCCCAAGCGGGACGAGTATTATTTCATGGAGGAGGAAGAGGGGTTCATGGAGGTTCAATGACCTCTTAACCATTCAATTCTTTGTTCAGCGTTTCTTTCATGGTGAAAGGCTGCAAGGTGGTGATGGCGCCGGCCTTGACCAGGCTGATGGTGCCGGTCTCCTCAGAGACCACCAGGACGAGGCAGTCGTTGTTCTCCGAGATGCCTACGGCGGCGCGGTGACGGAGCCCGTAATGCCCGGGCAGGTCGTTGTTGTTGGTGACGGGGAGGATGCAGCGGGCGGCGGTGATGCGGTTGTTGGTGATGATCATGGCACCGTCGTGCAGGGGGCTGTTCTTGAAGAAGATGTTCTCAATCAGAGGCTTGCTGATCTCGGCATCGATATTGACCCCGGTCAGGACGATGTCGGGCATGGTGTTTTGCCTTGTGATGACGATGAGGGCTCCTTGCTTGATGTCGGACATCGACTTGCAGGCTTGGCAGAGGGTCTCCGTGTCGAGGGTGACGAGCTGTTTTTTCCTTCGGAAGAAGCGGAAGAACTTGGTTTCCCCACCACGGGTTTGGGCGCCGATGGTGAAGAGAAACCGTCGGATCTCGGGTTGGAAGATGATGATGAGCGCAATGAAGCCCACGCTCACGAAAGCCCCGAGGATGGAGGAGAGCAGCTCCATCTGCAAGGCGTTGACCAGCTGCCAGATGAGGAAGATGGCCACGATGCCGATGAAGATGCTGATGGCCGCCGTGCCTTTAAGAAGCCGGTAAAGGGCATACAATAGCACTGCAACCAGCAGAATGTCAATGACATCGACGATTCGTATTTGTATGAAAAGATCCAGCATGACGAGTTAGGACAAACCGGGGGCAAAATTACATGTTTTTTTCAATTCCACCGCTTTTTTTACATCGTGGACTCTTAAAATGTCGGCGCCGTGAAGCAAGGCAATGGTATTGAGGATGGTGGTGCAGTTCTCCACGTCGGCCTCGGCTCCGAGGAGTTTGCGGATCAATGATTTTCGTGAGACGCCAATGAGGATGGGGTAGTGGTGGCAGCGGTAGCGGTCGAGGTTTGAGAGCAGGGCGTAGTTGGCTTGGAGACTTTTGCCGAAGCCGATGCCGGGGTCCAAAACGATTTGTTGGGGGCCGTAGGCTTCCAGCACCGCGCATTGCCGCTGGAAGAAGTCCATGACGGTTTGGTGGATATCACCGTCCAAGGCGTACTGGTGCATGGTGTCGGGGGTGCCGACGCAGTGCATCATGATATAAGGAATGTGGTTTTCGCCGATATAGGGAAGCATGTCGGGGTCGAAGAGTCCGCCGGAGATGTCGTTGATGATGCCGGCGCCTTCCTCCATGCAGGCCTGGGCCACGTTTTTCCGGAAGGTGTCGATGGAGATGAATACCTTGGGAAAGTGTTTCTTGAGGGCTTGCAGCACGGGGATCACCCGTTGAAGTTCCTCGTCTTCCGTGGCGATGGCATTGTTGGGGCGGGTGGAGCATCCGCCGAGGTCGATGAGGTCGGCGCCTTGCTCCAGCATTTCCTCGGTATGGGCCAAGGCGGTGTCCACACTGTTGTATTTTCCCCCGTCGGAAAACGAGTCGGGGGTCACGTTGAGAATGCCCATGATGGCGGGGCGGGGGAGGTTGAGTAGGGGGGTCATCATTGATTTGAATTTGCGGGCAAAGGTAAGAATTTCAAAGCATCTTTTCCTCTTTTCGAGCTTCGCGATAAAAAAACAACCGACAAATACCATCGGAAATTTTTTTTTCATATATTTGGAGGCAAATTATTGTTGCTAAAAAAATAATAACTATAAAAACACTTGAAATTATGAAAAGAGCACTACAAAAGAAAAACCAGTTTAATACCCTGATTGTGGCACTGGTTTGTTGCATATTGGGACTTTCGAACGCCTATTCCCAGGTGACTTCTACGGGTTCCATCCATGGCGCGTTCACGGTGAACGGCTCCAGGAGCCAGTTGGAGAACGTAACGCCCAACTCTTTAGTAGGAATCGTCAATGGCGTCTTCTCAGTGAGCAACAGCCAGCAGGTGTTGTTCTCCCAAGGGAACTTGCAGTATATCGGCAGCGCCGCCACCCCCTATTGGAAATTCGCAGACCACCAGTGGGATTATCTTGGTACCACCACGGGCCAGAACAGCGATGACCAGAATGTTGACCGCGACCTTTTCGGATGGGGCACCAGCGGCTATAACCACGGTGCGGTGTGCTACCAGCCGTGGAGTACCAGTACTTTCAGCGGCGACTATTATGCCTACGGCGAAAACGATTACAACCTGTATGATGAAACGGGTCAAGCAGACTGGGGTTACAATGCCATCGCCAACGGAAACAACGTGGAGAATATCGGATGGCGCACACTGACCAAAGACGAGTGGAACTATCTTTTCGATGGCCGTAACACGACTTCGAACATCTTTTTTGCCAAGGCCGTCGTTAACGATGTCAATGGCGTGATTCTGCTACCCGACGATTGGAACGTTATTTACTACAGTTTGAGTTCCACCAACTCTAAAACAGCCAATTATTCCAGCAACATCCTCAGCGCCTCCCAATGGAACCATCTGGAGCAGCACGGTGCGGTCTTTCTTCCCGCTGCTTACTTCCGCCGCGGGACTGTGGTCGAGTATGAGGACAGCTTCGGCTACTATTGGTCGGCTTTCTGTTCCATTAGTAACGGTGTGTCCTGCATGAGTTTCTCTGACACAAAATTAAGCGTCAACTACAGCAAAAACCGTTTCTTTGGGTATTCTGTGCGCCTGGTACACTTGGTGGAGAATTACACGGTGACGCTGAACACCAATGGTGGCACCATCAACAGTGGCGACGTCACTTCCTACACCCTCGGGGTGGGTGCAACGCTGCCCACCGATGTGAGCCGCGATGGACACACGTTTGAGGGCTGGTATGACAACCCCGGCCTCACAGGCACGGCGGTGACATCCATTTCAGCCACCGCCATGGGCGACTTAGAGTTTTGGGCGAAGTGGAGTGTCAACAGTTATGCCATCACTGCCGCTGCGAATCCCGCTGATGGCGGCACGGTCACTGGAGCCGGTACCTACGACTACGATAATACCTGCACACTGACGGCGACGGCCTCGGCGGGTTACCGTTTCGAGAACTGGACGGAGGGCGGCGAGGTGGTCTCCAATGATGCCGTGTACACCTTTACCGTATCGGGCGACCGTAACTTGTCGGCGAACTTCCAGTACAACGTTACGGAAGGATACGTCCATGGCTTCTTCTCAGTGGGTAACGGCCAGCAGGTGTTATTCTCCCAAGGCAACTTGCAGTATATCGGCAGCGCCTCCACACCTTATTGGAAATTCGCCGACCACCAGTGGGACTATCTTGGTGCCACACCGAGCCAGCAAAGCAACAATCAGCCTGTTGACCGCGACCTTTTCGGCTGGGGTACGAGCGGTTATAACCATGGGGCGGTATGCTACCAGCCGTGGCATACCAGTTCCAATAATAACGACTACTTTGTTTACGGCAACATAAACTACAATCTGAATGACCAGACCGGCCAGGCAGACTGGGGCTACAACGCCATCCTCAATGGTGGGAACCATGAGAATGCCGGCTGGCGGACGCTGACCCATGAAGAGTGGGACTACCTGTTCAACACCCGTAGTACAACAAGCAACATCCGCTACGCCAAGGCGCAAGTGAACAACGTGAAAGGCGTGATC
>CACZQL010000103.1 GCA_902783365.1 uncultured Bacteroidia bacterium | reverse complement strand
GCCTGAGTGGTGGAATTGGTAGACACGAGGGACTTAAAATCCCTTGCCCTTTAAAGGCGTGCCGGTTCGATCCCGGCCTCGGGTACTCAGAAACCTCTGTAGATTGTTGATATAAAAGCAATTACAGAGGTTTTCTTTTTCTCAGGTGAAACATAGGTGAAACTAATGCATGAGGATACAATAGCCGAACATAACCGTCAGCGCAGCTTGTCCTGTACTTGTCCTGTACTTGTCCTGTCTTGCTGCTGTTGGATTGAATACCTCGAATACTAAAAAAAGAGACGCAAAAGCGTCTCTTTTTTAGTGGAAAGTGCCAAGCGGGAAAAACTATCCACGCGCCACGATCATCTTACCAGGATTTTTTGGGTTTTCACGTCGCTGCCCTGGATGAGGCGGAGCGTATAGACTCCAGTATTTAAGTTGGAAGTTGGCAGTTGGCAGTTGGCAGTTTGCAGTTCCTTGGTGAGGAGCTGATGGCCAAGAGCGTCAAAGACCTGGAGGGTACCCGTGCCGTTGACAATGAGGTTGCCGTCGCTGATGAAGGCGAAGGCCTCGTTTTCGTCAGCCATCTCTTGGGCGTTATTGGCGCTGAACACGAGGCGGAAGCGGGCGGCGTAGCCATCGGCTTTTGCGCTGAAGGTATAGCTCGGGTTGGCGAGTAAATCCACATCGGCGCCAGTGAGATGGTCGATCAGATGCAGATAGTCCATCTCCACGTTCCCGGGATCCACACTGATGGTATATTCACCATCCATCTTGGCTTTGAAATTCAGGGGCATCTCACCTTGTTTCTCAGCATCGGCGATGGCGAATTCCTCCTCACCCTGAGGAATATAAAGGTTAGCATTGCTGTTGCCAAAATAGAACTTGCCCAAACGGTTACCTTCGTTGAAGCTCACCATGACCTTGTCTTGCACCGCATTGCCACGGGTGTTCTGGGACAAGACGATGCTCAAGTTGCCCTTGTCGCCCCCTTGCTGCTGAAAAGGAGTCGTGCTGAACTTCACCGTTTCACCCGAGCCCCCGGCCTGCACCATGATACCCATGCAGACATCGATGGGAGCGTCGTTCTCTTCCACATTCACGGGCTCGACACCCGTACCTTCGGCATTCATCTTATAGTAGTTACGGTTGACGTAAGCAGGCACCGGGAACGGGTTGCCCACCAAGTTCCAGCCTTTCCATGTGGCACTCTCATTGTAGGCAAGTTCAACGGTGGTCTCAGTCTCCTCACTAAAGGGACCTTGGAACACCACATCCCCCTTATTCTTACGGGCATAAAGATAGCCCTTGCCGTTTTCAAGGACAAATCCCTCAGTATGTTCAGCGTTTTTGTAATTCTCCCATTCCGCTTCAGCTTCCTGGTTGAAACGATAGAGGTCGTAATCACTGGGACGGTTTAAAACAAAGTTGCCAACTTCCTTAGGACCAAGGTCTCTCACCACAGGAGAGGCAACGAAAATCCACTTTCCGTCGGTATTGCCAAAGCCCGCCACAGTGAGCTTGATGAGTTCCACCAAAGAGGCCTCACCCGATTCGTCAACGACTTTGAAGTTGCCATCATCGCTGGTGAAGCAGCTCACATCACCATAATTGGCAAGACCGTTTGTGAAGACTCCCGTCGTCCCCTCCACGCCGATAGACGATTGCCCATCAAGGATGCCTTGAAGGGTGATGACACCGTTGCGATAGAGGTTATGCGCGACATGGTGTGCTATGGGGCTAAAATAAGTATAGTTATTTCCCGTGATTTGAATCAATCCCTGGAGACTGAGGGCGGCGTTGTCAGCGACATAGACACCGATGCCTCTGTTGGCATCGTTTTTTCCTCTATTGTCGGTGATGGTGACATCCTCGAGCACCAAGCTGCCTCCGTTATAAATACCACCACCATTGCCTTCGGCAAAGTTTCCGCTGACAGTGACGTCCTTGAGGTGCAGCGTACCGGCGTTATAAACGCCACCGCCATGGCCAGTGTTATTGCCTCCAGTGAGGGTACCGCCTATGATCGTCAAGCTGGCGCCTTCCTCAACGCTGATGACATAGCCTTCATCGTGAGCCTCTTCCGACAGCATAAGACCGCGATCGAGGGTGCCGTTCAATTGAAGGGTGACCGTCTTACCAGCCGGAACCACCAGCGCCCCGTCTTCTGTACCTGCTTCAATGCTTGCTTGCAACTCCATGTCAACACCGTTGAGGAAGTTGGTCTGCACATCCATCCAGGTGGGATTGTGCTTAATAATATAATAGGGGTTGCCGTCGGCAGCGTGAACCGTCGTGACACAATAATCGAAATTAGCCGATTGTTGGATCTCCACCGGCAACGAGCTTTGGGGGATGACTCGTTGGCCCTGGGCGTTTTCTGGCTCGCCGAAATGGCTGACCCAGTAGGCGTTCGTGAGGGTATGACTGCCGTCTTGCATGTCATGCGCAAACTCGCAAGAACCTTCAATATTGTTGTTCGTGATATTGATTTCCGAGGGATTGAAGAGGCAGTTGTCGAGGGTGGCGACCCCTTTGTTGATGCCAATAAAGCCAGCGGAGTACTTATAGTCCACCCCCAGGAACTTTCCATCGAACCAGGAGTTGGTAATCGTGGTATTACCTTCGGCAATACCAACAAGCCCGCCATGGTTGCCGTAGGAGCTGTTGTGGCTCACATAGTTGGCGACCATCTCAACGCTCACCTGGCAGTGGTCGATGACACAAACGCCGTCGGCCTTGCCATTGCCCGTGGAACCCACCAGGCCGCTGGCCCATTGTCCTTCCGCAATCACTTTACCGACCACATGCAAGTTTTGAATGGTGGCACGTTGCACGTAGGCGAAGGGGGAGCAATAACCGCGATTGTACACAAACCAATCGTCCTGTGAGTTCAAGGCGACGGTGAGGGTGTTATTCCCTCCGTTGAACGTGCCGGCGAAACGCTTCCTATCCACCTTGTTACTGCTGGTTTGACGACCAAGAGGCTTGGTGACAGGAGCTTCCGCTGTTCCGATGTCATTCGTCATCAGGAAGAAAAGGCCGGAGCAATTGTTGCCTTCCGCAACATAGTCAGCAAGGTTGTTCCAATGCTCCAAGCTTGAGATTTCGTAAGGGTGCTCTTCTGAGCCCTCACCAGATAGATTCAGTGTTGTCTGCGCCCAACCATTCGTGATGGACAAAGCGAGGATGAGCATCACGGCTATCCTCGCAAAACGACTTGTCGTTGAGTTCATTTGTTATAGTGTTGAATAAAATTATACTCAAAAATCAAGCCGCAAAATTACAACAATTTATGATAAATTTTACAAAAAAATCACTTTTTCAGATGCCTTGACAGCATTTCGTAAGCGGTCAATGTGGCGCGACGGATGACTCGCTCCCGATGATTCCCGAAATTGAAACACTTGGAAATGACGCCGTCCTTGGAGGCCACACCGATCCACACGGTACCGACCGGCGACGCCTCGGTGCCTCCACCGGGACCGGCCACCCCCGTGGTAGCCACTCCAAAATCAGCCTCCATCAACGCACGGACACCTTGGGCCATGGCCTCCACGACCTGCTGACTCACCACCGTGTGCCGCTCGATGACCCCTGCGGGCACCCCCAGCACCTTGGTCTTGGTGGGTGTGGCGTAGGTGACCGCCGCCCCCCGAAACACCTCTGAGCTTCCCGGAATCAAGGTGATGCGATGGGCGATGTTGCCTCCCGTGCAGCTCTCCGCCGAGGCAAAGGTAAGGTGACGCTGCCGCAGCAACTCAAAGACCTCTTGCTCCACACTCTTTAGCGTAATCACCTCGTCCATCCGAATGTCCAAAGGCTCCGTAGGCACTTCGTCCACGAGTTGGAAGTCGAAACAGATACCGATGCGAGGCACTTCCAAATGCTGACACAAGAAGCGGTCGTAGTAGCCCTTGCCCCGCCCAATGCGGTTGCCCTGGCGGTCGAAGGCCACGCCTGGCACCACCATCAAGTCGAAGCCGCCGGTATAAGGCTCATTTTGGGGTTCCAAGATATTGAAGTCGCCCACAGCGAAAGTGGTGTCCTTTCCGTATTCCACAGGGATGATGTCGTCACCCACCACCGTGGGCAGGATGATGGTCTTGCACAAATGCCATTTCTCCAAGAAGGCTTGGGTCTGCACCTCGTCGGGCAGGGCGTTGTAAAGCATGACCCGCTGCGCGCGGATGAAATCGGGATGCTGTTCCAGTTTGTTTAAAATCACCAGGGATTGTTCCAGCAATTGTTCCTTGGTGTGTTGTTTCTTTAATGCCTTGATATGGGCTCGTAATTCTTTTTTTTCCATGACTATGTTGTCGCGCCTCTCCGAGGTGCCCTATACTCTAAACTGTAAACTGTAAACTGCTAACTGTCAACTGTAAACTACCTTCTTATCGCCTCAAACCCTTTCCCGTAGGCGCCCATCACCATGTTCATGGTCATGAAGGCTGTGGGATCCTCGTCTTTCACGATGCGGAGGATTTGCTGCGACTCACGCTTGTGGGTGACCACCATCAGGATGTCACCTTCCTTTTTGGTGTACCATCCCGTGCCTTTGATGAAGGTGACGCCACGCTGCAACTCCGTGCCGATGCGGTCGGCCACCTTCTCGGGCTTGCTGGTGAAGATGAAGGCCTGGATCGACTGCTTATTGCCGGTCAGCACCAGGTCGATGCAATAGCTGCACACCCCCATCACCACGAAGCCGTAGATAATGGTCTGAATCTTGTCGGTCTCCACCACGAAATAGGAACAGGCGATGATGATGATGTCCAAAAACAGGATCACTTTCCCTTGGGAGATGTTGCGATACTTGCAAATCATCATGGCCACAATGTCGGTGCCGCCTGTGCTACCCCCTTGAGTGAAAGCGATGCCGATGGCGGTACCCGCCAACGCGCCACCAATCAAGGAGGAGAGGAACTTGTCTTCGACCAAAGGAGCCATCTCCCCTGCGAGAATCGGGTCAGTGATAAAGTGCTGCAAGATGGAGAAGAACAGCGAAGCCATCACGATGGAATACACCGTTTTGATACCAAACGAGGGTCCTAGCACCTTCAGCGATATCAGCACCAGGATGCCGTTGATGACAAACACGGAAATACCCGTTGAGATACCTGTGGCATAAAAAATCAGGGTCGCGATACCGCTCACGCCGCCACCCAACACATGCTGGGGAATCAGGAAACCTGTCCAGCCGAAAGCCATCATCAACAACGCAAAGGTGATAATGACATAGCGTTTGACCTCAGTGAGGATTTTTGTCTTTTCTATTTTCATGGTCTTTTGTCTTTATATTCAAGATTGGTTTTCAATGGATAAGATGCCGTCGCGATTCACCTGCACGCGGAAGGCCTTGTATTCCGTTTGATCCGCCCATTTGAACTGCAACACGGTGAACAAGTTGTAAACCCGCTCGGCTTTGACCGCATGGAGCTGATGACGCTCATCGAGGCAATGCACCACCGACTCGGGGTTGTCCATCTTCTTGGTCAGGAAGTTGATATGGTAGCGCATGATGTCGTTGATGCCTTTGAAATCGTAGTTGTAGTGGTTTTTCAGCAGTTCCTGATCGACCTCCACTTTTTTGCGGTACAGGAGGATTTTCTCTTCGAGGAAGGCGTTGTCGGCCTCCAGTTTGGAACGTCCGCGAAGGCGCATCACCTCCTCCGGCACCTTGTCGTCGGTGATGAAGTCCATGCCTTCCTTGATCCAACCGACTTTCTGGTCCTTGATGCTGACCACCGTCTTGTTATCGAAGTATTTGTCTTTCAGCTGATAGGCGAACATCCACCGGGTCAGTTCCTTGATGCGGTCTTTCAGCATATAAATCAAGATGACTGTGATGAAGATCACAGAGGGGTAGTTGCCCAGGTATTTCGTGAAGGGCATGGTCACCAGAAGCGACACCATCATGGCGAGGCCGGCGGCGAGGCTGAAGGAGATTTGCTTCACTGCGATACCGTCCTGCGTGGTGTTGACCTTCAAGAACAAGGCACTTTCGATGTATTTCTTCAGCAGGCTGTGTCGATACAGCAAATCGCGGTTGTTGGCTTCGTCGTTGACCACGGCATGGCTATAACCTTTCTGAATCTTGTAGGTTTCCTCCTCCGAGAAGAGCTGAGCGAGAACGCTTCGGGCGCTGTCGAAGTCGGAGGTCTTTTGCTGGTCGAGGGCACGGATGATACGCAGTGTCCTGATCTCCACTTGGTGGCTCATGTACTCGTCGGTGAAGCCGAATTTCGAAGCCAGCTCTCCATCGGTGTCGGGCAGCAAGGCCGCCACACCGCGGAACACCGATAGCACCTTGCGCGCATCCTCCACAAACAAAGCGCAACGCTCGTAGGAGTTGGGGGCAGCCAGGTTTCTAATCACCATGGCGGCGGCATCCCTCACGGAACTCTTGAAGATGGAGCCAAACAGCTTCAGCTGGAACTCAAACTCGGTATGGTGTTCCTCCGAAGGTTCCGCCACCACCTCCTCGACCGCCTTCTTCAGGTTGTTGAAAGGCACCGCCTCCTCCCCCACCATCTCGCTCAACGCAAAGGAAGGTGTGATGAGCCGCACATTCGACTTCATGTCGGTGTAAAAGCGATCCTTGCTATAGGTGTCCTTATTGATATCCAAGCCATTAGGAAGAAAAATCCAAGTGTTCACGTCAAAGCGCTCGTCTTTGACATCCTCTCGGCCACTGAATCCAACTTTGAACTCAATGGCGAACTTGTCGTGTATTTTGGTTTGAATATCAATCATTTTGAGCAGGCGTTAAAAGAGCAGACCCGGGGTGATGCCCAGCCATTTGAGAACCGTTTCGCCCCATATCAGAATGAGAATCCACGAGAAGGTCATCATGGTGATGCCGTATTTGAAGGCATCGGTCTGACTGTACATGTTGGTGTTATAGAGCAAGGCGGCGGGTTTACTGTTGAAAGGCAGCACATAGCAATGTTCGATGAGCATGGCCACGGGGAGGGAGAGGCTCATCAGGGGGAACCCGAAGCGGGCTTCCACGCCGAGGGCGATGGGGACGAACACCATGGTGCGGATGGTCTTGCTTTGGAACACCAGTCCGGAATACATCATCAAGAAGGTCAGGATGACATACAGCACCCAGAAGGGGGTTTGGGCGGTGATGCCGAGGCTGTCAAAGCCGGCGTTGACCATGGTGTTGGGCAGGTCGGTGGCATTGAGGCCGGAGCCAAGGGTGTAGGCGCCGGCGGAGAAGAGCATGAGATGCCAGGGGATATCGACATCGTTCCATTTAACCACGCCGATGCCGGGCAGCAGGGCGAGGATGGCACCGAGGAGGGCCACGATGGTCTCGTCGATGTTATGGAAAGTGCCTTTGGTGACCCACAGGAAAAGCACCAAAACGAAGATGCCGACCGCCTTGTATTCCTCTTTCTTCATCTTGCCCATGTCCTTGAGTTCCTGCCTGAGGCGTTCCAGACCGCCATCGATTTGGGGTTTCTGTTCCTCTTTCTTCATGGGGAAGAAGACGTGCATTCCCACAAGCAAGCCGACCACGAGGATCAACAAACTCATCGGGCCGCAGGCGATAAGCCAGTCGGAGTAGCCGAAGTCGCAACTGCCGGCGAAACCGGCAATCAGGGAAATGGCCAACAGGTGAGCGCCACTGCCGGTATAGAAAGCGTTGGCACCGACATTCACCTGGAACAGGTTTTGGATGACGAGGTTGCGTCCGAAGTTGTTGCGATGGTCGCCCGTTGCGCCGTAGATGGCGCAGACGGTCATGAAGATGGGGAGCATGATGGTAGCCTTCACCGTGGTGGCGGAGATGAAAGCCGACAGCACCAGATTGATGACCAGGAAACTCCACAGCACGCCTTTGGCGCTTTTGCCGAACTTGATGACAAAGGCGAGCGCCATACGTTTGGCGAACTGGGTCTTGACCAACATGCTGGCCAGCACGAAGGAGAGGATGTTGAGCCACATGACCGGGTGTCCTAACTGGGCGAGGGCATCCTTCTGCGAGGTGACGTTGCATAGCACCGTGCCGAGGATAATTAATAAAGAGGTGAGGTAGTTGGGGATGGCCTCGGTCATCCAGAGGATGAGACCCGCCACAAAGATGGCGAGCATGGCGTAGTTGGTCCGGATGAAGGTGTCGAGACCGATTTCATTGCAACGTTTCAAAGCCTTGGCGGTGAGCGACTCGGGGTTGAGGTGGTCGATAAAGCCGATGTGGCTGAACCAATAGATCACCACGAAGGCGATGATGGCGAGGGGTCCGCCGAGGCGGGCCATCCATTTCTCGAAGGAGGATTTCTGCATCTTGGGCAGTTTTTCCACCTTGTAGTTGTTCATATCCAGGGGGTCGAAGGAAGAGGTCATGAGGTGAAAGGTGAGAGGTGAAAGGTAGGTAGAGACGGTGCGGGCACCGTCTCTACGATTGATAGTTATTTCCAGTTTTTATAAGGGTTTTTCATCAACATGGAGTTGAAGTACTTGGGGTCGCCGGTGACTTCCTCGCCGAGCCAGGCGGGTTTGTCGAAAGGCTCGTTCTCGTCGGTGAGTTCGATTTCGGCGACGGTGAGGCCGTCGTTGTCGCCATAGAACTCATCCACTTCCCAAGTGTGTTTGCCGTCGGCATTCTTGACCAGGAAGCGGGTCTTGTCGATGACGCCAGGCTCGCAGATTTCGAGGAGTTGTTGCACTTCCTCGACAGGGATTTCTTTCTCCCACTCGAAGCGGGCGGCGCCGGAGGCGTTGCCGATGCCTTTGATGGTGATGAAGCCCTTGTCGCCTTTCACTCTCACGCGCACGGTGCGTTCCGGCACACTGGAGAGGTAGCCTTGGGTGATGCGGGTGGCCTTGAAAGCTTCAGCCTTGAAGTCGCCCTTCACTAAAAACTTTTTTTCAATTTCTTGTGCCATAGTTGTTTATTCGTTTGCAAGCGGTTTGTCGGACATGCCGATGACGCGCTTGATAGCCTGTAAATAGTTGATGTTCTCGACGCCTTCGAGTCCCACGTCCTTGATGGTCTTCTTGATGTCGTCGATTTCAGTGGATTCGGAGTTGATGGTCACCACCTTGGCGCCGTTGATGAGCACTTCGCCGAACTCGCAGATGGTGTCGTTGACCATGTAGCCGAAGCGGCGTTTATGGACGCGCACGGCGGCCAGGTCGGGGTTGGCCTTCACCATGGCGATGAACTCGTCGTAGGTGTAAGTGTCCTTGGTCAGGGCAGGCATCTCCACCATGAAGGCGGGGAACACTTCCTTTTCGAGGACTTCGCGGCTGATGGGGAACTCGCCTTTCATGAGGGGGTTCCATTGTTCGAGGCCGTCAACGGATTGGACGAAGGTCTTGATGTCCATCTTGCCGTCGCGGATCTTGGTGTTGTTGATATCGTTTTTGCGGGAGATGATGTAGATCTCGTCGCTGAGGCGTTCCCACACTTTCTCGGGGACGGGTGCGGAGAGGCGGGCCATGCGTTTGTGGGCCTCGCAGAAGCACTGTCCAAAGGAGCGGAACTCAAATCTCGGCTTTGACACTTCGCCGATTTTCATTTCTTCTTTTGCCATTTGTCTTTTTGTGTTAGGCTGGGGGCAGCCTGGCGGCTACCCCCGGTTATTGAGCGGGCACCCCTTCGGGGTGCGATACCTATTTACTTGATGATTTATTTTTTATTCTTGAGGGATGTCATCGCCGGTCGCGGGGTTGGCTTCACCCGGGGTCGGGTCGGCCAGCTTCCAGTCACCACCGTCGGGAGTACGGGCGAAAGACTGGGCACCCACGTTGGTGATGTTTTGTCCCCATTCGCCAGTGGAACCTCTGGTGTATTCATCTCTGACGGTACCATCGGGCATGAAGAGGGTGATACGGACGGTTTTCTTGCCAGAGAAGCCGCTGTGGAAAACCAGGTTCTCGGAATAGCCTACTTGAGCTTGGCCTTCAGCCACCACATCCTCGCTGTACAGCAACACATAACCATGGGCCGGGACAACGACGGAAGCGTCGGCGGTCCAAGTGGCACCAGCAACATAGTCGTCCTTCATGATATACATGCCCTCCATGGAGAGGTCAAGGTCGCCCTTGTTGTAGAACTCGATGAACTTGGTGTCGCCATTCAGCTCATTGAGGACGAGGTTGGTGTAGTCGGGCTCATCGGGAGTCGGGGGCTCGGGGGTTTCGCCGCCTTCGAGGCCGAGGAGCGGCGTCACGCCATCCACATTGGCAGCACCCGGAGTGGCATCGGCATAGTACCAGTTGCCATCAGCGTTACGGCTGTAGGAAGCCGGAGCGGGAATCATCGAAGGATCGTTCTGGTCAATCGCCACCAAGTTGAAGTCGTCGATGGACTCACCGGCGGGAGTGAACAGCTGGATGCGGACATTCTTCTTTGCGGAGAGGCCGCTGTGGAAGATCAATGTGGCAGGCACTTCGGAATGATCGGCTGCGACATCTTCACTATAGAGCAACAAGTAACCACCTGCGGGGATGGTCACCGTGTTGTCGGCCACCCAGTTTTGCTCAGCGTCTTTTTCAATGAAAACTCCATTGAGGTTGAGGTCTTCCGTTCCGTTGTTAAAGATCTCAATGAATTTGTCGTTGCCATTCAACTCGTTGAGCTGAAGCACGCTATAGTCAATGGCGACTGCGCCGACCACATATTCCATTTCGGCAGAAGTGGCCACCAGTTCACCTTGAGCCACAATATGGAAATTGACCTTGGCATCGTTGGGTTGGCCGGGGATCACAGCCGAGAAGACATTCTTTTCGGCGGCAGGATCCATTCCAACCTCATTGATTTTCCCGTCATCCACCGTATAATACAAGGTAGCCTTAACTTCACTGAAGCTGGTAATGGTAGCCGTCACCGTGACAGGCACGTCAGCCTGGACAGCTTTGGGGGTGTATGTCACATCAGAGATGGTGACACCGGGGTATTGGGGATCCTTGACACAGGAAGCCATCGCAACGATCAGGGCTAAAGCCGCAAATAATATCTTTTTCATATCTGTTTCAATTTAAAAAGTTTAACATAGCGTTTGTTTAGAAAGCGACCTGGAAACGGGCCAGCAGCATGTGGTAGTTGACACCGGCATCACCAGCGGCATCGACGACAGCCTTGTAGTCTTTGGTGGCTTTGCCGTCGGCATCAAGACCGCAATAGAGCTTATCCTTGCCATTGGCATAACGGTCGTTGTTGACATACTGATAGTTGAGGACAATCTTGGTGTTTTTGCCAAGATAGAAGTTGAGGCCCGCGCCATAGAGTTCAGCGGAACCACCGAAGATGGCTTGGTCGGTAAGGCGGTTCTCAAAGTCGTTCAAGTTAATATACTCATACTTGAGTGCGAGTTCCACATCGCCCCAGCTTCTTCCATTGCGGGTACGGTTGAACTTGGCGCTGCCGGAGTCGTAGGTCTGCTTGCCGCCAAAGAGGAGGTAGCCACCTTCCACGTACCAGCCTTGGAAATGGTAAGGTCTGTCAAGGACAACCTTGTCGGGATCCATGTAGGTCCAGTCGGACAACCAGGCTGATTCGAGACGCAGACCATCATAGTGGCAGGCGAGTTCCGCCGTGGCGATGAGGTTGAACTTCGTATCCTTCAAGTCATCGGTGTCCAAGTATTTCTTGCGGCTGATGTTGGTGGCATTGCGGCAGCTGAAGCGGGTTCCGCCATAGAAGCCGAATTCATCGGAGGTCTTGGGGGTGTCGTACATGACGGCGCCGCCAATGTGAATGCCAAAGTCATCTTCGTTGACAGGACGAACAGCGATCTTGCCGATATAGGAAAGACCTTCGTCCATGCCATAACTCTTGTTGTTGTTTTCCACAAAGTCGCGGGTCTCCTGGCCTTCGATCTCTTGGAACAGGACACTGGCGCTTCCGAAGAAGTATTTGTTGTTGTATTTGGCATAGATGCCGAGGTGACGGCTGGGAGCGAAGGCGCTGACCACCATCGGGCGCTCCATGAACTCGAGGTAACGCGAGGAGGTGTTGCGCGACATGGAGAAGTCGGGCTTCTGGCTACCCACGCTGAACTGCCAGTTCTCCAGGCCGGAGTAGCGGACAATAGCGTCTTTCAGCTCGAAGGAGCCGTTGGCGACTTCCATATCCACCTCACCGTACCAGTCGGGATTGATTTGGGTCTTCACCGCAAAACGGGCGCGGCGGATGCTGGCACCATTGCCGATGGGATCAGCCCATTCCTGTTGCCCGAAATAGGCGCCGAAATCGACCTGCACTCTAGTGTCAAACCAAAACTTGAAGTCTTTGTCTTTGGATTCGAAGACAAGAATACCATCACGTTCGGTGGCATTCACATCTTTCACACCCACTTTGTTGCCATACTGGTCAAGCGCTTGGCCAGGCTGGGCAAACGAAACTGCTCCCATGACAAACAGAGCAGCCATCAATAATGAAAGTCTTTTCATAGTGATAAAAATTAGTTAGTAATAATTAAAATAACGTGTTCTATTTTCTTCATTCATCCAGTAGGAGATAAATCCTTGTATCATTTCGGTGTACCCACTTTTGAAGGTACTGTCGTAGCTTTCGCACAAGTACCGGTCTCCATTACTGTAATTTATTTCATACATCCAGAGGGTGTAATCAGGTTCTGTCTCGCCTCGTTTGCCATTCATTTTCAAGCCCTCCACATTGATAACCACCCTCAAGTCCTCCATCATCTCCAGCTCTCGAACGAGCTCGCGGTGTTCCTTGGTTGCCTCGTTGTCATAGATGAGCACCGCATGATCCTCCTTGCGTTCCAAGGTATAACGCTCGTGACCATACTCGTAGTAGAACGACACCACCTCGCTGGTGACGGAGGGCATTTCCTTCCAATGGTTAAGACATCGGCAGAGCTCGCTGATTGCCTCGCCATATCCCTTGGGGCCATACATATAACCGCCCGTGCTGAGGTCTTTTCCTGAGGCATATTGAACATACATGCCCCATGACTCGCCATCCAGCACATCAAACGGCGGACTGTAATAGCTCTTATAGCGATACATCTTGTGTTTCAAGATAATCTGTTGCAAGCTGTCGAACACCGAATGGTCGTCGATGATGAGCTCCTTCTCGTCGGGATGACGCTCATTGAACCGAAAATGCACTTTCCCGTCCTTGGTCGTCTCGACACAATAGCTAAAGCCAGAGAAACGATTCATTCCCCCTCCTTCCGAAAGGGAAAAAAAGGTGATGGTGTCGTTTTTGAAGTCATTTCCCTGCGCATGGCAGCCGAACAGCGACAATAGACCAAGCATGACTATCATCTTAACCATAGCATTACTTCTTACTTCTAACTTCTTACTTCTTACTTGATTCCCAGCTTCTTGGCGATGTCCTTCGGCAGGGCGTCCTTATGGACCACGATGTTGAGGGTCTTGTAGCGGACGAAGGCCTTGGAGACGTACCACACGCCGTGATACTGTCCGGCGTCGCCCCAGCTGTTCTTCACGATGAAGTACTCGTTGCCGATTTGGTCTTTGGCGGTGCCGTAGATCAGCATACCGTGGTCGTCGCCAGTCTCATAGTTGTCGTAGGCGATTTGGCGTTCTTTTTGGGTGACCCATTTCTGGGGGGTAGGCTGGTTTTGGGCTTCCTTGCGGCGGTCGGCGGCGGAGAGTCCCATCCAGTGGGCCATGTCGGAGCCTTGGAGGTCTTTTTCCTTGGCGTCGAGGTCGGGAAGGACGGCGATGCCTGACATCTTGCCACGGAGCCAGCCTTGTTCGCTCACGTCGGAGCCCCAAGCGATGGGATAACCTTTGTCGATGGCGTTGTCCATGACCTGCATGAGTTCATCGATGGGGAGGTTCCAGGCCTGACCCCAGCGCCAGTTGTCCTGCACTTCGATGACGAAAGGCTCATAGAAGGGATGGTGAGTGAAAGAGGTGAGGTTGACATAGTCGTCCATGTTGAGGCCAGTGGATTCGGCGAAGCTCATGGGCGTGTATTTCTTGCCATTGTAGGTGAACTCGGTCGGAGGCACGCCGAGGTAGGCGTCGTAGATACCGGCCAAGCCCTTCTTCCACAGGGCGTTGCCATCGGCATCCATTTGGATCTTGCGGCTTTTGACCACGCCAGCGACGTAGGGGTCGGTCACAGCGGAGAGTTCGGTGAAGTTGGAGAGGGAGTCGCCGTGCATCTTGCCAGCGGGCATCTCACAGTCGGGCACCAGACCGTAGTGTTTGATGGCATACAGCACATCGCCAAAGGAACCGCCTTGCGAGAAGGACACGTCGCCGTGGGTACGGACAGCGGCCTCGGCACGGTCGAGGTAGGTCTTATACACAATGTACATCTCGGAGAAGTCGTACTCGGGTTTCTTCATACGGAGGAGTTCCGCCTCGAAGAAAGCCAGGGAGGAGTAGCACCAGCAGGTACCGGCTTGGTTCTGGTCTTTCACGGAGGTGACAGGAAGTTCCTTGATGGTTTCAAACTTGAAGCCTTCCTCTTCATCTTTGTCGGCAGGTTTCGGCATCGTGGCTTGAGGTTGGGCGATGGCCGCGACGCTGAGCATCAATGCGGCTGCACTAAGAAAATGTCTGATTTTCATAATGTTGTTTGTTAGTTAATGATTAAATTATTGATTTGTTGTTTTGTTGTTTCGTTGATTTGATAACTTTCCACTTTCCACTTTCAGTTTTCCACTTTCAACTTCTTCCTCATGGCCTTGGAGAGGGCATCCTTATGCAAGGTAAAGAAAATGGTGTATTGGCGGAGGTATTGCTCCGAGCAGTACCAATAGCCTTTGTAGGGTCCTCTTTCGGTGCCCCAGGAGTTCTTGATTTTATAATACTTGTTGCCATTTTGGTCCTTGGCGATGCCGACCACCAGCATGCTGTGGTCGTCGCCGGCGTCCCAGTTGTCGTAAGCGTTTTGGTGGTCCTCATCGGTGACCTTCTTTTCAGCGACGATTTCTTCCCAGAGGGTGGCGTCGGGGTCTTCTGGCACAATGCCGATGCCGGTCTTGCCTGAGAAGCCCTTGTTGCTCACATCCTGGGCCCAGCCGAGGGTGTAGCCATGCTCAAGAGCGTAGTCCACCGCTTGCATCAACTCGTCGAGCGGCATATTGTAGGCTGGGGTCCACGTCCAGTTGTCGGGAATCTCCACCATGCAAGGCTTGTAGTTTTCTTCACTGGTGAAGGAGCAGATTTCAATGTAGTTGGCGGGGTCGATGGGATAAGCCTCGGCGAACGATTTGGGCGTGTATTTCTTGCCATCGACGGTGAAGTCCTCGGGGACGTCGCCGAGATAGGCATCGAGAACACCTTGCACGGCTTTGGGACCCGCGGGCGAGATCTTTTTGTTGCCGTTCTTGATGATGGCGCGAGCCACCCCGGCAATCACTTCGTTCATCTCACTGTGCATGTGGCGTTCCTCGCCGATCACCTTGCCGCTGTAGTCGGCCTCGGGCATCATGCCGTATTTGTCGATCATATACAGCACGTCGCACACCTCGCCGCCTTGGCTGAGCGAGCTGCCACCATGCATCCTGACGAACTTGGCCACCTTCTCCGACCAGGCGTTGCGCACCACGAACATCTCGGAGAGGTTGAATTCCTTGCCGTACATCCGGAGGATCTCCGCCTCCACGAAGCCGATGCCGGCAAAGCACCAGCAGGTGCCGGAGCTGCCTTGGTTATCCACCGCAGTATGCGGCACGTTGACGGTTTCCGTAAACTGATACACAGGCTGTTTCTCTTCCTGCGCCTCTTGGGCGAAGGTCACCGTCGTGACCCCCATCAAAAGGATTAAAGAAAATAATTTAATAGTTTTATTCATATTATTTAAATATTATAATTATCTGACGATGGTTTTCACTCTTTCGGTTCCGTTGCTCACGATATAGAGGCCGGGGGTCAATGCGAATTCCGTCTGGTGGACGTGATGGCGGGTAGCCACCACCCTGCCGAGCAGGTCATAGACGGTGAGGTCGCAGGCTTCGGGGGTATTGACGGTGAGTCGGCCATCCCCGCCAAGGACGGTGAGCGAGGCGGTGAGGTGCTCGTCAACAGCGGCAAAGCCTGAATAATAGAGGTGGAACTCGGTATCGAGGCTGGGGGAGGCGATGATGCAGGAGTTCCATTGGCTCATCAGCGGGGACTCCAGGTCGAGCACGTAGCCCATGCCATTGGAGAGCATGGACTCCCACACGGGGAGCAACCCGAGGATGTCGGCGGCGGGGACCGTGGGGTCGAAACTGTTTTCATACACATCGCGGACCATCCATTCCACTTCGTTATAGACGCTGGCGGTTTTCATCACCAGGTTGCCTTGCGCGTCGTGTTGGAACTCATTTTTGGCGTCGAGGGTCAGTGCGGAGCTGAACCAGGCCCAGCCACCGCTGTAGGAGGTTTCCGAGACGAGTTGTCCATCTTGGTATTCGAACTCGTATTTGCTGTAGTCTCTCCAGCCTCCGCCACCCGGGCCCATGCTTCTCGTTTTGGTCAGGAGTTCCACACATTGTCCCTGAGCGTTATAGGTAAGGGTGTCTTTGAGGTATTCGCGCCAAGTGTTGCCACGCTTGTTGTACACCATGGTGAAGGAGAGTGCTCCGTCGTCGGTGTAGGTGTTTTCGTATTTGTTGGATTCCACCCAAACGCCTTGGGCATTTTGTCCATTGCAGATGAGGCAAAACACGAGGCGGCCCTGCTCGTCGTATTCATAGACCGCGCGGTTGTAGCCTTGCCATACCGAGTCGTTGAAGCGATAATTGAGCACACTGTCGAGCAGGAGGTTGTCGTTGTAAAAATACTCGGCGGTGAGGTCGGGGGTCCAATCCGCCTCGCCCCACTGGAAGGTGCTTTCTTTTTCCACGAGACCCGTCTCTACGTTTTTCACGACCTCGCTTTTCGTCGAAGGCACCCAAGCCAGGTCTTGCCAGAGGTAGCTGGTTTCGACCATCACGGCGTCAGAGGGATGTCCGTTCACTTCCGTATAGGAATACACGTTCTTCCAGCGGGTCCGGTCGAAGTCGTTGGAGCCAATCACGCTGTCGAGTTTCTGGGAATAAAGTGTCATCGCCCTTGCGGATTCATGGCTTTTCAGCGGAAGGCGGTCAAGGTGCTCCATCTGGTAGCGGAGTGCTTCCGCGTGGTTACGGAACACCACCGGTTTCTGGGGTTGTTGCGCCATTAAGGTGGAAACAGCAACAAGAGCAATTATAGTGATAACAAGTCTTTTCATGTTGTCAAATTTTTGGAGGTTAGTGAATCAGGACGACTTTACGCGACTGCCAGCCCTGTGCGGTGAGGACTTTCAGGTAATAAACCCCTTGTTTGAGGCCTTCGAGTTGAAGGTTCACTTGGTTGGCAAGTGCTTTTTGGCTCAGGATGCGGTGGCCAGTCGAGCTATAAACCTCCACAGCGAGGAGGTTTTCCGCTTGGACGGTGAGGGTGCCCGAAGTGGGATTGGGGAAGAGGCGCAAGGCGTCGGTCTCATGCTCATCGACGGCCAGGTTGCCGTAACAGGCTTTGTTGGAGGGACTTGACTCCACGCCGTTCACCACGCCGGTAACTTGATACACCAGCAGGTCGCCATCGTGCGACACATTCTCGACTTGGGTGTCGGTGATGCCTTCTGCCACCAGATTTCCGTTGCAATAGAGGTTGTAGCTCTCAGCGAGCAGGGCAGGTTGCCATTGCAGGAGGAAGCGACGACCATCGGACCTGACTTCGGAGAGGGTCAGTCCTGCGGGCAGGTGGGTACGGTTGACCATGACGCAACCCAGGTCGGGGTTTTGGGCATTGCGTGCCGGGGCTGATTCCAGATGGCCATTGCCGTACAAGGCGACGACTTGATAGTAATACCGGGTGCCGGGAGTGGCGCCGGAGTTGTCTTTATATGTCAGATTGTTAGGACCCACGATCTTGGCCACTTTATATTCCGTGTCATCAGTTCTCCGATAGATCTTGTATCCGGCAGGTTCCGCGCCCCCTTCGGGAGCTTCCCACAAGAGTTGGGTCTTGCCGTTTTCGAGGATCTCGTAATCGAAGTTGCGAGGCGCCGGGGCGGAGTCGATCTCGAAACAAGGAGTGACGATGTTGGAGGGGTCGGTCTCCCCTTCCGCGCGGTAGGCGGTGACGAAATAGTCGTGCGAGGCTTCGAGCGCGTTGGCGTCAACAAAGGCGGTGGTGTCGGTGACCATGGTGTAGAGGAAACCGTCGCGATACACGTTATAGCCGTAGCCTGGGTCGTCGATGCCCTGCCAGCGGAGGACGACATCGTGGCCTTCACCGACTGCCTGGAGTTGGGAGGGGCCTACGTCGCTGCCGCTCCCGCCGCAGGTATTCACCGTCTCGAAGAAGATACCCGTAGGCATCAGGTAGGAAGGTCCGTTATAGGAGAACACGGGGTTCCCTTCACCGTTGAGGATGCGGAGCGACATTTCGGTGCTATCGCTCGGAGCCGTCCAGGTGAAGGAGACCCGGCCTTGAGGCAGTTCCATGGTGCGGAGGCCGTCCATGTCGTCTTTGGAGACGGTACCCACTTTGAGGCCCGAGGCGTTGAAGACCGCCAGGCCCGCCTCGTCCCAACCTTCAGGCGAGGAGGAAGTCAGCTCGAACGACCAGGTGCAGGTGGGGCCCAAGTTGACGTCGTTGGCGTTGGCTTTGCGGCCACTGACATTGTTGCACACCGCATAAATCTTGTAGTCCACCATCATGGGGATACCGGCGGGATCCACGTAGGTGACGGCTTCACCCGGCGTGGGGTTGTCGAAGACCTTCACGACGGCACCGTCGCGTACAAGGATGATCTTATCGATGCTTTCCAGATCATGGCCGTCGAGGGTGGCGGTGGGGTTGACCCAGGAGAGGGTGACGCTGAACGCCTCGTCGCCGTTGGGCACGGCAGTGAAGAAGTCGGGAGCCTTAGGGGTGTTCAGGAACACGTCGGCAGGCACGTAGTTGGCCACCACCGCCTGGCCGGAGTTGAAGGCGTAGCCCGACACATTGAGGGCGTCGATGGCGAAGAAGCCGTCGCCGGAGCCACCCCAGCCCCAGTTGAAATGGAACAGGTCGTTGTCGTCGTAGCCGTCGCACACAAAGGCGTGGCCGCCCTGACCTTCGGTGTCGGTGCCGGAGTAGTAGCAAGGCCATCCCATGTCGAACTGGTCCTTGAGGATGTTTTGGAATTCCTCAAGGCTATAGTTGTCGCGCGGGTAATAGCGGCAACGGTTGGAATAGCCGAAGTATTTCAGCACCGCGTCGGGCACATCCTGCGAGTAGGCGCCGCTGCCCGAAGGCGAGTAGTCCATATCGACCGCGATGCCGCAATGGTACATAAAGTAGGCAATCGCATCGATCTGCTCCACGGGCGAGGAGTTGCTGATGGAGTTGGGCATGTGGTCGAAATCGTAGTGCGCCGAGGCGAAGTCAGCCGACATCTCCCCGTAGTTGTAATGGGTATAGGTATGGTTGCCGAATCCGTGCTCCGGGTATCTCCAGTAATACATCACCTGCGACATGGCGGTGGCCACGCAGCCCGCGTAGGAGCGTCCGCCGCCGTTACCGGTAGGGCAAAACTTGTTGTAGGGATCGTTTTGGTTCCATTTGGAGGTGCAGAGGTAGAAGGAGCCTCGGTTTCCATTGCGTGAGGGCAGCTGGCCCTGGCTGAGGAGCATCTCCCATTCGCGTGCCACCTCGGCATTTTGTTGGAGGGAGGCGCGGAGGGCGAACTGTCTTCCTTCGCTGAGGTTGTCGAGGTAGTACATCATTTCGGGAGAAGGGTTCTCGGTGGGGAAAGCCCCTTCGTTGGAATACCCGATGACGGGCCGGAACACGTCATCGTTGGAGAGGATGACGAACCCCTCGTTCCCGAAGTTGAACACATAGTAGTTTTCAGTGGCCGTAACGAGTTGCATCTCGTCCGCTTTGGCCGCCAAGGCCAGGCTGCTATGGGCGAAGCCTTCCGCGGCTTTCTGCGCGGTGGGCAGGTCCACCGGTCCAGCGAAAAGCCCGGTGACGCCCAGGGCCAGCATCAGTAAAGTGAGTAGATTTTTCTTCATATACGATGATATTAGATTACATCTATTAATTAAGGTGTCAAAAGTAGGAAAAAAAACGGAATATGGAGCGATTATTTTCAAAAATTAAAAAACACAAAAAACCTATGCCTCCAAATACAAGATTCGCAAAAACCATCTCTTTCTCTTGACAAATGAAAAATTTTATGTAATTTTGCAGCATTAAACATTCAACTACTAATAACTAATTAAAAACATATTTATTTATGAGAAGTTTTATGATAGAATCCATCGTGGACCCCGTGACCGAGGCCCAGCGTTATGTGCAGAACGCGAAAGACATATTGGAAGAAAAAGCCCAGCTCGACACCGAGACCAAACTCTATAAAGACAGAAAATATGTGCGCATGGCCGGCAACACCTTGTGGAACGGTGTGCTGCTCATCCTCGATGCCACATTCCAAGTGAAAACAGCGAAACGGCCCCATCCTAAAATCAAGGATTATCAAGAAAAAATCGCCAAACGCGACCTCAAACTCCTCGATTTGGTGACCGTCGGATACGAGACGATACACATCTCCATGGGTTACGATGGCAACCCCACCAAGCAAGTATGCAGTGGCGGCATCACCCTCGCCACCGACATCATCACCCGTTGCGCCACCATGATCGCCTAATCAAACCATCCCATCCGCCTCACCCTTTGGTATAACCCCCACCCCCTCTCCCAGTGCCGAAGGCACGACATCCTCGTAACCCCGCACGTCAGTGTGGGGGCATGCACGTCAGTGTGGGGGCATGCACGTCAGTGTGGGGGCATGCACGTCAGTGTGAGGCAACCCAACAAAAGCAACAACATCATGAGCCATACCACCACCTATTTCCATATCGTGTTCCGCACCTACCGTAGTGAGCCGACCATCCCCTTCGACCATGAGAGGGAGTTGTACGCCTACCTTCATGGTATCGCAAAAAGCCTCCACTGCCAGACCTACCGCATAGGAGGGATGCCCGATCACATCCATATCTTCGTGTCCATACCGCCCACCTTGTCGCTCTCCGCTTTTGTGCAAAAAATCAAGGCAAACAGCAGCAGATGGCTGAAAACGAACCCGAACTTCCCTAATTTCAGAGGTTGGGGTCACGAATACGCGGGCTTCAGCTATAGTCTCCGCGACAGGGATATGATCATTGGTTATATCATGAAGCAGAAAGAGCATCATCTGACAACCACTTTCGCTGAAGAATATCGTTCTTTTCTCATAGAGAACGGGATAACCATTGACGAGCGTTTCTTCCTCAGTGATTAGCAGCTGTGTCGTGCCTTCGGCACTCCCAGTCCCCACCCCCTATAGCAGCACCGAGCCAGTGTCTGTCCACACCCTCACTCGGAGCCCCACACTCAGCACCACATGTCCTAGTAACCCCATGTCCTAGTAACCCCACACTGACGTGCGGGGTTACGAGGATGCCGTGCCTTCGGCACTACCAGTACTACGCTAGGGGATACGATATGAGTGCCAACGGCACGACATTCCCGTAACCCCGCACGTCAGTGTGGGGCTCCAAGTGGGGTGAGGATAGGGAGTGCCGAAGGCACGACATCCCCGTAACCCCGCACGTCAGTGTGGGGCTCCAAGTGGGGTGAGGATAGGGAGTGCCGAAGGCACGACATCCTCGTAACCCCGCACGTCAGTGTGGGGACATGCACGTCAGTGTGGGGATACCGGGATATCGGGACACGGGGTGCGGAGTGCGAGACACCAGGACACTGGATGTGGGACACCAGAACACTGGATGTGGGACACCAGAACACTGGATGCGGGACACCAGAAAAAAAAGTATTTGTATTTACTGTAAACACCTTTACTATTTTTACTATCTTTGCGGCTCAAAACACTGAGCTCATGGAACACTACAAGCTGATGAACGTGGCTACGGGCCGCATTTTCGAAGATCAGGGATGGACGTTGGACGACCCGCAAGGGGAAAAACCAAGCCTGGTAAGGGCCATCTATGAACAGAAACAACTCCGGGTGGGCGACGACCGACTCGGGCTCTACAAATACGCCGACTGGATGCCCATCCAGAGGACACTGGAGAACCCTTCCTGCCCCGTCACTTACAAAAGTGAGAAGCTAGCCAAGCGACTGGGATTAAACAACTTATACATCACCTTCAGTGGGTGGTGGCCAGCCAAAGGCGCCAAGATGACCACCTGCTCTTTCAAGGAGACTGAGGCCTACTCGGTGTGCGCCCGACTGGGCGAGGAGCAAAAGGACAAGGTGCTGGTGGTGGCCTCCGCCGGCAACACCGCGAGGGCCTTTGCCAAAGTATGCTCCGACAATGGCATCCCGTTGCTGCTCTGCGTCCCGCAGGACAACCTCAACGCGTTGTGGTTCGACAAGCCGCTCAACCCCTGCGTCAAGCTCTTCACCACCGCCTCGGGCAGCGACTATTTCGACGCCATCCAGCTGTCCAACTACGTCTGTGAGTTGCCGGGCTTCCTCGCCGAGGGCGGCGCCAAAAACATCGCGCGCCGCGACGGCATGAGCACCACCATGATGTCGGCGGTGACCACCATCGGGCGCATCCCCGACTTTTACTTCCAAGCAGTGGGCAGCGGCACCGGCGCCATCGCCGCCTGGGAAGCCAACCTGCGTTTCCTTGAGGACGGTCGTTTCGGACAGCACAAAGCCCGGCTCTTCGTGTCGCAAAACAAACCCTTTGTGCCCATGTACGAGGCCTGGCGGCAAGACTCACGAGCCTTGTTGCCCTACGATCCCGACCAGGCACGGCGTGACGCCGCCCAGATCTGCGCCCCTGTGCTCTCCAACCGCAAGCCCCCCTACTCGCTGGCCGGCGGACTCTACGACGCCCTGAAAGACACCCAAGGCGACATCTTCGCCGTCAGCAACGAAGAGGCCCAAGCCGCCAAAGAGCTCTTCGAGGAAACCGAAGGCATTGACATCTACCATGCCGCCGGCGTGGCCTTGGCCTCCCTCGTCCAAGCCATCCATATTAATAAGGTGAAGTCCGACGACGTCATCATGCTCAACATCACGGGCGGCGGCGAGAAACACTTCAAGGAGCAACACGAGCATTACCATCTGGAACCCGCTCATATCTTCCCGATTGGCTTCACCAAAGAGGCCGTCGCAGCGGTCACAGAAGGCCTGATGAAAAAATAATTTGAAAATTTTCAAGGAAATGGTTGCACAATCAAAAAATTGTGTAATTTTGCAGTCCGAAAATTTAGAGTCATGTACGCAATTGTAGAAATAGCAGGACAGCAGTTCAAAGTGACCAACGGTCAAGAGATTTACGTCAACAGACTGCAAGGAGAAGAAGGAAGCAAGGTTTCTTTCGACAGAGTATTATTGATTGACAACGAGGGCGCTACACAAGTTGGAGCTCCCACGGTTGCTGGTGCCAACGTCGAGGCGACGATTAAGGAGCACTGCAAAGGCAACAAGGTCATCGTCTTCAAGAAGAAGAGAAGAAAAGGTTATCAAACCTCCAACGGCCATCGCCAGTACCTGAGCAAGGTCGTCATTGACAACATCATCATGTAAAACCCGAAAAAACTGAAAAGATATGGCACACAAGAAAGGCGTCGGTAGTTCCGAGAACGGTCGTGAGTCAGCGAGCAAACGACTTGGAGTGAAAATTTTCGGTGGACAAGCAGCCATCGCAGGCAACATCATCGTCCGTCAACGTGGTACCAAGCACAACCCCGGCAAGAACGTCGGTATGGGCAAGGACCACACCCTCTATGCGAAGTGCGACGGTATCGTTGAGTTCGTGAAGAAGAAAGACAACAAGTCTTTCGTCTCCATCGTCCCCGTGGCAGCCGAAATCGTTGAATAAAGTTTTCGTAGCATACATTTTTTTACCGACTGTCTGCCTGACAGCCGGTTTTTTTCATTTAGAAGCTGTTTTGATTTATTTTCGAGCTTCTTTGAGAGGGATTTTTGAGGATGATTTTTCTGTTGAGCGAACGACGATAGCGGGCTATCGGAGTGAGCGAAACAAAAAATCAGACCAAAAAGACCCTCAAAGAAGCCGAAAAAGAAAAAATCAAAAACTTTAAACAAAAAATCAAAACAGCTTCTTATATTTGCGCAAAATTTCAAATAGCGTCAAGCAATGTTAGTATTATCCTACATCAGAGACCACAAAGACGAAGTGATCGAACGTCTGTCCATCAAAAACTTCAAGAACGTCGCGCTGATCGACGAGATTCTTAAGCTGGACGACGAGCGTCGCAGCACCCAAAGACAATGCGACGACCTCCTGGCGAGCCTCAACAGCAACGCCAAGGCCATCGGCGAGCTTTACAAACAAGGCAAGGCCGCCGAAGCCAACGAGATGAAAGCCAAGAACAACGAGATGAAAGAGCTCTCCAAGACCCTGGCCGACCGGCTTGAGGTCATCAAGCAGGAGATCCAAACCAAGCTCGTGGAAATCCCCAATACCCCCCGCCTCGACGTGCCAAGAGGCACCTCCGCCGCCGACAACGTGAACGTCCATCAGGAAGGCGAGATGCCCCAACTCCACGAAGGCGCCAAGCCCCACTGGGAACTGCTCAACGACTACCAGTTGGCCGACTTCGAACTCGGCAACAAAGTCACCGGCGCTGGCTTCCCCTTCTACAAAGGCAAAGGCGCCAAGCTGCAACGCGCCCTCATCAACTTCTTCCTCGATGAGGCTGCCGCCGACGGCTACAACGAGACCCAACCCCCCATCGTCGTCAACGAAGCCTCGGCCTACGCCACCGGACAACTTCCCGACAAGGAAGCCCAGATGTACGCCGTGCCGCTCGACGGCTTCTACCTCATCCCCACCGCCGAAGTGCCGCTGACCAACATGTTCCGCGACACCATCGTCAAAGAAGAGCAACTGCCCATCAAGACCGCGGGCTACTCCAGCTGCTTCCGCCGCGAAGCCGGCTCCTACGGCAAAAACGTCAGAGGCCTCAACCGCCTCCACCAGTTCGACAAGGTGGAGATCGTCGAGATCGCCAACCCCGCCAACTCCTACGAGCGCCTCGAAGCCATGAAACAACACGTGGCCGGACTGCTCCGCAAGCTGGAACTCCCCTTCCGCATCCTCCATCTCTGCGGCGGCGACATGAGCTTCACCTCCGCCACCACCTACGACTTCGAGGTGTGGTCCGCCGCCCAGCAACTCTGGCTCGAAGTGAGCTCCGTCTCCAACTTCGAGACCTTCCAAGCCAACCGACTGAAACTCCGCTACAGGGACAGCAAAGGCAACATCCAACTCGTCCACACCCTCAACGGCTCCGCCCTCGCCCTGCCCAGAATCGTGGCCGCCCTGCTCGAAGATCACCAAACCCCGGAAGGCATCCATATCCCGAAAGCCCTCCAAAAATACACCGGCTTTGACCTCATTTCGTAACCTCATACTGACAGCGGTTTCGGCCTTGCTCCTCGCCCTCTTCTCGTGCGCGGACAAGGCCGAAAACCCTTTCGCCAAGCTGCACCGGCAACTCGACCGCGACAGCCTGGCGCTCAACGACATCCAACAACAATACCCCGAAAAAATCCGGGCCGACTTCCATTGGTGCGACTCCATGCTGCAATACGTGCCGCAGCAACATATCGACGCGTTCTTCGACACCCTCAACCTCGCACAAGCCTACCTCCAACAATTCGACGAAATGCTTCCCATCATGAGGCACGACCTCTCCTATATCCGGACCCAACTCGTCAACCTGCAATACGACCTCGACCACCAACTTGTCACCGACTCCCTCTTCGCCCTCTACCTTCAAGACGAAAGCGACGCCGCCGACACCCTCCACTACCGAGTGCTGTATTTCCAAGACCGGCTTCCCAAACAGGACCAGGCCCTGAGGTCGCTGAAAAAAAACATCCGTAAAGTCGCCTCCAAATGAAAAACACCGCCCTCGCCTTTTGCCTCCTCCTACTCTTCCTGCAACTCCCCACCCTCGCACAAAACAACAACCAAGTGGAGGAACAACTCGCCAGCAACCTCTTCCAAAAACAAGAATACGACAAAGCCAAGGCGGCCTACCTGAATCTCTACCAGAAAAAATCACAAGCCCATCACTTCAACCAATATGTCGAATGCATGATCCGGCTCGGGGAACTCAGCGAAGCCGAGAAAGAACTCAAAAGCTTCATCCGCAAAAACCCCAACGCCTGGAAATCAAAAATCGACCTGGCCTACCTCTATGTCAACAGCCAACAGCAAGACAAGGCCGACAAAATCTTCAACGAGATCCTCAAGGACCTCCCCGAAAGCCGAAACACCATCCTCAACATCTCCAACATGTTCCGAAGCCGGATGATGAACGACTATGCCCTCCGCATCCTTGACAAAGGCGCCGAAATCAACACCGACCACAACCCCTTCTACATGGAGAAAGCCAGTGTCTATCACGCCATGAACAACTACCAGCAGGCCTTTGAATACTACCTGCTTGAACTCGAACGCCGCCCCGACCAATACAACTCCATCAAAAACCGGTTCCAAACCCTGCTGCTCTACGATGTCAACAAAAGCATCGCTGACGAGATGCGCATCGCCCTCCTGAAGAAAACCCAGGAGAAGCCCGACAACGTGGAGTTCGCACAAATGCTGGTGTGGTTCTCCCTCCAAGAGGAGGACTACGACATCGCCCTGGCCCAATGCAAAAGCATCGACCGAAGGACCGACGACCAGGACCTCCAAATCATCAACCTGGCCGGCATCTGCCTCTCCAACGGACAATACGAAATCGCCAACGACGCCTACGACTATATCCTGAAAAAGGGGAAGGCCTACCCTTTTTACGGCCAAGCCCTCATCGGCGCCATCAAGACCGAAAACCAGCAATGCCTCAAGAACCATGTGACCGACAAGAAAGTGTATGAGCGGCTCAGCAAAAAAATCGAAACCGCCTACCCCGACGTGGGCAGCAAGGAATACGCCGACCTCGTCGCCATCCAAGCCGACCTCATGGCCTATCACCTCGACCAGTCGGACCAGGCCGTGGAAGTGCTGCAACAAGCCATCAACCAAACCACCCTCAAGCTCCAGCAATGCCAGCTGAAACTCAAACTGGCCGACATCTATCTCTACAACGACGAGGTGTGGGAAGCCACCCTGCTTTACAGCCAGGTTGACAAAGCCATGAAAGAGGAACCCCTCGGCCACGAGGCACGCTACAAGAACGCCCAGCTCCGCTATTTCATCGGGGAGTTCGCCTGGGCCCAGACCCAACTCGACGTCCTCAAAGCCGCCACCTCGAAACTCATCGCCAACGACGCCATGACCCTCTCGCTCATCATCGGCGACAACCTCGAAATCGACCCCGACGGCAAAGAACTCAACCGTATCGCACGCGCCGACTACAAGATCTACCAACACAAGGAAGACCAAGCACTGCTCGTCCTCGACTCCATCTGCGCCGACGGCAACATGGTCAGCAAACCCCATGCACTCTACCGCAAAGCCGAAATCATGGAGCGACGAAAGGAATATGTGGAAGCCGACACCCTGTTCCTCCAAATCGTCACCCTGTTTCCCGACAGCTACATGGCCGACGACGCCCTGATGAAAGCCGCCTTGATCGAACACCACCAGCTGAAAGCCCGCGAAGACGCCAAACAACACTACGAACAACTCATCGACCTCTACCCCACCAGCCTTTACACCGCACAAGCAAAGAAGAATTATAGGAAGCTATGAAGACAGAAGACAGAAGACAGAAGGCAGAAGTGAGGCCTAAAAAAGCTCTCGGACAGCATTTTCTGACCGATTTGAACATCGCGCAAAAGATCGTGGAGCAGCTCTCTCCCGAATTGGAACACGTCATCGAGGTGGGCGCCGGCACCGGAGTGCTGACCCAATACCTGGTGGACGACCTCAAAGAACGGTTCTCTGTCATCGAAATCGACCGTGAGTCCATCGACTACCTGAAGACGCATTTCCCGCAACTCGGCGAACGGCTCATCCAGGGCGACTTCCTTCGTACCGACCTCTCACAATTCGGACCTCACAACCTCGGCATCATCGGCAACTTTCCTTACAACATCAGCAGCCAGATCTTCTTCCAAGTGCTGAAATACAAAGACCAAGTAGTGGAAGTGGTGGGCATGGTGCAAAAAGAGATGGCCGAGCGCATGGCCGCCAAAGAAGGCAGCAAGACCTACGGCATCCTCAGCGTGCTAATGCAGGCCTGGTACGACATCGACTACCTCTTCACCGTTCACGAAAACGTGTTCAATCCACCCCCGAAGGTCAAATCGGCAGTCATCAAGATGCGACGCAACCATGTCGCCACCCTGAATTGCGACGAAAAACTGTTCGTGAGCATCGTCAAACAAGCCTTCAACCAACGCCGGAAAACGCTTCGCAACTCGCTGCGGCCCATGCTCTCCCCCGAAATCATCGGAAACAAAGTGTTCGACCAAAGACCCGAACAACTCTCCGTGCAAGCATTCATAGACTTGACGAACCTGATGGATCCTTCCGCATCGCATGGCCAACCGTGAGGAAGGCCGACGTGCATCCTACCACGAGGATGGTGGCAAAAATCAGCAGCACATCCTTGAACTTCAGCAAAACGGGATAGGCATCCACCACATAATTTCCACCAGTTCCGAATTTCACAAATCCGAACCTTTGTTGCAACATCACCAAGAGGATGCCGAGCAACAAGCCGATGAGGCCACCCACGACGGAAATAAGCAAACCCTCGTTCAGGAAAACTCTTTTAATCAGTTGATTATCGGCACCCATCGCCTTCAGAATCTCCGTGTCCTTGCGTTTGTCGATCATCAGCAGGGTAAGCGATCCCACCACGTTGAAGGTAGCCAAGATCAGGATGAAGGTGAGGATGACATAGACAGCCCATTTCTCGGAGCGCATCACCCTATAAAGGGTCGCCTGCTGTTCCTGCTGGTCCTTCACGGTAAAGTCGGAACCCAACAACGCTCTCACCTCTTTTTTCACTTTGGCAGGATCCGCCTTAGCGGAAAGGAAGAGCTCCACATTATTGGCTTTATCCTCATAATCAAGGAGTTCAGAGAGCCATTCAAAGGGCACCAAAATCATCTTATCGTCCACTTCCTGACTGGTGGAGAACACGCTTTGCACCGTCAAGACATCGGAGTTGAAGCCGTTTTCGAGGTTCATGAGGGAGGCGTTGCCCCGTTTGGGCACATACACCCGCATCATGGCGTAGGCATCGTAGGCGTTGATGCCCAGATACCAAGCCACGCCCACCCCCGGCACCGCAAAATCGTGCGAGCCATCGGAGAGCAGCAATGTCTCATCGCCGTAAACGACCTGTTTCATTCTTTCAATCTCTTGGTATTCAAGGCCTACACCCTTCACTTGGCCTATATGTTGCTTGTCGTTGGCGCGAAACAGAGCGTCTTCGGTGAGGGTGGGGATGGCATATTCAACCCCTGGCAAGGCCTTGAGCTTGTCGAGAGGAAAAGTCGAAAGGTCGATGGTCTTGCCTTTCACCGCAGCAATTTGCAGGTCAGGAGTAAGAAGGTTGTTCATGGAGGAGATCACCTTCTCAAGGCCGTTAAAAGCCGAAAGCACCACGATGAGCGCGAAGGCACCCACACTAATACTAAGGATGGAAATCCAGGTGATGATATTAATGAGGTTATGGCTCTTCTTGGCGAGGAGGTAGCGGTTTGCTATGAACAGCGGCAGTCTCACTTCTCAGGATGCAGCAGGTTGTCGATGTTCTCGATATAATCCAACGAGTCGTCCTCGAAGAAGCGGAGCTCGGGGATGACGCGCATTTGGTGGCGGATGCGGTTGCCGAGCAGTCCCCGGATGGCACGGGCGTTCTGGCCGACTTCCTCCACCACTTTTTTCTTGTCGTCAACACCGAAAACGCTGAGATACACATTGGCATAGCCAAGGTCGGAAGTCACCTTCACGTGGGTCACCGTAATCATCAGCGAAGGCACCGCCGGCTTCAGCTCTCTTTGAAAGATATCTCCTAATTCTTTCAGAATCAGTTTATTTACTTTATCTAGTCGTTTGTTATCCATAGTATTAAGTGGAAATTTTTGGGGGACAAAGATACAACTTTTTTTTCATTCTTTGTGTTTGGAGTCCATGAGGATGGTGACGGGGCCGTCGTTGACGAGGGCCACGTCCATCATGGCACCGAACTCGCCGGTAAGGACCTCACGGCCCGAGACTTCATGAATACGTTGGACGAATCGCTCATAGAGGGGGATGGCCTGTTCAGGACGCGCCGCGCGGATGAAACTCGGGCGGTTGCCTTTCTTGGTCAAGGCATGGAGGGTAAACTGGCTCACCACCAAAAAAGAACCCTCTACTTGATTGATATCCAGATTCATAACATCATTCTCATCGGAGAAGATGCGCAATTTGGAAAGCTTGGAACACAGCCATTCCACATCCTCTTCCCCGTCGGCCTCCTCAATGCCGAGCAAGACCAACAATCCCAGTCCAATCTCCGACTTCAGCTTGCCGTCGATCGTGACCGAGGCCTTTGAAACACGTTGTACGACAACTCTCATGACGAAATTTTTTGCGAAGATAGTATTTTATGTGGTATTTGTTGTATTTTTGCAGCCAAAATTCACGGAATCGTTCAAAGATAACGAGTAGCAAGATCATGGTAACTTACGATGGAGCTCCTTTGAGGACCTTTGACCTTCTTCCCAAGCTGGAGAAGGAATATGGGAAGTCCAAGACCATCCTTGCCGCTAAAGAGAACGGCGAGTGGAGGGTTTACACGGTTGAGGAGGCGCTTCAGCTGATGGACCGTGTCAGCCGCGCGCTGATGGCTTTGGGGATTCAAAAAGGCGACCGTGTCGCTTTGGCCTCGCGCAACTGTCCCCATTGGAATTTCATCGACTGGGCCATCCAGCAGGTGGGTGCCGTCACCGTGCCTCTCTACACCACCATCAGCGAGAACGACTACAAATACAACATCAACCACTCGGAGTCCAAGCTGCTTTTCATCTACGGGCAAGACATCTACCGGAAGATTGAGCGCATCCAGGCGGAGCTTCCCACCGTGCAAAAGATCGTCTCCATCAAGCCCGTGGAGGGTCTGATGAGCCTCGAAGAGCTGATGCCCTTGGGCGAGACAGTCGCCCCGGAGCGACTTCAGGCGGCCAAAGACCGCGTGGACCGTCACGACATGGCTACCGTCATCTACACTTCGGGCACCACCGGCACCCCGAAAGGCGTGATGCTCACCCACGAAAACCTCACCTCCAACACCAAATGCCTAGGCCAGTTGTTCTATGTGGACAAAACAACCCGGTTTTTCAGCTATCTACCTCTCTCCCATATCTTTGAACGCCAAGTGGTGATGGCCTACATGAACCGTGGCGCCACCGTGTATTACGCCGAAAACATGGCCACCATCCTCAACGATATTAATGAGGTGAAGCCCCACGTGTTCACCACCATCCCCCGACTTCTGGAAAAAGTCCATGCCTCCGTGCTACTGAAAGGCAGCAAGATGAAAGGCATGGAGAAAAAGATTTTCGACTGGGCCATCAACCTAGGTTACGAGTTCAACGACAAACACCAGAACAGCATTCTGTACAACCTGAAGCTCCGGGTCGCCGACAAGCTGGTTTACAGCAAAGTGCGCGAAACCCTTGGCAACCACCTCGAAGTCATCATCCTGGGCGGGGCCACCATCCAACCCAAGATCTCCAAGCTTTTGACCGCCATGAAGATGCCGGTCATGGAAGGTTACGGCCTCACCGAGACCTCCCCCGTGATTGCGGTGAACAGTCCCGTGACCAAACACATCAAAATCGGCACCGTGGGATTCCCCGTGGGCAACGTCGATGTGAAGATTTCCGAGGAAGGCGAGATCTTGGTGAAAGGCTCCACGGTGATGAAAGGCTACTTCAAGTCGCCCGAGACCACCGCCGAGGTCATCGACAGCGAGGGATATTTCCACACAGGCGACAAGGGACTCATCGACGAAGAGGGGTTCCTTCGCCTCACAGGCAGGGTGAAAGAGATCTTCAAGACCTCGATGGGGAAATACATCAGCCCCTCGTTGGTGGAGAACACCATGCTGGAGTCGCCTTTCATCAACTCCATCATGGTAGTGGGCGAAGGCCAGAAATTCGCCGCGGCCCTCATCGTACCCAACTTCGAGCAGGTGCGGATGTGGTGCAAAAGCCAGCAGCTCCACTTCGACAGCGACCTTGAGATGATCAAGGACAAGAACGTGGTCGGTCTGTTCCGCAAGGAAGTGGATACCCTCAACAAGCGTTTGGGCGACTACGAGCGGGTGATGCGATTCGAATTGCTTCCCACGGACTTCAGCGCCGAGAAGGGCGAAGTCACCAGCACCATGAAAATCCGCCGCAACGTCATCGCCGAGCACTACAAACCCCAAATCGAGAACCTGTTTAGGTAATTCGGAATGCGGAATGCGGAATGCGGAATATGCCTGCCGGAGGTAATTATTCCGCATTCCGAATTCCGCATTCCGAATTCAATGCAGTATCCGGAAGATCATCTCCCGATAGAGGTCTTTTTCGGAGACGTTGGCGTTGTTGTAGCCTAAGGATTTCAGGTCGAACTCGCGGAGGATGCCGATGCAGCGCACGCAGTCGGCGACGGAGTAGTTGCGGGCGGCGAGCTGGTAGTCGCGCACAAAGAAGGGGTTGACGCCCAAGGCGGTGGCCAGGGCGTTTGACGACGGGTCGCTGGCATAATGCACCTTCAAAATCTTGGTGAAATAGCCATAAAGGGTGATGGCCGTGACAAGCAAGGGGTTCTCTTTGACATTCTCGCCAAAATGGTTCACAATGCGGTTGGCCTTCATCACATCACGCTGCCCGATGGCGTTTTGCAGCTCGAACACATTGAAATCCTTGGAGATACCGATGTTGCGCTCCACATCGACATCCTCAATTTTTTTCACTTTAGGCATGGCAATCATCAGCTTCTCCAGTTCGTTGCGCACCTTGTGCAGGTCGTTGCCGAGATAATCGGCCAGCATCTGGGTCGCCTTCGGAGTGATGGAATAGCCTTTCTCTGTGAGGTACGACTGAATCCATCCGGGGATATTGCTGTCGTACAGTTTCTTCGACTCGAAAAGCACCCCAATCTTATCGATTTTCTTGGCCAAGGCCCTGCGCTTGTCGAGTTTTTTGTACTTATAATCGAACACCAGGATGGTGGTTGGCGGAATGGACTCGATGTATTTCTCGAAGTCCTCGATGTTCTTGAGGTCCTGGGCTTCTTTGACGATGACCACCATATAGCCTCCCATCATGGAGAAGCTCTTGGCGTGGGTGGCCACCGTGTCGATATCCACGTCGCGGCCATAGACCACGATTTGGTTGAACGCCTTTTCGGTTTCATCAAGCACCTCCTCCTCGATGGTGTCGGAGATCATGTCGATGAAATAAGGTTCCTCCCCCATGAGGAAATACACCGGAGCGTATTTTTTATGGTGGATGTCGGAAATAATCTGTTGGTAAGTCAAAGCCATGGTGATGTGGAGCTATGGGAGGGTCAGTCGAATCTCAGGTGTTTGACGGTGATGCCGTTGTTGATGAGTTGGCGGAGGGAATCCACGCCGATGCGCAGATGGTCGCCCACGAAGCTCTTGTTCACCTTTTTGTCACTTTCGGCGGTTTTGACGCCTTCGGGGGTCATGGGCTCGTCGGAGACGAGGAGCAAGGCGCCGGTGGGGATTTCGTTGTAGAACCCCACGCTGAACAGGGTGGCCGTCTCCATGTCAACGGCGAGGCAGCGGATCTTGCGGAGGTAGTCCTTGAAGTCCTCGTCGTGTTCCCACACCCGCCGGTTGGTGGTGTAAACCGTCCCGGTCCAATAGTCTTTGCCATATTCCCGGATGGTGGTGGAGATGGCTTTTTCGAGGCTGAAGGCAGGGAGGGCCGGCACCTCGGGCGGGAAATAGTCGTTGGAGGCACCTTCGCCGCGGATGGCCGCAATGGGCAGGATGAAGTCGCCCACATGGTTCTTGCGCACTGCCCCGCATTTGCCGAGAAACAGCACCGCCTTGGGACTGATGGCCCCCAGCAGGTCCATGATGGTGGCCGCGTTGGCACTCCCCATGCTGAAGTTGATGATGGTAATCTCACCATCAGTGGCGCAAGGCATGGGCTTCTCCTTCCCTACCACATCCACCCCCTGCCACAAGGCGAACTTGTCCACATAATCCTGGAAATTGGTCAGCAGAATGTATTTTCCAAACTTCTCAAGCTCCAACCCTGTGTAGCGCGGGAGCCAATTCTCAACGATTTCTTTCTTCGTTTTCATGGTTTTCCGACTTTTTTGCAAAGATACGAAAATAAAACAAGAAAAAAATGTTTCAGCGTACCAAAAAAAAACATACCTTTGCAGCACGGTAAAAAGTAAAAAATAATCAGAAAAAAATAATTGACAATGAATCCAAAACTTAAGATTGCTATCATCAACGTTCTGTTGACTGCAGTTGCTGTGTTTCTGGCCATTATGGTCATTAAAAGCATCAAAGCTCCTATCGATTTCGGTAACGAGAAAAGTGCCCGCGAGGCTCAAGTGGTCCAACATCTGAAGGACATCCGTGACATTGAGGTCCAGTTCAAACAAGCCAACAACCGGTACACCTCCAGCTTCGACACCCTGATTGATTTCGCCAAGAATCATGAGATCCCGATCGTCATGATGGTTCCTGACCCGGAAGACACCACCTTCACCAAGACCATCAACGACACCCTTGGCTATGTGAAAGTCATCGACTCCCTCTTCGGAAAGAGACCCAACTTCAACATCAACGAGATCGGCATCGTTCCTTTCAGCAACCCCGCCGCACAGTTCGAGATCCACGACAGCATCATCAAGCGCGGTGGTATCTCCGTGCCCGTCTTCGAAGTCAAGACTCCCTTCGAGGTCTATCTCACCGGAATGGACGAGCAAAGAGTGCTGAACGCCAAAGCCGAACTGGAACAACTCGACAAGTACGCCGGCATGAAAGTCGGATCGCTTGAGGAAGCCTCCACCGACGGTAACTGGGAGAAACTCTAATGGTTGACCCCTCCAGAAACCGATACTACGACATAACCATCCAATGCTCATTGGATGGTTTTTGTTTTTTGGTCTATGACACAGAACGGAACCTCGTCGTCGATCTGCAACTCTACCAGACCTCCGAGGCTGACGACGAGAACTCCCTCCTCAAAACCGTAGAGAAAGACCTTTATGACAAAGGCCTCTTCGGACAGACCTTCCACTCCATCCGCTACATCGTCGCCAACCGATTCAACACCCTCATCCCCGAAACACTCTTCGATGAGGAGCATATCGACTACCTGCTGCAATTCAACCACCTCCTCCCACACCACTACGAGGCCTTCCACGACACGCTGCCCGGCATCCACACCGTCAACATGTTCGCCCTGCCCTCCAAACTCGCGCAACACCTCCGCAACAACTGGCCCGACATCCTCATCACCCACGAGTCCACCGTATTCCTCAACAGCATCCTCAACGCCCCTTCCGAGGAAAACGACACCAATGTCTATCTGAATGTCAAAAGCCGCGACTTCGACATGGCCATCGTCAAGGAGAACCAACTCCTCTTCTTCAACAACTTCAAGTTCAACACCAAGGAGGACTTCGTCTATTACCTGATGTTCACATTGCAGCAACAACAACTCGCCGGCCTCGACATCCCCGTGTTTTTCACCGGGCTCATCACCAACAACTCCAGCATCGTCAACCTCTGCGAACGCTACATCCGACGCATCCGTTTCATCCGCCCCGATGGAGCCATCGAAGTTGACACCGCCTTCTGCGACATCCCATTCCAATATTATTACATCCCATACAAGTCTCTCACATGCGAATCATAAGAGGAAGATACCAGCGGCGACAAATCATCGCCCCCAACAACCTGCCCGTGCGCCCCACCACCGACATGGCCAAGGAGAGCCTGTTCAACATCCTGGAGAACTACATGGACTTCGAGGAGGTGACCGCCCTCGACCTTTTTGCCGGCACCGGCAACATCTCCTACGAGCTGGTCTCCCGCGGTTGCCCCAAAGTGACCGCCGTCGATCAGGACAATGGCTGTGTCCGTTTTATCAGAGAGACGGCCAACAAGTTGGAGATGAAGGAGCTTATCGTGGTACGGGCGGATGTCTATCGTTTCATCGCCAAGCATGGATTAAAATACGACCTCATTTTCGCCGACCCGCCCTACGACTCGCAGGAATACGACCAGTTGGTGAGGCTCATCTTCGACAATGAGCTCCTGACGGAAAACGGGATGTTTGTGCTGGAACATCACAAACATGTGAGTTTTGAGGATCATCCTCATTTCATGGAACAGCGGCATTACGGCAAGGTAAATTTCAGCTTTTTCGCCCAAACCTTTGACTCCGACGAGGGTTGATCCCCGGGGTTCCTAACCATCTTTCACCCTAACCATCTTTCACCCTAACCATCTCTCACCCTCCGGGTGATTCCACGAGGGAACCCATATCCGTTTCTAACCATCTCTCGCCCT
>CACZQL010000102.1 GCA_902783365.1 uncultured Bacteroidia bacterium | reverse complement strand
TCCTGCTGCAATTCGGCGCGGGTGTCGGCTTGGCGCAGGGCATCGGCTGAGCCGTCGCGGTCGGCGATGGCGCGGCGCACCTCGGCTTCCACCGTTTGGAGCGCCTGCTCGTAGTCGGCCTGGGCACGGTCATAAGCGTTCTTTTTCCTAGCAATATTGGAATGGCTGGAGAGGCGGTCGAAGATGGGGATGCTCAATGAGAGCTGCACATACTCGCCACCGTTGTTCTTCAACTGCTCGAAATACGGCGTGGGCACATAGCCCTCCATGCCCGGATAGGTAAAATAACTCGACGACCAGCCACCATAGAGCGAGAGGCGGGGCAGCAATTGCCAACGGGCCGTCTTGAGGGCGAGGCGGGCGTTTTTCATCGTGCCTTCGGCCAGAGCCACCTCGGGCAGCCATTGCTTGGCTTGGCTTATCAGGACGGAAGCTTCCTCGACATTGGCCAACAATGGCGTTTCTGTGGCGAGGTTGCTGTCAATCTTCAGGGGTTTATCAATGGGCCAAAACATCACATCCTTCAGGGTGATGACGGCATTGTTGAGGTTGTTCCGGCAGGTGGTCAGCAGGTATTGGCGTTCAGCGAGGTCGCTCTGCATCTGCACTACGTCGGCGTGGGATTTCTGGCCCAATTCCTCTTGTCGTGTGGCCAACTGCACAGCCTTTTCCGCCGTGGCCACTTGTCCTTGCAAGGCTTTCTCCAGTTCGGTGTAGTACAGCACATCGCAATAGGCTTCCATGGTGGCAAGGCAAATCTGATCTTGGGTCTGTTGCTCTTTGGTCAAGCCCATCTGCTGTGCCGTCTTGGTGATTTTCAGGTTGTTGACCGCCTGGAATCCGTTAAAGAGCGTCATCCCCGCCGAGAGGCTGTAGCCGTTGTGAAACGACGTAGTTCTAATATAGGTGTTGGTCTCCGGGTCGATACTACGGCCAAAGTTGGCGTAGGCGTAAGTGCCCCCCTCAATGGTGGGCGTGAAGGCCGCAAGGATCGCATCACGCCGGTCGATTTGCGCGTCTCGATTGTCGGCTTGGGCGATACGCATCTTCGTGGCGTGTTCCACCGAATAACGCATACAGTCTTGGAGGTTCATCGTGACAGTGTCCTGGGCCCTGACCGTTGTCAAGGCTCCAAGGACTATCATCAAAATAAAGGTATGTTTTGTTTTCATCACATTGTAAGAATAATGGTTGCCCAAGAGGAGAGCATACAATGTGCCAAAAACACAACTATTTAATAATCAATAATTTAAAAATATCAAGATTGAGATTATTGTAAAAAAACTTTACAATGGGTGTAAAGAAACTTTACAACGAACCATTGTGTCGTATCCAAAACAGCTTATTCTGCCCTATCAACTCTATCTAAAAGAAAAAGAGGCTGTGTCCGTTGATGACACAGCCTCTCAGTCGTAATTGTGTTGTGCCTAAGGCACATCTTACCTCACAAAAATCTTTTTCACCGCATTTCCGGCTTTCACAAAGTAAACGCCACTTGAAAGACCTTGAAGATCGACGGTTTGCTTATTGTCCACAAACAAGGTTCTTGCGACGCGACCCATTTCATCGACAATGGTCACAAGGCCCTGGGCTTCGATGGTGAGGGTTTCCGAAGCGGGATTGGGGAACACGTTCGTGGTGGAGGTTACGGCTTCTCCGACACCCATGTGGCCGCAATCGTCATAAAGTTGGATGCCTTCCCATTCCTCGGCGGCCTCGAAAGCTTCAATGCAATTGCAGGGCACCACGATGTGCACATGGTCGTTGATTTCGGAAAAAGCGTCATCCCACAGGAAGAAAGGCTCGGTGGCGTGAATGTAGATGTAATCGAGATTCTCACAATAGCTGAAGGCATTCGAGTTGATCTGCACGATACCGGCAGGGATGTCGAGACTCGTCAAAAGATTGCAATTGGCAAATGCATGGAAACCGATATTCACAATCGTGTTGGGCAAGGTGACACTGGTAAGGTTGACACAACCGAGGAAAGCTTCGCTACCGATGTAGGTGACCCTGTAGGTCTCACCGTTGATGGTTTCCGACTCGGGAACAACCATATCGCCCGAATAGGTGTTTGGATCGTCGTTGTTGACCACAATCAGGGTGGTTTCGCCACAGCCTCCGCCGGGAAGCTGATGCGTGACTTTACGATAGTAGATGCCATTGACATAGTAATCGTAGGCAAAAGCACTTTGGCATACCATCATGAGTGCCAAGGTCAAAAAAGAAAAGATAAAAGTCCGTTTCATACTTGTAATGTTAAAAGATAAGTTCAATACCCTAATTAGGTGCAAAAATATGATAATCATAACGGAGACAGAGAAAAAAAAGCGATGCCCGAAAAAAACAGTGTGGCGTTATTTTTCAAATTACCTTTGCAACTAAGCAATGACAAAAGACACACTGAAAGAATGGCATCTTCCGAGTCATACGGAGCCAAGAAAAGCAATATGGAAACGACCCATGCCGAATTCAACGCCTTGGTACTTAGGCACAAGGCCATGATTTGGCATATCTGTTCCGATTACAAACTTGGAAGTGCCTGGAGAACAGAAGACTGCGTTCAGGAAGTAATCGTGAACCTATGGCGAAGCTTCAAAAGCTTCGAGGGACGCAGTTCGGAAAAAACCTGGGTGTGGCGCGTGGCCACCAACACCATGTTGATGCTTCAACGCAAAGATGTGAGAAGTCCACAGACAGAATCGATAGACACGGAAAAAGTGGATAAAAAGGACGAGGAAGCCGGCAACGACAGCTACCAGCAACTGCAACAGCTTATCGAAACGTTGCCCGATGAAAGCGGCATCGTCATCCGCGCCTACCTTGACGGCTTTTCCTATAAAGAAATCGCCGAAGTGACCGAGAGTTCGGTGGGAGCTGTCGCCATGCGCATCGCCCGACTCAAGCGGAAATTAAGAATCATGTACGAAAGAGAAAACAATCTATGAGAATGAAAAACGACATAAAAACAGTGCGCTCAAGCACGCAACGTAACGACTTCAAAAGCCAATGGCGAAACCGCCGGCAGTGGAAGGATCTGGTCGAAAAAACAGTACCTGACGATGTGACATTTTTGCGTTGGGTTGAAAAGGCACAACAAAACCCCGTCGGTTCAGCAGTGAACCCCATCTCCCTCCCCTTCCGCCACAACAAACGCTGGATATCCTACGTGGCCGCCGCCAGCATCCTCATCGGGGTGTCCATCATCGCACTGACCCTCCAGAGACAACCCGACAACGGGCTTCCCGTAGCCAAGGAAGTGACGGTGGACAGCCAAACCATCCACTTTGTGTGCAACAACGGCTGCTCGGCCCAAGACATCATGCTCTTGGCCAACAAAGTCATTAAATAACAAAACAAAAAGACGATGAAAAGCCTTATTCCATATCTCGCCGTGATCCTGACGCTAGGGCTCTCAGCTTGCAAGGAAAGGACTGCATCCTCCGAGACAACCACCTGCCAACAGGCCGCGATGGAATTGTACTGCAAATACGCCGACAATGCCAACCTCACCGTGGCTTATCTCGGCGACTTAACCGTCAACGGGAAATGCATAGACGCCTTGATGCTGCAAGCCAATAATGAAACGGATTGGGAAACCCTAAAAACGGATTTCGGCTTTATGTCGTACGACACCACTTCCTTCCGCTGTCCCAACGAGGACAACCCTGTCATGGTGGGTGTCGGCATCGAAACCGATTTTATGGACAGTGACTACCTCGACACCTTGACCGACATCAGCCAAATACCTGATAAAGACATCGAGAGATTCACGCTCATCGTTGCCGACAAGATCCGCGAAATCATGAACAGTTTCCAAACCCCTGATTCGTTGCTGCCCAACACCGCCATCGTCATCGGCCAGGGCGAAATAGAACATGAATCCTCCGACAACACTTACGACGACTATCTCATGACCGTCGCACGCGCCATTGTGATTGGGCTGATCAACGAAAAAATCCAGGAAAACACCTCCCCCAACCTCATCCCACAACCACAAAAAGACCGTAGCGAACTCATCATGGACGACGCCCAAAACCATGGGCACATCGGCTACATCACCGCCGCCGACGACGATGAGCGCACCTTATGGCTCTTCTTCTACGACGACCAAGAAGAATGCAATACCATTATCACTCATATTAGCGAAGACATTATTATTAAATAACAATTAAAACTATTATTCAATGAAAAAAAATTTATTCTTTTTCCTGATGTGCGTTTTTGCCATCACAGGCATGACACAGGCACAAAACCGTGGTGACATTCAATTGAAAGCCCTTGAAATGAACCATTTGATGGTCTCACAAGACCGCATTCCCGCCGAAGGCTCCTGGTTTTCCTACGTCGGTGATTATTCTTCACCACACATCATCGGCATCGGAATGCCCTTCAGTTGGGGCTACATGTTCCCCGCCGAGCTGATGAGCGAGTACAAGGGTTGCACCTTTACTGAGTTTGGCTTCTTCGATGCCGGCGAAGAACAATTTGCCACGACCTACACCGTCAGCTTCTATGTGGGCGGCGATGTAGCCCCTGGCACTTTGGTTTCCACCCAAACATTTGAGATCACAGGCACTGTTGGCGATGTTGTCACCTTCAGACTCGACACTCCTGTCGAAATCGACGGCACTCAGAACATTTGGTTGACCTTCTACCATGACGGTTCCATTCAGTATCCCGCCCCGGCCGTTGCCGATGTGGGCAACCCCAACAGCCGTTGGCTCGGCATCGACGGCTATGGCTGGATGGATGTGGCTTCTGTCAGCAGCGAGGCCTACAGTTGGCTGGCATGGGTGTATGTCGATGGTTACGATTGGATTGGCGAAAGCACCGAATCCGTCGCCGTATATCCCAACCCCACTTCGGACCAGGTGAATGTCGTAGCCTTGGGCATCAACCATGTCACCGTGCTGAACACGCTCGGCCAAGTGGTTTACGACAGCAACGCCGAGGGAAACTCGTTCACCCTCGACATGAGCCAATACCAAGCCGGTGTTTATATGGTGCGCGTGATGACTGAAAACGGCGAAAGCGTGAAGCTGGTTTCAAAAAAATAACTATTTTTGCGGCGACCTAAACGAACTCAACAAACAATGAAAAAACTTTCCATTCTTCTCGCGTTCCTGCTCTTCGGCGCAGGACTTCGCGCGCAACAGACCAACCTCACCCAAGCAGTCGATTTCACCGTCACCGACTGCCATGGGCAGACCTACAACCTTTTCGAGATCCTTGACCGGGGCCAAGCGGTCTTCATCGACTTCTTTTTCTACACGTGCGGACAGTGCCAGGTGATCTCGCCCTACATCACGGGTTCCTATACCCAGATGGGCTGCAACATGCACGATGTGTTTTACATTGAAATCTCCTACATCGACAGTGACGCCACCTGCCAGCAATGGGCCAACGAACACGGCGTTGAATTCCCAACGGTGGGAAAGGACGGCGGAGGCAACGAGGTCTTCGACCTTTATGGCATCATGGCCTGTCCCACACTCGTCCTCATCATGCCCGACCGCAGCATCCCCATCCAAGGACTGCTGGATCTCTATCCTTTCTCGGCCCAAGATGTGGTCAATGCCATGCAACAACACGGCCTGCATCCCCACGACTGCATCGGGACACTGACCGTGAATCCGCAAACCATACACATCTACAACGACGGCGAGACCTACAAGCCGGGCGAGTTGACCATTTCCAACAAGACCACTGAGGATGTGACCATCAACGCCTTCACCGCCGACCCCATCTTTACGCTGCAATGCACGTATGAGGGCCAAGACGTCACGGAAGGCATGACCGTCGCGGCAGGACAAACCGCCATCGTGGAAGTCTTTGTCGATGTGCCGGTGAAAGAGACCTTCGAGGGAAAAATGTATATCAACACCTCGGCAGGCGACTTTGAAGCCGACATCATCTATGAATCCACCGTGGGCCTTGAAGAGAACAAGACAACCCTGACCTTGTTCCCCAATCCCGCCAACGAAAGCGTGACCCTCCAAGGCGAGAACCTTGGTACAGTAAGCCTTTACAACGCTTTGGGGCAAAAGCTCGAAACGTTCTTCCCCGAGGGATCGCAGATGGTCATCCCTACTGCCAAGTACCAAAACGGAGTCTATGTCATCCGGACAAGCAACGGTATGACCCAGCACTTTGTGATCGCGCACAAATAAGTCTCATTGTTTTCCATCCAACATACCGCAATTCGGGCGAAAGCTTGAATTGCGGTTTTTTTATGCCAACCAAAGCATCGACGGCTTCACGCCTGCGCAGCGTTTCTTCATCAGCTACGGCACCATCTGGCGCAACAACTCGCGCGACAAATACCTCGAGCGAAGAATAAAGAGCAACGAACACTCGCCCAGCGAAGCCCGCGTGAACCGTGCTCTAGGCAGCATGCCGCATTTCTATGAAGCTTTCGACATCCCCGAAGGAAGCAAGATGTATATCGCTCCAGAAGAAAGAGCTGCCATTTGGTAAACAGGAAACAAATCTCAAAATGACATAATCCGCAACTCGGGCACAGGCTTAGGTTGC
>CACZQL010000101.1 GCA_902783365.1 uncultured Bacteroidia bacterium | reverse complement strand
GTAGTCTCTCCGGGATTTGAACCCGAGTTACCAGGATGAAAACCTGACGTCCTGACCAGACTAGACGAAGAGACCACTTCGTGTCATTATTGACGCTGCAAAATTACAACTTTTTTTCTTTCCTGCAACAATTTTCAAGAAAAATTTTTACTCAAAGGTGAATGAAACTTGTAACTGCTTGTTTCTCACTTCTTTAATGGGAGCATTGAAAATGTAATTCTTCGATAACTGGTCCTCCTTGATGACATTCAAGATGCTGAAACTCATCTTAATCTCAATGCCCATCTTGAACCACTGGTTGTAAATGTCGAACCCCGTGCCCAACTCCAAAGCGAAGTCGGCCCGGTTTGTCTGCAACAACGCAGGATGTCCCCCGTTGTCAATCTTGTTCTTCACCGAAGCCAAATACAACTTGGGATTCACCCCGGCAATCAGGTAGGCCCCAATGTTGTTGTAGCGCTTCGAACGGTATTTCACATGCAACGGGAACTCCAGGAAAGTGGCCAGCTTGTCGTCCGAAATCACCACCCGCACACTGTCGGTGATCTGGTTGTCGGCGTTGTATAGCCTCGTGGAATATTGTACAAACTTGGAACTCAAACTCAAAGTAGGAGAGAAGCGCAGGTTGAAGTATTCTCCCAAACGCTTGTCACCAATCACACCCACCGAGAACCCTGGTGTGGTGTAACTCTCCACACTCAAAATCTGGAAATGATCCAGATTCTCCTCCGAGACCCCAGGAAGGCCATGGGGGAACTGTGTCTTGGGGTGCATCTTGTTTTGGTAATCAGCTTCCGTCACCAAAGAATAGTCCATGAAGTTGACTCCTAACAGAAAACCGAAATGATAGGGCTCGTTGTTGTATTTCTGTAAATACAGGACGGTGCGCCGTTGCGCCTGTAGTCCCGTCACACTCGCAACAACCAATACCAGCAACAATGCTATCTTAACGACCTTTTTCACGATTTGCATTTTAAAACGTCTTAACGGACCACATTCGTTGTTTATTGTGGGTTTGGACGGTTTTTTCATTTGCGCCCATGATATAGGAGGGCGACACCGCCCAGCAACGCCTCTGTTTGCACGTCACTCAGTCCTGCCTCCTCTAACATCCTGATATTGGTTTCCAGACTGGGGAAACGCTCGATGGATTCGGGAAGATACCGGTAGGCGGAACGATGGCCGGATACCAGCCTCCCGATGAGGGGAAGCCAAAGATGGGTGTAAAGATGATACCCCCCTTTTATCCAGCGATGGGTGGGCTTTGCGAATTCAAGGATGACGAGAGTCCCTCCTTTTTTCAGCACCCTAACCATCTCATGGACTCCTTGTGAGAGATCGCTGAAGTTGCGCACGCCGAAGGCCACGGTGACGGCATCGAAGGACTCGTTGCGGAAAGAGAGTGCCATGGCGTCGTCGCGCCGTAGGCAAACTCGTTGTTCCAAGCCTTTGGCTTTTACCTTGCGTTGGCCGAGGTCGAGCATGTTTTGGGAGAGGTCGATGCCGGTGATTTGAGCTGAGGGGAGGTCCTTGGCCATTTGGAGGGCCAAATCGGCGGTGCCGGTGGCCACATCGAGGATCTCGGGCTTGGAGAGGTTGCCCAAGGCGGTGGTTACGAGCTTCGATACTTTGCGTCGCCAGCCGCGATCGAGGTTCAACGACAGGAGGTGGTTCAGGAAATCATAACGGGGGGAGATGTCGTCGAACATCTCCGTGATGGTTTGTTGCTTGGTCATGGTTCGCGGTGAAGGGCGATTTCTTGGGCGAGGCGTTCTTTATGGATGGGGGTGACGCCCAGGGTCTCGCACACCAGTCCGCCGGCGAGGTTCGACAGGTGGGCGATGGTCTTGGCATCTTGGTGAAGGGCCAGGCACAGGGCGGCCACACTCAGTACCGTGTCGCCGGCGCCGGAGACGTCCACGATGTTTCTTGGGAAGGCGGCGAGGTGGTGGAACTCCTGTCCGTGCGAAATCATCACGCCTTGTTCGGAGAGGGTGACCATCAGGTATTCGCATCCCAGTCGTGTTTGCAGCGACCGCATGGCCTGCCGCAGCTCGTCGAGGGTCTCGGCGGTCACGCCGAGACCCTCGCGAAGCTCTTTGGCATTGGGCTTGAAGAGGGTCGCGCCCTCGTAGGCGAGAAAATTCCTCTTTTTGGGATCGACCGCCACCGGGATGCCCTTGTCGCGGGCCAGCCTGATGACGCTCTGAATCATCCATTCGGTGAGCACGCCTTTGTTGTAGTCTTGGAGGACGATGACATCGAAAGGTTGCCGTGAGAGTTGACGTTCGATGAGGCGGAACAGATAGGATTGTTCCTCGTTGTTGAGGTCGAAGGTGTCCTCTTCGTCGATGCGCAGCACCTGCCGGTCGCCGTCGAACACACGGTGTTTCACCGTGGTGACGCGCGCCTCGCTGCGCATCATGCAAGAGGTGTCGAGCCCTTCCTCTTCCATCATGCGGAGCATCCAGTCGGCATGGAGGTCGTCGCCGATCACCGAGCAAACCATCGGTATGGCGCCCAGCGACTGTAGGTTGAGTGCCACGTTGGCGGCACCGCCCAGTCGCCGAAACCGGCTTCGGAGGCTGACGATGGGCACAGGCGCCTCGGGCGACATCCGTTCGACCACGCCCTTTGTGTAGGCGTCGATCATCACGTCGCCTACCACCAACGCCTTCAATCCCTCAAATCCCTCTATCATCACCTCTCACCTTTCACCTCTCACCTCTCACCTTAATTTTCCCAGCGCTTCCTTGATTCTTCTTGCGGCTTCCACAAGTTTGTCCTCGGAAGTGGCGTAGGAGAGACGGATGCAGTCGTCGTTGCCGAAGGCCTTACCGGCCACGCAGGCCACATGGGCGTTGTAAAGCAGCCATAGACAGAGGTCATCGCTGCCTTTGATGACGGTTTGTCCGTCGGTCTTACCATAGAACGAGTTCACTTCGGGGAACACGTAGAAGGCGCCGGAGGGGGTGTTGCACTTGACACCCGGGATGTCGTTCATCAGCTTGACCAGTCGGTCGCGGCGTTGGCGGAAGGCCTTGAGCATCTGTTGGATCTCTTCGGAGTTCTCGGGGCAGAGTTCCATGGCTTTGCAGGCAGCGGCCTGGGCGATGGTGCAGATACCCGAGGTGATCTGGCCTTGAATCTTGTTGGTGGCCTTCACGATGGCTTGGGGCGCTGCGATGTAGCCGATGCGCCAGCCGGTCATGGCATAGCCCTTGGCCACGCCGTTGACGATGACGAGGCGGTCCTTCAGGAACTCGAACTGACCCATGCTCTCGTGCTTGTGCTCGTACTGGATGAACTCATAGATCTCGTCGGAGATGACGATGATGTTGGGGTATCTCCGCAGCACCTCTGCGATGGCGGTGAGCTCGGCTTTGGTGAAGACGGAGCCGCTGGGGTTGCAGGGGGTGTTGATGAGCAAAGCCTTGGTCTTGGGGGTGATGGCTTTCTCCAGCTGCTCGGCAGTGATCTTGAAGTCGTGGGCCATGTCGCTCTTCACGATGACGGGCACGCCGCCGCTGAGCTTCACCATCTCGGGGTAGGAAACCCAGAATGGGGCGGGGATGATGACCTCGTCGCCGTCGTTGAGGATGGCGAGCAGCACGTTGTTGATGGCCTGCTTGGCGCCGTTGGAGACCAGAATGTCGGTGTCCTTGTAGTCGAGGCCGTTGTCACGTTTCAGCTTGTTGGCGATGGCCTTGCGCAAAGCGGGGGTGCCTGGCACCGGAGGATAGTGGGTGTCGTTGGCGTTGATGGCGTCGATGCCGGCCTGCTTGGCGGAGTCGGGCGTGTTGAAGTCGGGCTCGCCGATGCTCAAGCTGATCACGTCGATGCCCTGGGCCTTCAGCTCACGGCTTTTGTTGGTCATGGCCAATGTCGCCGACTCGGCCATGTTCAGTACTCTGTTTGATAAAACAATTTCTCCCATTTTATTATAATTATTTATATTAAAAAATATTTCATACCTTTTTGGAACGCCAAAAGTACGAATTTTATTCCTTTACGCATGATTTCTTTTCGTATTTTTGCCGAAAATAAAAAATGATGGATACCTTTCAGTTGATTCTTATGGTGGTCATCGCCTTGTTGCTGGCGGGTCTTGTGGTCATCGCCTATAGAAGTTACAAGCTACGCGAGTGGGAGCTCCGTTTGCGGGCCAAGAGCGAGATGCGGATTGCCACTTCGAAGATGGTCACGCCGCTGAAGGTGCAGGCCTGCGAGCGTTTCCTGCTGTATCTCGAGCGGGTGCAGCTCCCGGTTCTGGTCAAGAGGACCTACACCCCGGGGATTACCAGGGAACAGTTGCATCTTTCGCTGCTTCAGAGTGTGGAAGATGAATTTGAACACAATATGGCGCAACAGTTATACGTTTCTTCGGAGGCTTGGCGTGCCGTCCAAAGTGCCAAGGAGGAGCTGGTCGGACAGATCAACGCCACCTTCGACAAGGCGGAGGCCGGCACCGATGTCGCCATCATCGCCCAAGCCTTGGTCGCCCTCCCTAATCCTTTCGTTGATCAGGCGGTCGCCCAAATAAAAAAGGAGTTTAACGCAATTTGACCTCAAACTATGAAGTTTTTAGCCTCACAGATAGCCGCACTGCTCTCGGGCACCGTCGAGGGCGACCCTAATGCGGAGGTGTGGAATGTCGCCAAAATCGAGGAAGGCCGTCCGGGGATGCTCAGCTTCCTGGCCAACCCGAAATACACCTCTTATATTTATGAGACCCAGTCGTCGGTCGTGATTGTCAATCGTGACTTCGAGCCCAAACAGCCGGTTGCGGCCACATTGATCCGCGTCGATGACGCCTACGCCTCTTTTGCCAAGCTGCTGGCCTATTACGACCAGATGTCGCAAAACAAGACCGGGGTTTCCTCCCTGGCTTTTGTGTCCTCTTCGGCACGGATGGGCGAGAACCTTTATCTCGGCGAGTTCGCCTTCATCGGCGAAAACGCTGTCATCGGCAACAACGTGAAAATCTATCCCCAGGTGTATGTGGGCGACGGCGTGGTGGTGGGCGACAACACGACGCTTTACCCCGGCGTGAGACTCTACCGCAACACCGTCATCGGACAGCGCTGCATCGTCCACGCGGGGGCTGTCATCGGGGCCGACGGCTTCGGCTTCGCTCCCCAGGAGGATGGCCACTACGAGAAGATCCCGCAGGTGGGCAACGTGGTGGTGGACGACGACGTGGAGATCGGGGCCAACACCACCATCGACCGCTCCACCATGGGTTCCACCCGCGTTCACAAAGGGGTGAAACTCGACAACCTGGTGCATCTCGCCCACAATGTCGAAGTGGGGGAGAACTCCGCCCTGGCGGCCCAGGTGGGCGTCAGCGGCTCCACCCATCTCGGCAAGAATTGCGTGGTGGGCGGACAGTCGGGTTTCGTCGGCCATCTGCACATCGCCGACGGTTCCAAGTTCGGAGGCCAGTCGGGCATCATGGGCAGCATCAAACAGGAAAACCAGGAGTTCATGGGTACTCCCATCCAGCCCCTGCGACAATACCTCACCTCCAACGCGAGATTCCGCCATATCGACGAGATGGCCCGCAAAATCGAAATGCTTGAAAAAGAACTCGAACAACTCAAATCCATGAAATAAGACAATATTCTGTCTTTTTTTTGAGAATTACGAAATTTTCTCTATTTTTGCACGTTTTTTCTTGAGACGTTTAAACTCAAGCGTGGATTTTTATGGAAGAAAATCAGTGTACTCTTAGAAAAAAAGTCAGTGTCACGGGTGCCGGGCTTCATACCCGTCAATGCGGAACCCTGACTTTTAATCCGGCCCCTGCCAATACGGGAATCCGTTTCCGCCGTATCGACCTTGAGGACCAACCTATTATTGAAGCTGACGTTGACAATGTCATCGACACCACCCGCGGAACCACTTTGGGGAAGGGTGGCGTCAAAATATATACTGTTGAACATGTGCTGGCCTCCCTGCGGGGCATGGGGGTTGACAACGTGCTGATCGACATCGATGTGGAGGAAATGCCCATCATGGACGGTAGCGGACGCTTGTTCGTGAAAGCGATCAAAGATGCGGGTATCGTCAAACAGAAGGCCCTTCGCGATTACTACGTGGTCAAGGAACCTATCTCGTACCGCAACGAAGTACTCGGCATCGAGCTCTCCATCGAGCCTTGCGACCATTTCGAGGTGGATGTCACCGTGAAATACAACACCGTGGTGCTCGACAAGCAAAGCGCTTCGCTGCACGACCTGAAAAACTTCGAGACCGAGATCGCACCCTGCCGCACCTTCGTGTTTCTGCATGAGCTGGAGACCCTCATCAGCCGTAACCTCATCAAGGGCGGCGACCTCACCAACGCCATCGTGTTCGTCAACAAGAACGTGTCGGAAGAGGAACTCGACCACATCGCGGCTTTCTTCAAGAAACCCAAGGTGGTGGTGCGCGAATGCGGTATCCTCAACAACATCGACCTCTACTTCGACAACGAGCCGGCACGCCACAAACTCCTCGATGTCATCGGCGACTTGACCCTCGTGGGCAAACCCATCAAAGGCCGCGTCACCGCTTACAAGCCCGGTCACTTCTCCAACACGGCCTTCGCGAGGAAAATCAAACACTCCATGCTGCAACAAGAGCAAGAACAAATCTAACACTTGGCGCGATGAACCAACCCATGGCCTATATCCATCCCAATGCCCGCATCGCGGAGGATGTGAAAATTGAACCTTTCGCCTGGATTGGCGAGGATGTGGAGATTGACTCCGGATGCTGGATCGGTCCCAATGTCACCATCATGGACGGCGCGCGCATCGGTAAGAACTGCAAGTTCTTCCCCGGCGCGGTCATCTCGGCAATCCCCCAAGACCTGAAATACAATGGCGAGACCACCTATTGCTACATCGGCGACGGCACTACTGTGCGCGAGTCAGCCACCGTCAACAAAGGGACCCTCGCCAGCGGCAAGACCGTCGTGGGCAAGGACTGCCTCCTGATGGCTTTCACCCATGTGGCGCACGACTGCGTGCTGGGCGACCATGTCATCATGTCGAACGCCGCCACCCTCGCCGGCCATATCGTGGTCGAAGAATGGGCCATCCTTGGTGGATTGGCTGCCGTGTCGCAGTTTTCCCGCATCGGCGCCCATGTCATGATCTCAGGCGGCGCCATGATCAACAAGGACATCCCGCCTTTCGTCAAGACTGGCACGGGCTATCCCGTCTCCTATGCAGGGGTCAACTACATCGGGCTGGGCCGCCGCGGCTTCTCCAAAGAACGCATCAACGCCATTCAGGACATCTACCGGGTGATTTACGGTGCCGGCATGAACATCAGCCAGGCGGTACAGTACATCAAGGCTAACTTGCCGGCTTCCAACGACATGGAACAGATCCTGAAGTTCATCGAAGGCTCCAAGTTGGGCGTGATGAAAAACACTGTGGGCGAATAACCCCTCTCACTTTTTTAGGGCTTCCCGATACCAGCGGTCCAACAGCTGGCCGACGCGCTCGTAGCTGTAGCGCTCAACGACACTGTCGCGCAAGGTTTGTGGGTCGTATTGATGACAGGTGTGGCAGCATCGTTCCATGGCCTCGGCCAAGGCTTGGGCATCGCCCGGTGGGACCAAAAGGCCGTTGCTCCCGTTCACAATCTCGGGCACACCGCCCACCTGCGTGGCCACCAACGGAATGCCGCATGCCAGTGCTTCCACCAGCACCACCCCGGCAGTTTCGTAATGGCTCGAAAGGACGAAGAAGTCACCCGTGGCCAGCTCATCCACCAAGGCTTGACCTTCCAACAGCCCAGTGAATCGCACCCTGTCGCCAAGGTCCAGGGCCTCGGAAAGCTTTCGCATGGCCTCGTAGTCCATGCCTTCTCCGATAAGCACCGCCTGGTAGGCGATACCCTTTTCTTTGAGCAGCTTCAGCGATTGCAGCAGCCCCGAGATGTTCTTCGACTTGTCCTCGAAACAACTGATGTGGACAATTTTAGGGATAGCGTTGTGGTGGGGGATGGGTTTGAACAGCTTCACATCGACCACGTTGGGTAGCACCTGGTAGTTGGAATGGTTCAACCCGTGGTTTCGCATGGCCTTGGCAAGGCAGTCGGTGACCGTCGAGACCAGAAAGGCGTCGCGCACCACGCGCTGGGTGACGCGTTTTCTCAGAAACCCGCTGAAGTCGTTGCCCGGTAGGTAGCGCGACCAATGCTCGGTGATGAGGTAGGGGATGCCGTGGCGTTTTTGCTGCCACCAAGCCACCCATCCCATTCGGGTCAGCACATGGACGTGGATGAGGTCGGGCTGGCCCACCAATGCCAAGGCTTTCCGGCAGGATTTGAAGTAACGGAGGGCGGAGCTGAGCTTGTTGGTTTTCTTATAATAGACACGGACGACGTCCACCCCCTTCTCCTCTCGGCGTTCCAGCTCAAAGGCTTGGGAGGCATTGGGGTCGGGATGCACATAGATCACCGACACGTCGTTGTAAAGGGCGGCGGCTTCGGCATGACGCTGCACAAACAACCCGAACATCGGGTCGTATTTGTGGGGGTACCAACGTGCCAGGAAAACCACTCTCATCGCATGTCGATGATTTCAACGCCCGGATAGGCTTTCTCGTCGAAGGTGAAGAAACCCTTCGGCCAGTCCTGATCGTATTTTATTTCGTTGATGTTGATGCGCATCGAACCTTGGTCATCGGTAATCTCCAAGCCTCTCAACTCTCCTTTCTTGTTGAATTCCAATACGATGCCTGTAGGATTGCCCTCGGAGTCGAGAAGCTGTACAAGGTTGTCGCCACGGCTGTTGGTGCCTTTGAGCCGGGCACTGCTTTCTTTTTCCATCTCGGTGAACACCAAGTAGGGGTTGAGGTCGTCCTCGGTGGTGTTGCTCACCATCACCTCTTGCTCCTCGGGGAGATAGGTCCAAATCACCTTGCCGTCGGAGAGGGTGTGTTGCGATTCCGTGATATACTTATAGGACTCTTTTTCGATGTAGAGCTTCACGGTTTCTTCCTCGGCTTTTTGGTTGTTGGACAGGTCTTGGAGGACGAAGCTCACTTCGACGTTGCGGTGGCTTTTGAAGTTTTTGAAATAGTCGCTGAGGAGTTTGGAAGCGTCTTGGGCATGTAATAGGTTGGTCGCGAGCAACAGTAAGAAGCTGGCGAGCAGGGTGATGCGTTTTTTCATGTTCATATTCCTTGATCTTTGAGTTCCAGATCCTTCAAAATCTGTTCCAAAGCGAACTCGTTGGCCACTTTTACTTCGCGTGACTTGCTTCCGGAGAAGGCGCCGACGATGCCGGCGGCTTCCAGTTGGTCGATGATGCGTCCCGCGCGGTTGTAGCCGAGTTTGAGTTTGCGTTGGATCATGGAGGTGGAGCCTTGCTGGGTCTGCACCACCACGCGTGCGGCTTCTTCGAAGAGCGGGTCGCGTTCGTCGCCCTCTTCGTAGTCGCTGCCGCTGTCGCCGCCATCCTCGTCGGGCACCTCAGGCAGATGGAAGGGCTCGCTGAAGCCGCGCTGCGCGCCGATGAAGCTGGTGATCTCTTCCACCTCGGGGGTGTCGATGAAGGCGCATTGCAGACGCACCATGTCGTTGCCGGTCGAGAGTAGCATGTCGCCTCGTCCGATGAGTTGGTTGGCGCCGCTTTGGTCGAGGATGGTCTTGGAATCGACCGCCGAGATCACACGGAAAGCGATACGGGCGGGGAAGTTGGCCTTGATGGAGCCGGTGATGATGTTGACGGAGGGGCGTTGGGTGGCGATGATGAGATGGATGCCGATGGCGCGGGCCAGCTGGGCCAGACGGGCGATGGGCGACTCCACCTCGCGGCCTGCCGTCATGATGAGGTCGGCGAACTCGTCCACCACCAGCACGATGTATGGCAGGTAACGGTGTCCCTCGGTGGGCAGCAGTTTGCGCGACTTGAACTTCTCGTTGTATTCGATGATGTTGCGGCATTGGGCGGCCTTCAGCAGGTCGTAGCGCTGGTCCATCTCGATGCACAGGCTGTTGAGCGTGCGCACCACCTGTTTCACGTCGGTGATGATGGCGTCTTCGCTGTCGGGCAGCTTGGCCAGGTAATGCCGTTCGATGCGGTTGTAAAGGGTCAGCTCCACCTTCTTAGGATCGACCATCACGAACTTCAGGTCGGAGGGATGTTTGCTGTAGAGCAGGGAGGCCACGATGGCGTTCAAGCCGACCGACTTACCTTGACCGGTGGCGCCGGCCATCAGGATATGGGGCATCTTGGCCAGGTCGAACACGTAGGTCTCGTTGGAGATGGTCTTGCCGATGGCGCAGGGCAGGGCGAATTTGTTGTTTTGGAATTTCTCGGAGGCGAGGACGCTCTTCATGGAGACGGTCTCGGGTTTCTTGTTGGGCACCTCGATGCCGATGGTGCCTTTGCCAGGGATGGGGGCGATGATGCGGATGCCGAGGGCGGCGAGGCTCAAGGCGATGTCGTCTTCCAGGTTCTTGATTTTGGAGATGCGGACACCGGCGGCGGGTACGATCTCATACAGGGTCACGGTGGGACCGATGGTGGCTTTGATCTTGTCGATTTGGATACCGTAGTTGGCGAGGGTCTCCACAATCTTGTTCTTGTTGGCCTCCAGCTCCTCGTTGCTCACCTCGGCACGGCTGCTGCCTAAGTCGCGAAGCAGGTCGAGGGGTGGGAAACGGTAGTCGCTGAGCTCATAATGAGGGTCGTATGGGGTGTCGATGGTATGGTGCTCTTTGCCCTCTTCAAGGGTGACTTCCTCAGGAGTGGCCTCGATTTCCAGTTCCAGCTTCTCATTGTTCCCGACATTAGGCTTCGAGGGACTTCCTGCCGTTGGATTCGAGGTGAGTCCGGCAATCGGGTCCTTGACGGTTTCTACCGTCGGGTTCGAAGTGACTTCTACCATCGGGTTCGAAGTGACTTCTGCCGTCGGCTTCAAGGTGTTCGTGGCGTCGGGGTTGGTGACTTCCAAAGGCATGTCTTTGCCGGGGGTGTCCTTGAGGGTGTTTTCGGAGGGAGTGATGCCGGTGTTGGTGGGATTGAGCTCAATGTTTTGTCCGGCGGTGTTGATGCCGGCAGGGTTGAAGCCTTCATGGGTGGCGCTGCTGGCGGAGCCTTCGGGCTTGAGGCTGTTGTCCTTGGGCCTATGGATCACCGTGATGGGAGGCAACTCCTCGCCGTCGTCCTCTTCGTCTTCGAAGTCGTCGTCGGGGTCAAGGTCATGCTCATGGCCGATCTTGAAGTGGTTGCCCTGGGGGTTATTGTCGTTTTCGGGATTCGTTTCAGGGTCTTCGGGGGATTCAGGGTCGTGGTTGGCGACCACGGGTTTTTGCCGCAAGGCGCGTCGCTCGGCCAGCCGTTCCTTCCATTGCCGGAGGGCGTCGATGTTGAGGTTGAACTCGAAAAGCAGGTAGAGCAGGAACACGAAGACGAGGGTGAGAATCACACCCGACTTGCCCATGAAGTCGTAGATGCCGTTGTTGAGGTACTGGCCCACAGCGCCACCGAAGATTTCGCAAGCCTTGTTGGGAGCGACGAAGTGGATGAAACCGAACAGCAGAGGGATCCAGAACAGCAGCATGATGGCGTTTTTCCACACCTTCCAGCCGTTGATTTTGGCGCCGATGGTCAGGTTGAGACCAAGCAGGGTGAGGAGATACACGAAGAATACGGAACCCAGTCCGAAGGACTCTTTGATGAGCACTTGCGACAGGAAGGATCCGAACTTGCCCGTGATGACGTCGAACTGGATGGCCTTGCCGAACAGCGTGGCACTGGTCTCGCAGTAGGTGCCGTTGAAATAGCTTACAAAATAGGAGATGATTGACAGGGCAAGAAACAACGCGACGCAGAGGATGAGGAATCCCGCCACGTATTTGTAGCGGGGGTCGAGGGTGCGGGGTTGACGCTCCTTTTTCTCTTTGGGTTCTTTCTTCTTGGGCGTATCCTTTTTGGCGGCCTCCTTGGGGGCTTCTATCCGCTTCTCTTTTTTCTCTGTCGTTTTCTTCTCTTCGCCTTTCTTGGGCGCTGAGGCTTTCACTTGTTCCACAACTTCCAGTTCCTCAGTTACTTGAGGAACTGGCTTGGGCTTAAAGGTGTTTTCTTTTTTCTTGTTCTCGGCCATGCTTTTTCGTCTTCAAAATGGAAGGCAAAGATAATAATAAAAAAAATTTCACTTGCCGCTTTGGGGCAGATTTTTATTTCAGCCTTATTTTGGGATCCTGAACATTCGGTTCCAGCGGATGCCGCCGTTCTCTTTGTCGATGGAGAGCCACACGAAGACGGCCTTGCCGACGATGTGGTTTTCGGGGACGAAGCCCCAGTAGCGCGAGTCGGCGGAGTTGTGACGGTTGTCGCCCATCATCCAGTAGTAGTCCATGGCGAAGGTGTAGCTGTTGGCGGGCTGTCCGTCGATGAGGATCTGGCCGTCTTTGACTTGGAGGTCGTGCAGCTCGTAGGCATGGATGATGCGTTCATAGAGGGGCAGGTTCTCCAGGGTGAGGGTCACGGTCTCGCCTTTCTTGGGAAGGTGGATGGGACCGTAGTTATCGACGTTCCAGGGATAGAGGTCGGGGCGGTGAGGGAAGATTTCCGGACGGAGCTCCGCGCCGGCAGGGGTGATCTGGCGTTCCACGGAGGTGATGAACGAGAGTTGGCGCAACTCCTCGGCCACTTTCTCGCTGATGTTCACGATGGCCTCGTTGGGGTTGGCGGTGCGGTAAGCCTCGCTGATGTGGTATTTGTCGAGGACCCGTTTGTTGAGTCCGTTGCCAGTGGTGGTAATCAGATAGTTGAACTGCATGTTCTCGGGCTTTTCGGCTTCTTTGCCGTCGATATATACCACACCGTCAATGATTTGCAGCTCGTCGCCGGGCATGCCGATGAGGCGTTTCACATAGTTCTCGCGTTTGTCAACGGGGTGGGCGATGACCTTGCCGAAGTTGGCGTAGTCGTTCCATACCCTCTCACGTCCGTACTCGCGTACGAGGTCGTAGTAGCTGATGCTGCTCTGGAACTTGTCGCACACGGTGTCGCCTGCGGGGTAGTTGAACACGATGGGGTCGTAACGGGTGATGTGGGAGGTGCCGGGATGACGGTGGTAGGGCAGCTTGATCCACTCCACATACGACTTCTTGGTCTTGCTCATGGGCAGGGTGTTATGCACGAAGGGGAAGCTCAAGGGTGTGTTCGGACGTTTGGGGCCGTAATGAATCTTGCTGACAATAAGGTAGTCACCCACACAGAGCGACTTCTCCATGCTTGAGGTCGGGATGGTGAAGGCCTCGAACACGTAGGTGCGGATGATCATGGCGGCTACCACGGCGAACACGATGGCATCGAACCACTCGCGGGCGGTCGATTTCTTGGGACGCTTGGCGGTGGCGGGATCCTGATACGGGTCGTCCTTGACGATGAGGGGGAAGAAGACGAAAGGCAACACCGCGGCCATAAACTCCTCCCACACTTTGAACCTTCCGAAACACTTGCCCAACTCGATGAGCATCAAGAAGAGCATGAAGATGTTGATATACGGGAAGACGATGAAGAACCACCACCAGAATTTCTTTTCTTTTTTGATGGTTTTCAACAGTACGAAGATGTTGTAATAGGGGATGAAGGCCTTCCAGCTTTTTTGCCCGGCGGCTTCAAATTGTTTCCAAGTGAATGCAATCGGCACCGTGAATAAGGCCGGCACGAGAAGGATGAAAAGGAGTAATGACATGCTTATGAGTTGTTATTATTACAATAAAGTTCTAACGGCAAATGAACCAAGTTAGTATATAGTTTTCAGTTTTCTGTTTACTTGATGAAGTCTTCCATGGTGTACACCCCTTTCTTGCCGAGGAGGAACTGTGCGGCGGCCAGGGCACCTTGTGCCAGCCCTTCGCGGCTGAAGGCTTCATGGGTGAGGGTGATGCGGTCGGCAGGCGACTCGGCAATGACGCTGTGGATGCCGAAGACCTCGCCCTCGCGGGTGACCTCGATGGGCAGACAATCGGCGGGGTAGGGCTCACTGATGCTCCACGACTGGTAACGGCTGCTCTCGGCGATGATGTCGTTGGCCAGCTTGGCCGCCGTGCCGCTGGGCTTGTCCAACTTGTGGATATGATGGGTCTCAGCCAAGGAAATCCGATAATGATACTGGTCGGCAAATCTGGCTAATTGTTTGTTTAACAGAAACATGATGTTCATGCCAATGCTGAAGTTGGGGGCATAAAACAATGCCTGTCCTTCTTCCAGGCAACGCTTCTTCACTTCGTCCAATCGGTCGTACCATGCCGTGGTGCCCACCACGACAGGCAGGCGTAGGTCGAAGCAGCGGTTGATGTTGGCGAAAGCCTGGTCTGGCTGGCTGAACTCGATGGCGATGTCGGCCTGCTTGAGGAGGTCTAGTCGCTCGGTCCATTCCTGTGGGTTATCGACGGTGGCCACGATTACATGGCCTTGGGCAAGGGCGGCTTTCTCCAACTCATGGCCCATTTTTCCATATCCGATTAATGCGATTTTCATAAAAAATTGAGAATTAAGAATTTAGAATTTAGAGGGAGCAGCAAAAGGGAGGGTGAGGATATTAAAAATTAAGCGAGATGGAGAGGCCGGCGGGAGGTATGGCGGGTTTGAACAGTGGTTGGGGGGAGGTGGGTATCATGGGGTCGAGGTGGAGGCTCAGGTCATCGGACACGTCGTAGGTATAAAGGTGTCCATCAACGATGGCATCGACGATGTTGAGTCCGTACCAGGCGGCGAGCACGATGCAATAGAGCTCAAAGTCGCGCCGATAGCTCTCCTTGTAGGTTTGGAGCTGGCTCGACATGTACGACTCGGAGAGTTGGATGGCCTGCTCGGAGGGGGTGACCCCTTCGGGAAGGTCGCCGGTGCTGATCTCGTAGGCGGTGAGATACAGTTTGTAATTGCTATAGTTGTTGTAGGCGAGGTAGCCGATGCCACCGAAACCGGCATACACGATGGGGGTTTTCCACCATTTGCCGTTGTAGATCTGTCCCAGTCCCGGGAGGCAGGCCGACATGATGCCCGCTTTTTTGGCACTGTGGGGTTTGCCTTGGGCGGTTGCCCCGGCGGGAAGAAGCAGCAGGAGCAGGCATAGGACGAGGAGGCGATATGTGCGACAGCGGGTCATTTGCTGTTGAACAGGGCCATGATGCGGTTGAACTCCTCTTCGTTCTTGAAGTCGATGACCACGCTGCCTTGTCCGGAGAGGTTGCGTTTCACCTTCACTTTGGTGTTGAGGGCTTGCGACAGGGTTTTGATCTGTGCCTTGAAGTGGTCGGGCAGGTAGTTGGTTTGCTTGCGTTGGTTTTTGGGGCCTTCGGGCTGTTTGGCCTTGTTGGCGAGCTCTTCGGTCTGGCGCACGTTGAGGTCGTCCTCGATGATTTGTTGGAGGAGGCGGAGTTGGGTCTCCTTGTCCTCGATGTTGATGAGGGCGCGGGCGTGGGCCATGGAGATGTGTCCGTCACGGAGGGCGATTTGCACTTCGGCGGGCAGTTTCAACAGGCGGAGGAAGTTGGTGATGGCGGAGCGGCTTTTGCCGACTTTCTCGCTGAGTTGTTCCTGGGTGAGGTTGCACTCGTCGATGAGACGTTGGTAGGAGATGGCCACCTCGATGGCGTTGAGGTTTTCGCGGTGGATGTTCTCGATGAGGGCCAGCTCGAGCATCTGCTCGTCGTTGGCGATGCGGATGAAGGCGGGAATCTTGCTCAGTCCGGCGAGTTTGGAGGCGCGGAGGCGCCGCTCGCCCGAGATGAGCTGGTAGCGGTTGTAACCGAGTTTGCGTACGGTGACGGGTTGGATGACGCCCTGTTCCTTGATGGACTGGGCGAGTTCCTGGAGGGCCTCGTCGTCGAACTCCATGCGGGGTTGGAAGGGGTTGGCCTCGATGAGGTTGACTTCGATCTCGGCCACGGCCCCGGCCACGTAGTCACCGCTGATGTCGCGGCTGGTGATGTCGGTCTCAGGGCTTTGCAGGATGGCGTCAAGACCGCGTCCCAAGCCTCTGTTTTTCTTGTTGTCAGCCATAATTCTTTCTTCTAACTTCTTGCTACTGTATTCTTTTCTAGGATTTCCCTAGCTAAATTCAGGTAGTTGATGGCGCCCACCGAGGCGGCGTCGTGCATGATGATGGTCTTGCCGAAACTCGGTGCCTCGCCCAACCTTGTGTTGCGGTTGATGATGGTGTCGAACACCATGTCCTGGAAGTGCATCTTCACCTCTTCGACCACCTGTTTGGAGAGCCTTAGGCGGGTGTCGAACATGGTGAGGAGGATGCCCTCGATGTCGAGGTCGGGGTTGAGGCGGGTCTGCACGATCTTAATGGTGTTGAGCAACTTGCCCAGGCCTTCCAGGGCGAAGTACTCGCACTGGACGGGGATGATGACGCTGTCGGCGGCGGTGAGGGCGTTCACGGTGACCAACCCCAAAGAGGGCGAGCAGTCGATGATGATGTAGTCGTACTCCTTCTTGATGGGGTCGAGGGTGCGTTTCATCATCTTCTCGCGCTCGGGCAGGTTGATCATCTCGATTTCCGCACCCACCAGGTCGATGTGCGCGGGAAGCAAGTCCAAGTTGGGAGTCTCCGTCTCCACGATGACCTGATGCGGGTCGGTGCCTTCGATGATGCACTCATAGACGCTCGACTGGATCCCCTTGGGGTCGAAACCCACGCCGGAGGTCGCATTGGCCTGCGGGTCTGCGTCGATGAGGAGCGTCTTGTGGTCCAACACCGCCAGACTCGCAGCCAAATTGATGGCGGTGGTGGTCTTGCCCACCCCGCCCTTCTGGTTCGCTATTGCAATGATCTTGCCCATGAACACAGGCTTACAGGTTGTTCTCTAAATTGTCAAACCACCTCTCAAGGCCATCCTCGTTGGCCGGAGCCGGCTCCTCGTTGTAATCCTCGGGATACTCCCCGGTCTCAATGAAGTTGATGGCGTCGTTCAAAGCCTTCGATATCTTCTGGAAATCCTCCTTGTAAAGGAAAATCTTGTGCTTCTCATAGAAAAAGCGGTTCTGGTCATTGTCGAAACGACGCTTACTCTCGGTTATGGTAAGGTACTGCTCATCGTTTTTTGTGGTTTTCACATCGAAGAAATAAGTTCTCTTTCCTGCTCTCACTGCCTTCGAGAACACGTCTTCCTTTCCGTTCTGCATTTCGTTTTCTTCCATCATGTTTTTCAATTTTAATTGCTTTCTGTAAAATGTCCTTTGTGTTTGAAAAATCGCACAAAGGTAAAATTATTTCGCGATAGGCAGGGTCCATTTTAAGATTTTTTTCTCTCTTTCCCTAAAAGTCGTATCTTTGCACCTATCTAAATAACCCCAGTGAATTGAAATTGAAATGAAATTGGAATTGAAACGCCCCATCGCTTTCTTCGACTTGGAGACGACGGGATTGAATACCTCCCACGACCGTATCGTGGAAATTAGTGTCTTGAGAGTCAATGTGGACGGCAAAGAGGAACAGCGCACCTGGCTGTTGAACCCCGAGATGCACATCCCCGAAGAGTCCGCCTCCGTGCATGGCTACACCGACGACATGGTGGCCAACCAGCCCACCTTCAAACAAAAAGCCAAGGAAATCGCCGAGTTCTTCGGCAACAGCGACCTCGCCGGCTACAACATCCTCAAGTTCGACCTCCCCATGCTCATGGAGGAGTTCATCAGGGTGGGGGTGGACTTCGATCTGAAGGACCGCGACTTCATCGACGTGATGAACATCTACATGAAGATGGAACCCCGAAACCTGAAATCGGCCTACCGGTTCTTCTGCCACGCCGAACTGGAAGGCGCTCATGGCGCAGGCGCCGACACCAAAGCTACCTACGAAGTACTTAAAGCCATGCTCGACCACTACCAAGGTGTTGATTATGAGGATGGAAAGGGAAACAAGTCGCAAGGCCCCATCAACGACATGAAAGCGCTCTCCGACTTCTCGGCCCACCACCGCAACGCCGACCTCTCCGGCCAAATCATCTACGATGACGAAGGCAAAGAAGTGTTCCAATTTGGAAAACACAAAGGCAAAAGGGTGGAGGATGTGTTCCGCGCGGAACCTTCCTACTACGCTTGGATCATGAACAGCGACTTCCCACTTTATACCAAGAAACTCCTCACCGCTATCAAGCTCAGAATGGGAGGGAAAACGGTGAAAGGTGAAAGGTGAGAGGTACATTAAATAATTATACACACTATGAAGATTGTTTGTGTTGGCCGGAATTATTTGGCGCATATCGCTGAGCTGGACAGGGAACTGCCTGTGGAGCCGCTTTTTTTCATGAAGCCTTCATCGGCGTTGCTGTTGCCGGGCGAGCCTTTCGTTTATCCGGAATTCTCCCAGGAGATTCATTTTGAGACGGAGCTGGTTATACGAATCTGCCAATCCGGACGTTGTATCAAGGAAAGCCTCGCCCGTAACCATTACGACGCCATCACGGTGGGCATCGACTTCACCGCCCGCGACCTGCAACGGCAATGCATCGCCAAAGGACAGCCTTGGGAGATCGCCAAGTCGTTCGACCAATCCGCTCCTTTAGGCACATTCCGCCCTATGAGTGGGTTGCCCAACCCCGGCGACATCGCTTTCGGGATGAAACTCAACGGCCAATGGGCGCAACAGGGCCATAGCCGCGACATGATCTTCGGCTTCGACCGCATCGTGGCTCACGTGTCGCGCTTTGTCACCCTCGAAGCTGGCGACTGCATCTTCACCGGCACCCCGCAAGGAGTGGGGAAGGTGCATCCCGGTGATCGGCTCGAACTCTTCCTCGAAGGCCAAGCCGTGGGCGACTTTTTGGTGAAATGATTTTAACACCTTATATTAATAGAAACAACCTAAATACAATATGCGATGAAAAAACTGATGATGATGCTCTTGGCAGGCCTTGCCCTGCAACTCTCGGCCCAGCCACTATGGATGCGCTATAATGTGATTTCGCCTCAGGGCGACAAGATTGCCTTCTGCTACAAAGGCGACGTGTATGTGGTGGACGCCCGCGGCGGCAAAGCCCAGCAACTCACCACCACCCCCTCTTACGAAACCATGCCCGTGTGGTCGCCCGACGGCAAAACCCTCGCCTTCGTCTCCGACCGCAACGGCAACTACGACGTCTATACCGTCCCCGCCGAAGGCGGTACCGCCCACCGCGTCACCACCAACTCTGCCGGCGAGATGCCCCTGGCGTTCTCCCCCGACGGCAAAGAGATCTACTACACCGCACAACTCCAAAAGTCGGTCCAAAACGCCCAGTTCGCCACCGGGTGGATCACCGAGCTATATAAGGTCCCCGCGGAAGGCGGACGCCCCGAACAAGTGGTGGCCGTCCCCGTGGGCAGCATGTCGTTCGACAAGGACGGCAAGTCGTTCCTCTATTACGACCGCAAAGGCAGCGAAAACAGCTGGCGCAAACACCAGGTGTCGTCGGTGGCCCGCGACATCGTGTATTACAACGCCAAGAAAAAGACCCATACCCTCCTCACCACCAATGTGGGTGAGGACCGCGACCCCCATTACCTCCCCGGCTATAAAGAGGTGGTATTCCTCAGCGAACGCAACAACGGCTCCTTCAACGTGTATAAAGCCCCGGCCAACAACCTCGAACAGGCCGAAGCCGTCACCCACTTCAACACCCACCCCGTACGCTTCCTCAGCGTCGCCGACAACGGATTGCTCTGCTATGGCTACATGGGCGAGATCTATACCCAACAACTTGGACAGGAACCCCAGAAAGTCGCCATCCAAATCATCAACGACCAAGATTCGGAGCAAATCGTCAAACGCGACTTCAAAGGCGCTTCCAGCATCGCCCTCAGCGACGACGAGAAACTCATCGCTTTTGTGTCAAGAGGAGAAGTTTTCGTTACTGGTGTTGATGAATACAATACCACGAAACAGATTACCCATACCGCTGCGGCGGAACGCGCTCCTTCCTTTGCCAAGGACGGACGCTCCCTCGTGTATGCCTCCGAACGCGACGGCTACTGGAACCTCTACGAAGCCAAGGTCAGCCGCAAGGAAGACTACAACTTCGCCTACGCCACCCTCGTGGAGGAGAACCGCCTCTTCGACGATGATGGCATCGAGCGTCTCGACCCCACCTACTCGCCCGACGGCAAGGAAATCGCCTTCGTCGAGAACCGCAACCTCCTGAAAGTGTATAACGTGGCCAGCAAACAAGTGCGCCAAATCACCGACGGCTCCAAGAACTACGAGACAGGTGACCATGGTCTTACCTACCAATGGTCGCCCGACGGCAAATGGTTCGTCATGACCCAGATCAGCAACATGCGCGACCCCTATTCCGACATCGTCATTGTGAAAGCCGACGGCTCGGGCGAGACCTACAACATCACCGAGAGCGCCTATATCGACCATGGCCCCCAATGGGCCCTCGACGGCAACGCCATTGTCTATGTCTCCAACCGCTACGGTATGCGCTCCCACGCCTCCTGGGGCAGCCAAAACGACGTGTTCATCGCTTTCATGAACCAGGACGCCTACGACAAGTTCCTCCTTACTAAAGAAGAGTACGAACTGATGAAGGAAATCGAGAAAGCCAACAAGGAACCCAAGAAAGACGAAGCCAAAGAGGTCAAGAAAGACGACAAGAAAGACAAAAAGGGCAAAAAGGACGACAAGAAAGGCAAAGACGAGAAGAAGGAAGAGACCAAGAAGGAAGCCAAGACCCTCGTGATCGAGCCGGAACATCTGCAAGACCGCGTGCGGAGACTGACCCCCATGTCGTCGAGCCTCAGTGGCATGGCCCTCTCCAACGATGGCGACAAACTCTACTTCATGGCCTCCTTCGAGAAAGGCTACGACCTGTGGGAACTCGATGTCCGCGAGAAGTCGATGAAGATCCTCAAAAAGATGGGACAGGGCGGTGCCTCCCTCAAGATGAACAAGAAAGGCGACAACCTCTTCCTGCTCTCGGGCGGCAACCTCCAGAAGGTGGATGTCAAAGGCGGCAAATCCACCTCCATCAAGTACGACGCCACCATGAAACTCGACCTGGCCGAGGAACGCGAGTATATGTTCAACCACGTGTTCCAGCAAACGGCCAAACGCCTCTTCCTGCGCGACATGCATGGCGTGGACCTGGCCTTGATGAAAGAGGCCTACCAGCCTTTCCTGAAACACATCAACAACAACTACGACTTCTCGGAGCTGCTGAGCGAGGTTCTCGGCGAACTCAACGTCTCCCACTCCGGCTCGGGCTACCGCCCGCAGGGCCAAAGCGAGGCCACAGCGGAGTTCGGCGTGCTGCTTGACCTCGACTATCGCGGCGACGGACTGAAGATCGAGGAGGTGGTGGAAGGCGGACCCTTCGACAAAAAAGCCTCCAAGGTGGAGAATGGTTGCGTGATCGAGAAGATCGACGGCGTGGAAATCAAGAAAGGGGAGGACTACTATCCCCTGCTGAACGGCAAAGTCGGCAAAAAGGTGCTGGTGGAGGTCTCCAAAGGCGGTAAGACCTGGACTGAGATCGTGAAACCCATCAGCCACAGCGCCATGAACGAACTGCTCTACCAACGTTGGGTGAAACACAACGAGGCCGTCGTTGACAAGCTCTCGGGTGGCCGCCTTGGCTACGTGCATATCCGCAGCATGGGCGATGCCAGCTACCGTGACGTGTATTCCCAGATTCTTGGCAAATATAACCTGCGCGACGGCATCGTCATCGACACTCGTTTCAACGGCGGTGGCCGTCTGCACGAGGACATCGAGATCCTCTTCAGCGGCGAGAAATACCTGGAGCAGGTGGTCAACGACAGCGTGGCCTGCGTGATGCCCTCGCGTCGCTACAACAAACCCTCCGTGATGATCATCGGCGAGGCCAACTACAGCAATGCCCATGGCACTCCCTGGGTCTATCATTACAAGAAGATGGGTAGCTTGGTGGGTATGCCCGTGCCAGGCACCATGTCGAGCGTCACCTGGGAAACCCTGCAAGACCCATCGCTCTACTTCGGACTGCCCGTGGTAGGCTATCGCACCGAGCAGGGCAACTGGCTGGAAAACACCCAGCTGGAACCTGATGTGAAGGTGCGCAACACCCCCGAGAAGCTGGCCGAGGGCGTCGATGAACAGCTGGAAGCCGCCGTCAGGCAGCTTCAGAAAGAACTGAAAAACTTCCATTATTGGGGAAAGTAAGTTATGAAGGCAAGTCGCTGTTTGATAGGATGTTTGATGGCATTGGCCTTGTCGGCCTCCGCACATAATGTGGTCGAGGAAGACGGGTTTTACAAGATGAGCCATCATTGGAAATACAACGACATCACCTGGTCGTGCAGTGTGAATATCCCCACGAATCTCTACGACTATTACCAGGAGCGGACCCATCTCGGCGACGAGTTTTTGCATTATGTGTTGTCGGACCACGACCGCTACTACATCCGCGACATCGTGAAATCGTTTCGCGCGGGAGGGGAGAAGCTGGGGTTGACGGAGGCGGACAATGTGTATAACGTGATTGCCTTTGTGCAGAGTTTGAGGTATGTGCTCGACAGCGACTCGAAGGGTGAGGAAGACTATGTGCGATTTCCGTTGGAGACTTTGGTGGACGGTGTGGGCGACTGTGAGGACATGGCCATCCTGGCGGCATCCATCCTTTACGAGATGGGGTATGGGGTGTTGTTGGTGTTCCTTCCCGACCATCTCGCCATCGCGGTGAAGTGTGAGGAGGCCATGCCTGGCACCTTTTATGAGTACGAGGGTGCGCGGTACTATTACCTTGAGATGACGAACACGGGTTGGGACATCGGCCAGATTCCTCCGCAGTTTCGGGGGGCTTCGGCCAGTTTGGTTCCGGTGGCCTACGAGCATCATCTTCGCTTGGAGCGTTGGTCGTATCATTACGACTCGTATCATTTGACGGACTTGACCGTGCCTGTCGCGGTGGAGGTGACGTTGATGAATGTGGGGCCGGGGAAGCCGGAGGAGATGGTGCTTCATGCGATGGTCAGGCCAGATTCGGATTCGGACATCGTGTTGTTTGAGCGTCGTTTTGGTTTGACGTCATTGGATGAGGGTGGGCGTGCCACTTTCATGGAGGAGATGTCGGTGCCGCGGCCCATCAAGGGGGTGCTGGAGCTTCGTTTGGAGGGCACGGGTTTCGAGCCTTCCTCGGTCATTGTCGAGGGTCTCGACATTCGGTAGGGGCGGACCTATGTGTCCGCCCAATTCGGACCTGTGTGTCCGCCCAATTCGGACCTATGTGATCGCCCGACTTGACGTGATGGATTTTCCTTTTTCGGTTATAGCGGGTCATATTTAGCGAGGTGATATCAACATTTGTTGTTTACAACTTCCGTTTTTCGGGAGGATTTTTTTGTTAAAAGGTTGCTGAAAATACCTTAAACTTGCAAGTTCTTTTCTTGGGCATGGTTTGGAGCCCTTTGGAAGGATGTGTAAGCGTATGAGAATCAATTAAATAATTAACAATTAAATCCAAATGTTATGAAAAGGAAATTCACGATCCTGCTGGCAGCATTCGCACTGCTGGCGTTTCTCGTCTTCCCGCAGGGGATGAAGGGACAAACAGCGGTAACATTTACCGCTGGAACTGACACAGGTGAGACCTCTGTTACAAAAGGAGGTGTCACGGTTTCGATGTCAACGATGAGTCGTACGGACGACTATCGTTGCTATGCCAATACCAGCATGACTATTGAATCTACCGTTGGTAACATCACTAATGTTACATTGACTTGTACTGGAAGTGGCAACGAAAAATATGGTCCCGGAAACTTTAGTTTAACTGCAGGATATACTGGCACGTATTCCTACTCAGGCTATATCGGAACTTGGACTGGAAGTGCAGAAGCAATCTCATTGACCGCGAGTTCCCAAGTGCGCATGACTGAAATTGTTGTCACTGTTGGTGGCAGCGCCCCCACTTCCTTTACCGTCACTTATGACGCCAATGGTGGCACGGGCACAATGACCGATGCAAATAGCCCATACAATGCTGGTGCTACAGTTACCGTTTTGGATAATGAGTTTACTCGCACGGACTATGAATTTGATCATTGGAATACCCAAGCCGATGATAGTGGCACCGACTACGACGAAGGTGACACCTTCACTATCAATGCAAACACTACTTTGTATGCCCAATGGACTGAAGTCGCTTCTGGTGAGGAGCATTGGGTGTTGACCGAACTGGCCAACCTCACAGAAAGTGATGTTTTCGTCATTGTGGGCAATAATGGTTCTGACTATGCCATGTCGAACAATAATGGTACAAGCGCTGCACCTGCAACAGTTGCCGTGACTATTGTGGGAAATGAAATCACCAGTACTGTTGCTGCCAATATAAAATGGACTGTCAGTGGTAATGCTTCCGATGGCTATACTTTCTATCCTAATGGTTCCACCACTACTTGGCTGTATTGCAATACAACTGCAAACTCAAGCTCAAATAACAATATGAGAGTTGGAACCGGAAATAGAAAAGTTTTTTCTTTAGTGAGTAATCATTTGGAGACAAAAGATTCTAATACTAAACGTTATTTAAGTATCTATGATAATGCAGATTGGCGTGGCTATGTTAATACAAATCTTTGTCCCAATATGTCATTCTACAAGAAAGTGACCGACGGTGTCATTCCTCCCAGCATCAGTGCTTCCGATGTTGAAATCACTTACGATGCCACTGCTGGTGCTATTAGCTATACCATTAATAATACGGTGGAGGGTGGCGTTTTAACTGCTGCTACCACGGCTGAATGGCTTACCCTTGGATCAGTTGGTGAAACGGTTCCGTTTACATGCAACGTTAATGAAGGCGCTGAACGTTCCGCCACAGTTATCCTCACCTATACTTATAATAGCGAAACAGTCACTAAGAATGTCACAGTGACCCAGGCTGCTAATCCTAACATGGTTGATAACATCTCCGATATTACCGCTGCCGGCACTTATGCGGTGCAGGGCACTATCGTAGCCAAGAACCAGAGAGGTTTCATCGTTGGTGACGGAACGGGTTATGTGTATTATTACAACAAGGACTACACGCAGGCCGATTACAACATTGGTGACATGGTGAGACTCGCAGGTTCTGTTGTGGTTTATGGTGGTGTTTATGAATTTAATAACACTACCACGGTGACAGCGGCTACCCAGTCGAACTATCAGGTGGAAGATCCTACTATCCTCTCGGGAGCGGACATGGATTCCAGAGTCGCATCCACTACCCCCGCCCAGTTGTCAAATTACGTTCAGTATGTTGGCACGCTTACAATCAGTGGAACACACTATAACATCACGGGTATTGAAGGCGCCAGTACGGCAATAGGTAGCATTTCATATCCTGTTGACACGGTCTTCACTTCTTTGAATGGCAAACAAGTCAAGGTAACGGGTTACTATGTGGGTATCTCTACCAGTACATATTACAATACGATGATTGGTACAGTGGAGGAAGTTGTCTCTACTAATCCTTCCATCGAGGCCTCCAATGTCGGTATTGAATACAATTTCACTTCTGGCGAAATCGGATACACCATCACCAATCCTGTTACCGGCGGTGTGTTAACTGCTGCTACCACAGCTCAATGGCTTACCCTTGGCACGGTGGGTAACACCTCGATTCCTTTCACCTGCACCGTCAATGAGGATGGGGCACGTTCTGCCACAGTTACCCTTACCTATTCCTATGGTAGCGAACAAGTGACCAAGGACGTCACGGTGACCCAGGCTGCTAATCCTAACCTGGTGGATAATATCTCCGATATTACTGCTGCCGGCACTTATGCCGTGCAAGGCACCATCGTTGCCAAGAGCCAAAGAGGTTTCATCGTCGGTGACGGAACGGGTTATGTGTATTATTACTACCCGGATTATAACCAAAATGACTATAGCATTGGTGACATGGTTAAACTTGAGGGTACTGTTGCCGCTCATGGTGGGGTGTTTGAATTCAACAATGTGGCGACCGTTACACCCGCAACAAGTTCAAATTATGTCGCGGAAGAACCGACTGTGCTTACTGGTGCACAAATGGATACCAGAGTGACTTCTACAACAAATACTCTTTCATTCTATATTCAATATGAAGGGAAGCTATCTGTTAGCGTAAATAATAATCAAACGTATTATAATATTACGGATATTGAAAGCGCCAGTACGGCAATAGGTAGCATTTCATATCCTGTTGACACGGACTTCGCTTCTTTGAATGGCAAACAGGTCAGGGTGACTGGTTATTTTGTTGGTGTCTCTTCAAGCAAATACTACAATACTATGATAGGGTCGGTTGAGGAAGTGGTCATTACCGATCCCTCCATCAACATCGCTACTGCCACGGTGAACCTCACTGCTGAAGGTGGTGACGGAACCATCCAGGTGACTTACAATAACTTTGGTGACATTGTCGCCGATGTTTATTTCTGCGATGCTAACGGCGATGAAGCCTCCTACGACTGGCTGAGTGCTGAGGTCAATAACGATTTTAATATCGATTATGTGGTGGAAGCCAACGATGGCGAAGCCCGCACCGCTTACCTGAAGGTGTATGCCCTCGACAATCAAGCCGTAGAGGTCTATTCCAACCTCGTCACCATCAACCAAGCAGAAGCTCCTACCTATGCCGAGCTGCCCTTTGAGTTTACTGGCGGAAAGGCTGATATTGAGGAAACTGATGGTCTCTATCAAGAAGGTCTCGGCAACGACTACACTGGAGATGCAAATGCCACAACTCCACTTAAATTCGACCACACTGGCGACTGGCTGCTGCTTCAATTCAATGAGCGTCCCGGTACACTGACCTTCGACATTAAGGGTAATTCATTTAGCGGTGGTACCTTCACTGTGCAGACCTCTGAAGACGGTCAGACCTACACTGATTTGGCCACCTTTACCACACTTGGTACTACTCAACAAGAAGAATTCACTAACTTAGGCGAAAACGTCCGTTTCATCAAGTGGATTTACACCACTAAGGCCAGTGGCAATGTCGGTTTGGGCAATATTGCTCTTGCTGAATACGCTGCTCCGCAGCAGTACACCCTGACGGTGGAGCCTTACGAGAACCTCGATCTCATCACTTTCGTGAATGAAGAGATGGTCATGGAAGGTGACGGTGAGATTCAGGTGACTAATGGCGACCAAATCATGCTGAGCGTTGTCGCACTTGAGGGCTATGAAATGGAGACCTTGATGGTGAACGGTGTGGACCATGTCAACGACATTGCCGACGACTTCACTTACACCTTTACCATGCCTGCCGAGAATGTAACTATCAGTGCCACGGCTGTGGAATATGTGGCTCCCACTCCCAGCAATTATGTCCGCATCACCGCTCTCGACCAATTGACTGATGGAAGCAAGGTGATTATCGCTGCCCGTCATAACGCAACAGTTGATTCGTATTTCGCTATGAAGAATGCCACTTCTGGTAAACCCGAAGGCACATTGTTCACATCTATTATTTCTGGTGATGATGAAGTTGTCGCATCCACGATTACTGATGATGTGGATAATTATTATTGGATTGTCAACGTGACCGACGATGGCTACACATTCACGAATGCGAATAATCAAATGCTTGGTTATAATACAAGCACTTCCAACAGTACCAATTTCGCCACTGGTGGCGATAACACTGCATGGACCATTACTCTTGAAACGGCAGGTGAAAACGCTATGGTTGCTGAATACACTGGTTTTGTTATCAGGAACGGTAATGTCAATACCAGAGCCTTTGCTTTTAATGGTACAGTGTTTGGTGCATACGCTACAAGCAACATGACTGCTGGTGGCTACAACTTCTTCCTTGATTTCTTTGTGGAGACGGAAGCCCATAGTGCTACCCAGACCCAGACGCTTGCTTTAGGCGCAGGTGTGAACTATGTGTCATTCTATGTTGAAACCACCCTTGACGACCTGAAAGCCGCCCTGGT
>CACZQL010000100.1 GCA_902783365.1 uncultured Bacteroidia bacterium | reverse complement strand
GCGCATTTCGATGGCCTCGAAGGGGCATTCCTTCAGGCACTTCTGGCAGCCGATGCAGCCCACCGAGCAGTTCTTGACGACCAAGGCGCCCTTGTCGGTGTTGGAACAGCACACATACACGCGGCGGTCTTTCTTGCCACGGGGACGGATCTCGATGATGCCTCTCGGGCAGGTCTTGGCACACACGCCGCAGCCGACGCACTTGTCGGGATCCACGACGGGGAGTCCCGTTTCCTTGTCGATGTGCAGGGCGCCGAAGTTGCACTTCTTCACGCAGTCGCCCAGACCCATGCAGCCTTTGGAGCAGCCGCCCTTGCCGGCGTAAAGGGTGCTGGCGAAAGCACAGATGTCGGCGCCTTCGTAATGCACCTTGGCAGGGGAGTTCTGGCAGCTGCCGTTGCAGCGCACCACGGCGATCTTGGGCTCGAAAGCGGCAGCGGTGAGTCCTAAGACAGCAGCCACCTTGCCCATGTCGGTGCCCGGACAGGCGAGACCGTCGATGTTGCCTTTCTCGGCGGCTTGCTTCACACAAGCCTCCGCCAAGGCACGGCAGCCCGCGAAGCCGCAGCCACCACAGTTGGCGCCCGGCAGACAAGCCTCCGCCTCATCGATGAGCGGGTTCTCCTCCACCTTGAACTTCTGCGCCACGAAGTACAGAATCACGGACAGAACGGCTCCGAGAACTCCGAGTACAATCAATGAAATAAGTAAAATGTTACTCATTATGTAGAAAATTTTGTGTTAGTTTCCAATTTTTGCAATTTGCAAAAATACGGAATCTTGTATTTTCTACAATGAATTTTTTTGTTTTTTTGTGAAAACCTTATACTCAAACTTTTTCCCAAGCTTGTCGCGGCAAAGGTATAGCACAATATAATAAGGTATCAAAGCCGCGATGCCCAGCAAGGCCGACCAACCTTCACCCAGCCCGAAACCAAGGCAGGCAAACAAGACCACCAACAGGATGACGATGGGGATGAGATAGGCCAACACGGCGGCTTTGTTGCCCTGCCCAAGGCTCATGACGACCTCCACCGGCTGTAAAAGCTGGAACGTTTGACCCTTCGGCTTGGGAACCGTAAGGATTTTCTCGGCCTGCTCGCCCATGCCACAGGCACTCTTGGCATGACAGGCGGCACAGGCACTCTGGGCGAGAATCTTGATCTCCAAAGTGTCGTCGGTAATTTTCGTGATGACCCCCTCATGGGAGACGGTTTCTTGTTGGCTCATCTTTTTTTGTTGGCAAAGGTACATTTTTTTTAATTTTGCAGCATATTTTTTTCATCATGGCAGCGGAAAAGAAGCAACGGAGCAAATTGGCGCAATGGACGATCAACAAATATGAAGCCCTGAAAGCTTGGTATTATCGGGAGGACAATTTCCTCAGGAGGGTGCGTTTCCCCGGAACCAGACTTCCTCTTTTGGATGTGTTGAGCGAGTTTATCAAGCTCTTCACTAAAGGCCGTACCATCGACCGCGCCGCTGGTGTGGCGTTCAACTTCTTTGTGGCCCTCTTCCCCCTGTTGCTCTTTTTCTTCACGCTGATTCCCTATATCCCCATCCCGCACCTCTACGAAAGGGTGATGATGCTCATCAAGGACTTCCTCATCCCCTCGGGGACTCTTGACTATGTGACAGACACCATCGACGCCATCATGAACCAACCCCATGAAGGCCTGCTCTCTTTGAGTATTGTCCTCTGTTTGGTCTTCGGTTCCAGCGGTGTCGTGGCCTTCTTCAACGGATTCCGCAACGTATATGCCAACTATGTGTCCGACAAGGGATTGACGGTGAAAGGATGGATCATCCAGCGTCTCTTCGCCATCCTCATGCTGGTCATCATTGGCGCCATGGTCATCCTCTCCATCCTGCTCATCTCGCTTGGCGGCATGGGACTCAAGTTCCTCGCCACCAACGAAATCATCACGGCAGGTAAGTTCATCTTCTTCCTGTTCAACCTCCTGCGCTGGGTGATCGCCATCTTCGCCCTGTGCTTGGGTGTCTCCCTGTTGTATTACTTCGGAAACGTCAGGTTCGACGAGCATTACCGCAAAGAGCTGAAACATCCCGACCGGAAAGGCAGGAAATACCGCGAGTTCGTCATCTTCAGCCCCGGTACCATCCTGGCAACGACCTTGTTTGTGTTGGGTACTGTTGGATTCAATACTTATATTTCTAACTTTTCACGTTACAATGTGCTGTATGGCTCCATCGGTACGCTGATCATCCTCCTGCTTTGGATCTGGATTGTCGCCATCCTGATTTTGACCGGAAACGACCTGAACTCGGGAATCCGCCGGAATGCCGACAAGTTGAGCGCCTCGGAAGACAACACCCGCAAAAAGCAGATTGTGATTGACTCGTTGCGCAAGACCATCCAAGTGCAGGAACAGGCCATTGAACGCAGGAATGAAAAAATCGAGAACCTCCGCAAGGTCATAAAAGAAAAGGAAGTGGTGATTCATGACTTGGAGGAGGAAAACAAAGACAGTGAGCTGATTATCAAAGCTTACACCGAATATGTGGAACGCGAGATGCGTCATGCCGATCAAGAAAACCTTGAGACGGATTCCCTAAGGGAGATGATTGCCTCCGATAAGAAAGCATAGCGTTGTCATGGGAATCGTCGCGCGACAGAGTATCAAAGGCACCCTCGCCACCTATATCGGAGTGGCGGTGGGCATTTTCACTACCTTTTATATTCAGACGAAAGCCCTTGAGCCTGAGCAAATTGGCCTTATCGATGTGCTGTTGCAGTGTTCGGTGCTGTTTTCGGGACTGGCACAGCTCGGTACCAACTCATCGGCCATGCGCTACTATCCTTTCTTCAAGGACGAGGCGCATCGCGACCACGGTTTCTTTGGCTGGACCCTTGTCGTGCCTTTGGTGGGATTCGCCTTCTTCCTGATGGCGTTCTTCGCCTTCAAGACGCCCATCGTGAATTTCTTCTCGAAAGACTCAGGGATGTTTGCGGAATACGTCAACTTTGTGATTCCGTTGGCGTTTTTCATGCTTTATATCTCTGTCTTTGAGACGAATAGTAACCTGCTTCTCCGCATCGTGTTGCCTAAATTCATCCGGGAGGTGGGCTTGCGGGTGGGCACTTTGGCCATCTATCTGCTTTATTATTATAAGGTGATCGGTTTCGATGGGGTCATCGTGGCTTTCTGTGTGATGTATGGGCTGGCTACTTTGATCAACATTGTGTATTTGCTGACGCTGAAGCGGGTGTCGTTCAAGATTGAGCGGAAGTTTGTCTCGGAACAGCTTAGGAGGGATTTTCTGTTTTACACCTTGTTTATGATTACGGCGGCGTTGGCGGGCAACATGATTCCGATGCTGAGCAAATTCTTTCTGGCCAGTGTCTCGGGATTCCGCTTGGCGGGTGTGTTGACCATCGCCACCAACATCGCGGCGGTGATCGAGATGCCGTATCGCTCGCTGGGGGCCATCTCCCGTCCCCATATCTCCGATGCCATGGCCAAAAAGGATGTGAAGACCGCCGACGACTTATGCAAAAGTGTGGCTTTGCATCAGTTCATCGCCGGCACGCTGGTGTTTTTCATCGTGTGGATCAATATCGACTATCTTTTCGACATCCTTCCCAAGGGCGAGGTCTATCGCCTGGGGAAATGGGCGGTGTTGATCCTTTCGGTCGGTCGGTTGGTGTATTCCACTTTTGCGGTGACTACCACGGTGTTGAGTTACTCGAAGTATTATTATTACTCGTTGATATTCACAGTTTTACTGGCCGCTATGTCGATTCTGCTGAACAAATGGCTGGTGCCGAAATGGGACATCAACGGGGCGGCCATGGCCAACATGCTTTCTTATTTGGTGTATTTCATCCTGCTGTTGGCGTTTATCCACTGGAAAATCGGGGTGATGCCTTTGTCGTGGAAACTGCTGCCGGTGATGGGCGTGGTGGCGGCCTTGTTCGTCCTGAATTATCTTTGGACGCTGTTCCTGACCCCGTGGTTCTCCACCTTGTTTGGGAAGCCTGTTTGGGGTTTGACCTTGGACGCAGGCTTGAAAAGCTTCCTGTTCCTGGTGGCGGGTTTTGCCGCTTTGTATAAAATGAAGGTTTCGAAGTCGGTCAATGATTTGATTGACAAAGTGTTGCATAAAAAGTCATAGCAATGAAAATCCTTATCGTTCTTGATCATCCTTTTCCGCCTCACGCGCGTGTCGAAAACGAGATGCGCTCGTTGACCGAGGCGGGACACGAGGTGCATCTGGCCTGTCTCCAGTCCAACCAAGAGCCGTTGACGGAGAAGATGCCTTACTGCACCGTTCATCGCAGACCTATTTCCAAGTTCATCTATAAGACGAGCGTCGGGGTGTTGAAGTTTCCTTTTTACTTCAATTATTGGAGACGTTTCGTGAAGGACCTCTTCGCTGCGGAGCATTTCGATGCCATCCATATTTGCGACTTGCCCCTGGCCCAAGTGGGTTATGAGGCCAAATGCAAGTATGGCGCCCATTTTGTCCTTGACCTTTTCGAGAACTGGCCAGTGTTACTGCAATTGTCACCCCACACGCAAACCTTTCTGGGGAAATTGTTATCGACGCATCGCCAATGGGTGGAGTATGAGAAGAAGATGTGCGCCTTGGCCGACAAAATCGTCGTGGTGGTGGACGAGGCCAAAACCCGTATTGAAGGCTTGGGCATCCCTGCCGAGAAGATTGTGGTGGTGTCCAATACCTTGAATCTGAGTCAGTTCGACCCCATGAAACGGAAGGGCTTTTCCAAAGACCCATTCAGGATGCTATATGTAGGGGGCATCAATTACCACCGGGGCATCCAGTATGTGATTCAGGCGGTCTCCCTCTTGAAGAAAAGGGGCATCGAGGTGCATTTCGACCTGGTGGGCAGCGGAAGCTATGTGGAAACAATCAAGGGAATGATCGAAGAATTGAATGTGGCGGACAATGTCACGCTCCACGGGTTCAAGCTCTTCACGGAAATCTGCGATTTGTACGAATCGGCCAATGTGGCACTGATCCCGCATATCAAGTCGGGCCATACCGACAACACCATTCCACATAAGATTTTCCAGTACATGTATGCGGAGATTCCCATGGTGGTCTCCAACTGCGACCCCTTGGTGCGCATTGTGAATGAGACCCATAGCGGAGTGTCCTATCATTACAATCAGCCGGAGGAATTGGCCGGCATCCTTGCCGATTTCTACGAGCATCCCGAAAAACTTGGCAACTATATCCAGCACGGGCGGCAAGCCGTGATTGATAAGTACAATTGGGAAGTGGATGGCCGGCGCCTTGTCGGCTTGTACGCTTGTTTCGCCTAAAGGTTGCCGTGGCTTTCCCCTAAGCTGGCATGGATGATGTGGGTTTGCCGCTTCTCCACGGGCGGCAGCTTCATGTAGTCGCCGTAAATGCTGGTGAGATACCGGTCGGGGTCGGCGGGACCGAGAAACACCTTTCCCTCAAAGGTGATATCTTTTAAAGGAAATACCATATCTTTATTGTATGAATTTCCGTATGTATTAAAGTGTTTCTCATAACCGATTTTGTTTTTGGGTTTCAGGCAGCAGATCGCCCAAAGCAGGTTAAGACCCCACTTGAGGACGGGGAAAGTGAGGGCTGCGAGGTGGTTTTTCAGGGTCACATCTTGTTTCACGGTAAAGAAGTGACACACTTTTCTGTAGGAAAGCAGGATTTTCTTTTGGAGTTTGGGATTGACGTCGGGGTAGGGGACGGCCTCGAAAAGGTCGATGTACAAGCCTTTGTTGTAATCCAGGGTGAAGTCCTCGTGTTGGGTGACGAAAAAGGAGTTCTTGTCTCTCACTTTGTTGAGCAGCAGGCGGTAGGAGTGGTCGGTCTCCTTGGTTTGGAGGAACAGCGGTTCCGGCAGTTCTTTCGGGGCGATTTCCAGAAACCTTTGGTAGTCGCCAGTGGGCAGGGTGATGTCGATGTCGTCGTCCCAGGGGATGAACCCTCCGTGTCGGACGGCTCCCAACAGGGTGCCGAAGTCGATCCAGTATTGGATGTGGTGTTTGCGGCACACTTTGTCGATTTCCACCAGGATGTCCAGGATTCTCATCTGGACTTCTCTGAGCGAGGCGCCTCCGTCGTGGTTGATTGCATGATTGTCCATAACCATTAGTGCTTGTTTTTGCTGTTACTGAAGGGTTTCGTGTAACAGGCGGGCGTAATCCCCTGCCAATGATTTCCGGGAGTATTGGTCCAGTTGTGCGCAGGGTTTGTTGGATAAATCGTTTTTTAAATATTTGTGATACAATTCCTTGACCGCGGTTTTCATTTTCTCTTTGTCCTCAAATCCGACGGTGGTTCCGCCCTGGGTTTCGTGGAGTACCCTGGCGGCGTCGCCGTCTTCGGGGCCGATGCAGAGGATGGGGCGTCCGGAGGCCAGGTATTCGTAGAGCTTTCCAGTGAGGATGCCTTTGGCGTTGGGGGCCCTGTTGACCGAGAGGAGCAGCACTTGTGAGGATTGTTGTAGCTCAAGCACCTGGTCGTGAGGCACTTGGGGGATGATTTCGGTATTGTTCATCAGGTCGAGGGTGGTCAGGTCTTTGATGGCTGACTGATCCACTTGTCCCACGAGTCTGATTTTTAAATCGTTGGCAAAAGCGGCATCTTCCTTGGCCAGTTCATGGAGGGCTTGCCAGAGGGTGGGCATGTTCCTTGCGGGACCGAGGACGCCGAGGTGGGTGAGGGTGAACGCCTTCGACAGGGGTGTGTCGGTTTTCTGCGTGTCGATGCTCCAGTCGAAGCCGTTTTGGATGACGTTGACGCTCCTTTCTCCGAGCCGTTCCAGTCCCTGCGCCCAGTTCCAGCTCACGGTGACCACCTTGTCGGCTTGGGTGAGCACTTGGCGTTCCAGGCGGTGGTGTTTGCGGTCGGCGCATCGGGTCAGCAGCAACTCGTCGTAGAAGTCGATCTCAGTCCATGGGTCACGGAAGTCGGCCACCCAAGGGATGCCCAGGCTTTCCTTCAGCTTCATGGCGATAAGGTGCATGGAGTGGGGAGGACCCGTGCTGATGATGGCATCAACGGGATGTTCTTTCAGGTAGTCTTTCAGGTATTTCACCGAGGGTTTCACCCACCAGCAACGGGCGTCGGGGATGAAGAAGTTGCCGCGGATCCATACGGCGAGGCGTTCTTTCCATCCTTGTTTCTTGCCCGTCTCGTCCGCGAACCCAGCCACCACCTTTTGGCTTTTCTTCATTCCCAAGAATCGTTTGTAGGCGGTGTAGGGTTCCACGATGGGCTGTCGGATGACTTCCATGCCAGGCATCACGTCTTTCTCCAAGGAAGGGTCTTCCACGGGGTATTCGGCGTCTTTGGTGGTGTAAATCACAGGTTGCCAGCCATTTTCAGGAAGGTATTTCGACATCTTCAGCCATCGCTGCACGCCGCTTCCTCCGGAGGGGGGCCAATAGTAGGTGATGATGAGGACGCGTTTCATGCTTCGGTCTTTTTCTTGGCCTTGAAGGTGAGCACGAGGGCGGCGACCAGTCCGAGCAGGAGCAGGAGCGAGCATACGAACTGGATGGTGTTGCCGGTCTTCCAAGCCTTCGGAGCGTATTCCATCTTGATTTGATGCTCTCCGGCGGGGATGAGGGCGCTTCGCAGCAGGTAGTTGGCGCGGAGCAGGGGTTGTTCCTGACCGTCCACCGTCATCTTCCAGCCCCGTTGGGTCCAGATCTCGGAGAACACCACCAGCTGGTCTTGACTGGATTTGAAATCGTAGGTGAGTTTTCCAGGTTGGTATTCGCTGAGGGTGATTTGTCCGGAAACGTTGCCCGAAGGTTGATAGTCACCCACCTGCTGCTTGAATTCTTTGTTGAGGATGGCGGTATGCGCCAAATCGGTGGTGGCGAGGGCGTCGAACTCCTCGTTGGGGGTATCGGCCCATTGGATGTTGTTGACCATCCAGGCGTTGCCCATGGCGTACGGATTCTGCAAAGGCCTGTTGTTGGGGTCGTAGATGATGTATTTGGTGTTCAGCATGTTGAGCACTTTCTGCTGGGCCAGTCCTTGGGTGAGGCTCTCCGGGTCGGTGGCGCCTTTGAAGATGGTGCCGAAGCGGGTGACTTCGCCGTTCAGATAGCCGCTGATGACATCCTGATAGCGGTGGAGCTTGGCGCCGGAATAGCCGCCGATGGACTTGTGGAAGTAGCTCGTGCTGGCGTCGTTGAACACGTTCTTGGTAAGGTTCACCACCCTGAAGTCCAGACTCTTGTCGTTGAGGATGGCTTGGTCGGCAGTGGTGGGACTGAAGGGTTTCTCGGCTTGGCGTTTCGGGATGAAGTTGTCCTTGTTGAGGTATCTCTTGTCGATGGGGAACATGTCAACCAGCACCAGGACGGCCAGGATGAGGAAGGCGGGCGTGGCTTTGAGTTTGCCTTTGCCGTAAAGGAAGACGGGGAGGGCGGCCAGGACGATGAAGAGCAGGCTGCGCAGTGCGTCTTTACGGAAGATGGACACGCGGACATCCTCCAGCTGGGTGGCGAAGCTGGCGTACAAGGCACCGTCTTTGCCCGCGCTCATGGAGGCGAACTGCTCCGCCTCGCCTTGGCTGAGGAAGCTGAAGAAGAGCTTGGGTGCGATGAGGAACACCAGACAGAGGCCTGCCGTGATGCCAAGCGCGATGAAGAATTTCTTTTGGTTGGCCTTGAAAGCCTCGGGGCTCTTGGTGATCTCCGCCAAGCCGAGGAAAGCCAGGATGGGCATGCACAGCTCGGCCATCACCAGGGTCATGGAGACCGCACGGAACTTGCTGTAGCCCGGGACATAGTCGATGAAGAAGTCGGTGAAAGGCATGAAGTTCTTGCCCCAGCTGAGGAGGATCGACAGGAGGGTGGCGGCGAGAAGCGCCCATTTCAGCTTCCCTTTCACGGTCAAAGCTCCTAAGACAAAGAGGAACACCACGATGGCGCCCACATAGACGGGGCCGCTGGTGCCGGGCTGGTCGCCCCAGTAAGCGTTGCTCTGTGCGATGTTCTGCCTGAATCTGGAATCCGCCTTGTTGAGGGCCGGGTTCTTGGCGCCGATATAATCGCTGGCCCCGCCTTTGACGTTGGGGATCATCAGGCTCCAGGTCTCGCCGATGCCGTAGCTCCACTGGGTGATGTAGTCGCGCTCCAAACCGCTGCTTTGGTTGGCATCGTTGCTCGCCAGGATGGCCTTGCCACGGGTGGTCTCCTTACCGAATTCGTAGTTTGCGTAAAGGGAGGTGGAGCAGGTCAACACCCCGATGAGGGCGGCAATCACCATACAGGCCGAGGCTTTGAAGAATGGGGACAACTGCTTGTTTTTGATGGCACTGATAAACTCGGCAATCACCAGGATGAGGATGACGAGAACTAAATAATAGGTGATCTGAAGATGGCCGGTGCGCATCTCAAAAGCCATGGCGAAGGCGGTCAACACGCTGCCCCACAGATATTTGCCTTTGTAGGTGAGCAGAATGCCCGCGACGACGGGTGCCATGTAGGCCATGGCCAAGGCTTTGGAGTTGTGTCCGGCACCGATCACGATGAACAGATAGGAGGTGAATCCGTAGGCGATGGCCGCGATGAAACTGATCCAGAAGCCGCTTTCAAGCACCATCATCAGGATGAAAAAGCCCAGCATTCCGATGAACACCGCGCCGATGGGGTGGGGAAATCCCAGGGTGAGTCCCCGGTAGAGCGGGGTGGTGAGGTTCCCTTTGACAGGAACACCGATGTTCCAGGCCGGCATTCCGCCGAACATCGAGTTGGTCCACAAGGCAGTCTCGCCGGTGCTTTCACGGTAGTCGGTGAGCTCCTTGGCGGCTCCTTTGTACATCTCTATATCGCTTTGTTTGAGACGTTTGCCATCGAGGATGGGACTGAAATAAACCAGGGTAATCAGCGCAAAAGCCACGATGCACAGAAGGATGGCAAGGGCGTTGCGGTTGTTGTTGAGAAAAGTGCTTTTCATGGGCGTTCAATCAATGAAATTTGGCTGCGAATTTATGAAAAAAACAGATGCTTGTCCCTTTTTTACGTACCTTTGCCTCAAAATTCGCAATTTGGTTGCCATGGAAAAGAGAAAAGTGATTCTGGTCGGGACGGCCTATCCCTTCAGGGGCGGCATCGCTGCCTTCAACGAGCGACTGGCCTGGTGTTTCCAAAAACAGGGCTATGAGGTGGAGATTTGGACTTTCACCGTCCAGTACCCCAACTTCCTCTTTCCCGGAAAGACCCAACTCTCGACGGAACCGGAGCCCCAAGGACTGGCCATCAAACGTGTCTTTAACTCGGTGAATCCCTTCAACTGGATCAAAGTGGGAAGGAGGCTGCGCAACGCCGATGCGGACCTTGTGGTGATGCGCTTCTGGATTCCTTATATGGCGCCCTCGCACGGTGTGGTGGCTAGGATGGCCCGAAAAAACAAGAAGACCAAGGTGGTCGCGGTCCTCGACAACGTGATTCCTCATGAGAAACGCTTCGGTGACACGCTGCTGACCAAGTTTTTCCTGAAATCCATCGACGCCGGTGTGACCATGGCAAGAGCGGTGATGCAGGACGCGCACCGCCTCGCTCCCCAATTGAAGACAAGTTACTGTCCGCATCCTTTGTACGACCACTTCGGTGAAAAGGTAAGCCGTGAGGAGGCACTCGGTTTCCTGAACCTGGATCCCAAAGACCATTACATCCTCTTCTTCGGGATCATCCGCGACTACAAAGGCCTCGACTTGTTGCTCCAGGCGATGACCGACCCGCGGCTGCGCGACAAAAACGTGAAGGCCATCGTGGCGGGTGAGTTCTATAATAACGATGAGAAATACCACACGCTTGAAAAACAGCTTGGACTGGAGGGCCGCGTTGTCTGGCACAGCCGGTTCATCCCCGACAGCGAGGTCAAGTATTATTTCAATGCCGCCGACATCGTGGTGCAGCCTTATAAATCGGCCACCCAAAGCGGCGTGACTCAGATCGCCTATCACTTCGACAAGCCCATGCTGGTGACGGATGTCGGCGGACTGAAGGAGATGGTGCCTGACCGGGTGGGGTATGTGACGCCCACCGACCCAGAGGCCATTGCGAACGCCTTGGCCGAGTTCTATCAGGACGACCGACTCATGACCGCCTTCGAGCAAGGGGTCCATGAGGAGAAGAAACAGTTCTCGTGGGACCGGATGGTGGAAACGATTGTCGCTTTGTTGAATAGATAAAATATGGATGATGAAAAAGTTGATTTCTTTGTTCACCAAGATATTCCCGCGTCAGTTTTTGATTCGGTGCAGTTATGTGTTCAGCCTGTTGATCCGTCCCTTCTATTGGGGCAACAAGGTGGAATGTCCGGTTTGCGGGAAGCATTTCAGGAAGTTTCTGCCCTACGGCTACGGGGAGGCGATGGACAACCGACTGTGTCCCAACTGTCTCTCTTTGGAGCGCCATCGTCTGTTGTGGCTCTACCTGAAGGAGAAGACGGATTTCTTCACGGCGCCTTTGAAGGTCCTGCATTTTGCCCCCGAGCAGCCTTTCCTGAAGCGTTTCAGGGCTTTGAAAAACCTTGACTACACGACGGCGGACCTGGATTCGCCCATCGCCGACTTGCATCTGGATGTGACGGCCATCGACCAGCCCTCCAACACCTACGACGTGGTGATTTGCAACCATGTGCTGGAGCATGTGAGTGATGCCAACAAGGCTTTCAAGGAGATTCAGCGGGTGCTGAAGCCCGGTGGCTGGGCCATCCTGTTGGTGCCCATCAACCCCGATGTCGATACTTTCGAGGACCCGACGGTGACCGACCCCAAGGAACGGGAGCGACTGTATGGCCAGTATGACCATGTGCGGCAGTTTGGCCGCGACTATGCCGATGTGCTGCGCAAGGCGGGCTTCAAGGTGGTGGTGGACCGGCTTTATTACGAGCTTCCCGAGGCGCAGCGCGAAAGGATGCGGCTGGCAAGAAGAGGGGAGGAATGTATTTATAGAGGTGAAAGGTGAGAGGTGAAAGGTGAAATTTTGAAAAAAAATGAAAAAAAAGTTGTGGGTAAAGAATTTATTTGTAATTTTGCAGTCCCAAATCAAGGGGTATTCTTTTTTTTTGAAATAAATAAATACATATACGAAAAATGAAACGCACATTTCAACCATCGAACAGAAAACGCAGAAACAAACATGGTTTCAGAGAGAGAATGTCAACTGCCAATGGCCGTAAGGTGTTGGCCAGAAGAAGAGCCAAAGGCAGAAAGAAACTGACTGTTTCTGATGAATACTAAAGATTAGAAGCCGTTTCTATTTCTTATTTAAGGTATGACAAAAGGCGACCCGTAATGGTGTCGCCTTTTGTTTTAGCCTCCCTTGCCCCCCTGCCTCCCCCTGCTGCCAGCCCCCCAGAAGGGGGGATCCCCAATCCACTCAACTCTAAACTCTCAACTCTAAACTAAAATTTGTTTTTTCTAAAAATACTCCCTATCTTGCGCCCGTTTTAAACCTCATAATCCGCCAAAAAACAAAAAAACATACGCTATGAAAACAAAAAGACTGTTTTCAACGATCGTCCTTGCCTGCCTCGCCTTAGGGCTGAAGGCACAAGACGCCGACAGCCTTAGGGCCAAGATACTGCAATGTTTCAACGAGAGCCGTTTCGTCGAGGTGGTTGACTACAGCAAGCAGGCGTTGCAACTCTATGAACAGGCTGACGACAAGTACAATGTGGCTGGATGCTATAACACCATAGCCGGAGCCTACATGCGCATGGGGCAATATGATGAAGCCCTGCGCAACTACACCCTCTGCACCGAAATCATGGATGAAATCGGAGGAGCGATGGCCTCCATCAACAAACGGTATGTCATTAACAACATCGCTTCGATTTATTTCGACATGGAAGAATACGACCAGTCGGAGGAGATGTACTGGAAGTGTATTGAAATGCTGGGTGACGTGGGTGCCGACACGACGGCCAACCTCGACCTGGCCACTTATTACCAGAACCTCTCGGGGGTGCGGCTGATGCAACTTGGACTGATGGAAGCCGACGACCCGCGGCACGACAAAACCCAAGCCGAAGCCATCGACTTTGCCGAACAAGCCTTGACTTTGTCGCAACAATATGGCGACAACCAGGAAAAACTCATCAACAGGCATATCACCTTGTCGAGAGCCTACCAGGCGGCAGGACGCCTCGACGATGCCCACGTCCAACTCGACACCGCGCTTGTCATTGCGCAACACGAAAAGGAACTCTATTTCGAAACCGCCATCATCATGCTCAACGGCCAATATGCCCACGACCGTGGCGACGACATGGCTTCGGAGCAACTCTTCCTCCAAGCCTTGGACATCGCGAAAGAAAACCAG
>CACZQL010000099.1 GCA_902783365.1 uncultured Bacteroidia bacterium | reverse complement strand
GGGAGGTCTGGCACGACACCCAACGCGAAGCCTCCGGGAAATGGGTCAAGAAATAAAATGCGGAATTCGGAATGCGGAATAAGCCTATCGGTAGCAGGTATTTATTCCGCATTCCGCATTCCGAATTCCGCATTGTCAAAAAAACTCCGCCTCACCGACCAGAAACGGCATGAGAAAAAACTGGTGGTGGTTGATTATAGAATAACATTTGTAAAAAAAAACTATATTTGCAAAAAAATACAACCTTAGTATGAAAATGACCCTGCTATTCATCGGAACACAAGAAATCATCATCATCGCCCTCGTCGTCCTCCTGCTTTTCGGTGGCCGCAAGATCCCAGAACTGATGCGAGGCCTGGGCAAGGGCGTCAAGAGCTTCAAGGACGGCATGAACGACCCTGACGCCCCAAAAGAAGCCCAATCGGACCTCAAAGACAACAAGGACAACCCCTCGAAATGAGCCCCGCCCGAGATTCCGACATGGGTTTCTGGGACCATCTTGAGGTATTGCGCCGCTGCATTTTCCGCATCCTGGCCGTCACCCTCGTGGCCGGAGTCGTGGCCTTCTGCTTCAAGGACTTGCTGTTCCGTGTGGTACTGGCCCCAAAGAGTTCAGGATTCATCACCTACCGACTGGTCGAGCGGCTGGTAGGTCCTTTGAAGCCTTTCGACGTGGCCCTCATCAACGTCAACCTCGCCCAACAATTCATCATCCACCTGAAGATGGCCCTTTGGGTGGGTCTTTTGGTGGTCTCGCCCTACGTGGTATATGTGCTTTTCGGCTTCGTCGCCCCCGCCCTCTACGCCTCGGAACGGAAACCCGTGGTGAAGGCGGTGGTCGGCGGCTATGTCATGTTTATGCTCGGAGTGCTGTTCAACTATTTCCTGATTTTTCCCCTCACCTTCCGCTTCCTCGGTACCTATCAGGTGGACCCCTCGGTGGGCAACCTCATCTCTCTAGAATCATATACATCAACACTTTTGATGCTTTGCTTAACACTTGGTGTCGTTTTTGAGTTGCCTGTGTTATGTTGGCTTTTGGCCAAGATGGGCCTCATGCAGGCTTCTTTCATGCGGAAATACCGCCGTCACGCCATTGTGGCGATATTGATTGTGGCCGCGGTCATCACTCCCACGGCGGATGCCTTCACCCTGTCGTTGGTGGCCCTGCCCATCTATCTTCTTTTCGAGCTCAGCGTCCTCATCGTCAAGCGCGTTGAAACGAAAAAAAATAACGTACATCTTGCAAATCAAGTGTAGTTGTTATATTTTTGCAATCAACAAACAAAACAACATCTCAAAATTATAACAGATTACTATGGACTTAAACAGCATTTTAGGCGTGTTGGCTGCTGGTAGCACCGCCAACCAAATTGGAAACCAATTCAACATTGAAAGCAACAAGGTGAGCTCGGTGATTACCGCGGCCCTCCCGACCCTCATCGGGGCCATGCAAAAAAACGCCTCCACCGAGGGCGGTGCCAATGCCCTGGCAAAGGCTTTGGGCGACCACTCAGGCGACACCAACTTCAACATGGGTAGCGTGAACCTCACCGACGGCAACAAGATCCTGGGCCACATCCTCGGAGGCAGCTCCAACAGCATCTTCTCGTCATTGGCCAAACAAACCGGCACCTCGAGCAACCAGGTGAGCAGCATTTTGGCCTCCATCGCCCCCACCCTTTTGGGACTTCTCGGCAAAGGCCAGAAGAGCAGCAACACCAGCGTGAGCGGCCTCGGCGGCATGCTGGGCGCATTGCTCGGTGGCGGAGGTTCCTCCAACAGCGGAGGCGGCATGGGCATGGGAGGCATCCTCGGCGCAGCCCTCTCCGACAAAAACGGCAACGGCACACCGGATATCCTGGAAGGACTGCTGAAATAATCGGCGAAGGTTTTTTGTCGGCGAATGAAGCGAATTAAGCGAATTTTTATTGTTCTCCGAAATAATTCGTTTAATTCGCTTAATTCGCCGAAAAATAAAAACACCCAATTCGCCGAAAAAATAACTTAGCCGAAAATAATCATTTGCCGTTATGGATATTGTAATTGCTGGAGATGGTGAGGTGGGGCTGCACTTGGCCGAAGCCTTGGTGCGCGACAACCACAACATCACCATCGTCGATCCCCACGAGGAACTGCTGAAGATGGTGGAGTCGCATTCCGACCTGATGACCATCACAGGTGACTCCACTTCCACCTCAGTGCTTCGCCGCGCCAACGTGGCCAAGGCCGACCTTGTCATCGCCGTGCTGCACGACGAACACATCAACCTGCTCACCGGCATCATCGCCAAAAAACTCGGCGCCAAAAAGGTCATCGCCCGCGTCAACACCATGGAAACCCTCAACACCGAGGTGTGGCGCATGTACCAGGACCTTGGCATCGACGGACTGCTCTCACCCGAAGACATCGCCGCGCAGGAAATCATCTCCCTGCTGAAACAGAACGCCTCCATGGAGACCTACGACTTCTCGGGAGGCAAACTCCAACTCTTCATGGTGAAACTCGAGTCGGAAGCCGAAATCATCGGCAAGAGCGTGCAGGAAGTGACCGAACAGTACCAACACATCGACTTCCGCATCGCCGCCATCCACCGCCGGCAAAACACCTTCATCCCCCAGGAGGACACGGTGTTTCAAGTCGCCGACATGGTGTATGTGGTCACCAAACCCCACGCCATCAAGGACATCATCAAACTCAGCGGCAAAAAGCAAATCAATATCCACAACGTAATGATCGTAGGCGGTGGCCGTGTCGGAAGGATGACCGCCAAACGGTTGGAAAACGAACTCAACATCAAGATCTTGGAGAGGGACAAGGACCGTTGCATGGACCTCACCAACTACCTCTCCAAGGCCTTGGTGGTGAACGCCGACGCCCGCAACCTCGACATCCTCGAGGAAGAGGGCATCACCAGCATGGACGCCTTCATCGCTGTCACCGATAACACCGAGACCAACATCCTCACCTGTTTGCAGGCCAAGGCCTTCGGCGTGAAAAAAACCATCGCGTTGGTGGAGAACATCGACTATATCGACATCTCGCAGAACATCGGCATCGACTCCATCATCAACAAGAAACTCATCGCGGCCTCCTACATGGTGCGTTACACCTTGGGAGCCAAGGTGTCGTCGATGAAATGCTTGAGCGGCATCGACGCCGACATCGTGGAGTTCGAGGTGCGGCAAGGCTCCGCCGTGACCCGCAAGATGATCGGCAAGCTGATGATGCCCGACGACGCCATCATCTGCGGCATCGTGCGCGATGGCGAGAGTTATATCGCCACCGACGAGTTCGAGATCCAAACCGACGACCGGGTGGTGGTGCTGGCCCTTCCCAACGCCATCCCTGCCGTCGAAAGGTTGTTCCATTAACATTGACATAGGGTTCCGATGAGTGCCTCAAGTAAGATAAGCTTCCCTGTGCTGATACGCATCCAAGGGTACCTGTTGCTCATCGAAGGGCTGTTTATGCTCACGGTGATACCTGTCACCTACTTCCATCACGGCATCAACGCCTTCAGCATGCCCTTTGCCGCCCTCATCACCACCCTGACGGGTTTCAGCCTGTGTTTCTCCACAAGGAAGGTGCGGGGACAGCGTGTCAACCACCGCGAGGGGGTCATCTCCATCTCACTGTCGTGGGTGATGCTGTCGGTGTTTGGCGGCCTCCCCTTCCTGCTGGGCAAAAACGTGCCCAACTTCACCGACGCTTTCTTCGAGGCCCTGTCGGGGTTCACCACCACGGGAGCCAGCATCCTCACCAACATCGAGTCGGTGCCCAAGGACATCCTGCTATGGCGGAGCATGACCCAGTGGATCGGCGGCTTGGCCATCATCGTGTTCGCCGTGGTGCTCATCCCTTTCCTGAGTGTTGGCGGCATGCAACTCTTCATGACGGAGATGAACGGCATCAACTACGACAAGCTGCATCCCCGCACCATGCACACCGCCAAGCGGCTTTGGGGATTGTATCTGTTTTTCACCCTGTTGGAGACGGTATTGCTCCGCGCCGGCGACATGGACTGGTTCGATGCGGTATGCCACTCCATGACCACCATCTCGTCGGGAGGTTTCTCCACCCGTACCAGCAGCCTTGCCGGCTATTCCAACTATTCGCAAATCGTGGTGACCTTCTTCATGGCCCTCTCGGGATGCAATTTCACCCTGCTGCTCATCACGCTGGTGAGAAACCCGAAAGCCTTGTTCTCGAACGAGGAGTTCAAGCATTTTGTGGGCATCATCCTGGGGGTGAGCGTCCTTTTGTCGGTCACCCTGATGGCGTGGCTGAAAATGGGCTTTGGCCAAGCCCTTCGTTCCTCGTTCTTCACGGTGGTCTCGATGCTGACCACCACGGGATTCTTTGTCAGCGACTATATGCTCTGGCCGGCGGGACTATGGTCCATCTTGCTGTTTTTGATGTTCATCGGAGCCTGCTCGGGCTCCACTGCGGGCGGTATCAAGATTATCCGGCATCTCATCTTCACGAAGAATTCGGTATTGGAGCTGAAGCGCGCCATCCACCCCAACGCGGTGCTACCGGTAAAAATCAACAGAAAATCCGTCTCACAAAGTGTGGTTTTCAAGACGATGACTTTTGTGTTCGTCTATTTCCTCCTCTTCGTCGGGGGGGCCACTTTGTTGCTTACTCTTGGGGTTGACTTCAACACTTCGGTGGGGGCCACCTTGGCCACATTGAGCAACCTTGGTACAGGAGTAGGAAGCGTAGGCCCCTACGGAACCTACGCTTTCTTGCCACAAGTGGCCAAATGGATCCTTGCCTTGTTCATGTTGCTCGGCAGGGTGGAGCTTTTCACACTGATTACCGTGTTTTCAAGAAACTTCTGGAAATAACCGTCGAAGCCGTGGTGACACGGAGGACATAGGTGCCACAAGGAAGGTCCGAAGTGTTGATTTCCATCTTGTTATGGTCGCCTTGAGTGGTATAAACCAAAGTGCCCATCGTGTTGTAAACCTCCAGGGTGACGATATTCTCGGCGCTTTCCACCGTCAGTAAGCCGTTGACGGGATTGGGATAGAGACCCACTTGATGTTGTTGCTCGCTCACGGCGGTCACTTCGGCCTCGACATAGACGGGGTCGGTGACGCAAACCTCACCGTCAAAGTTATATTCCAGCGTCAGCATATAGGTGTAATGGCCAATCTCGACGGGGTCGAAATAGGTGAAGTGCTGCGACACGCCTTCGGGCTGTACGTCTTGGAGCAACACGAAGTTGCCGCCATCAGTGGAACGATAGAGGTGGCAATAGGTAGGCAGGATGGGGGCCACGGTATTCCATTGCAACTGCACGCCGAAGTCATCCTCACCCTCATAAACATAATCCGCCACGAAGTCCTCAGGGCCGTTGCAGGGGATGTTGAGGGTGGCGCAGGCTTCTTCGGACTGTTCGGAATCGCCCGAGGCGCATTCCGCCACGATGGTATAGCAATACTCACCGTAGTTCAGCTCCGTGTCATAGTAGCTTCCTGCCTCAGGATAGCCCGAGGTAAGGAGGGTTCCATTGCGATAGATCTTATAGCTTAGCGCGTTGGGGACTGCCGACCAGTTGACATAGATATCGGTGTAGTTGATGGCCTCGGCAGTGACGTTGGTGGGGGCGTAGCAGTCGAGTTGGAAGTGAGCCACGTATGCGGCGCTCTCGGTCACCGTGAAGCTGAAGACGGGGTTATGCGAGACGATCATGCCGTTTTTCGTCCATCTCTTGAAGGAGTAGGACGGGGCGGGGGTGGCGGTCAAGGTACACGACTGTCCGGCGTTGTAGGTACCGGTGCCAGTGATGGTGCCGCCTTCCACCGGGTCAGCAGTGGCGGTGATGCTATAGGTCTGGGCTTGGAACTGCGCCACGTAGTTGGCGTTTTCGGTCACGGTGAAGGTATAGGAGGCGTTGGTGGAGACCTGTTGGCCGTTTTTGGTCCAGCGCAGGAAGGTGTAATTGGCCGCGGGTTGGGCCGTGATGGTGCAGGTTTGTCCTTGTTGATAGGTGCCGCCGCCGCTGACGGTGCCGCCATTGGCCGGGTTGGCGGCCACGGTGATGTTGTAGTTGGTGGTTTGCACCGTGAAATGGGCCACCAGGGTACGGTTGCTGTTCACGTTGAAGGAGTAGGTCGGGTTGGTTGACACCACCGAGCCGTTCTCCGTCCAGTTGGTGAAAGTGTAGCCGCTGTTGGGGGTAGCCGTTACCGTACACGACTGCCCCTGGTTATAGGTGCCGCCGCCGCTGACTTGGCCGCCGTTGGCGGGATTGGCCGACACGTTGATGTTGTAGGTGGTGGTGCCGCCGCCGCCCACGGTGATGGTTTGGCTGTAAGGCTGGCGTTGGGGCTTGGTGACCACAACCGTCATCTGGCCGGAGGTGAAAGAGGAGAGTGCCACCGTGACCGTGCCGGAGGCGGGTACCAAGGCCGAGCCTTTCAGCACGTTGTTTTGCGAGATGCCCACAAAGGAACCCGCTTCGGCACTCACCGTGAAGGTGTTGGCGCCTGCGGGGATACTGCTGGCGTGGTTCACCGTGTTGGGGGTGGGGTTCACGCGGTAAGGCATGATGGAGCCGTCGCCGAGGACATGATAGGCCTGCCAGTAGTAGGTGGGGTTGGAATGGGTTTGATAACCGCCCGTATGGGCTTTGCAAACCGCCAGGTTGCCCACAAAGACCATGGAGGAAACCGTGTTGTAGGTGTCGTCCATCCACACGCCGTCGTAGCAACCAATGGAGGAGCCGCTTTGCGTGGGAGTGGGACCGCCATGGGTGTTGTGCGCGCCCACGCCGAAGTAATAGTCCTCGTACCAATAGGTGACGGGGCAGGAGCCGATGTAGGAGTAGGCGCCTTTGTTCTCGGCACGGATCATCGCCTCACCGAAGCAGGGTGAGTTGTAGCCGAAGTTGCCCGTCAGGCAGCAGTTGCCCATGGCGAGGAAGTATTTGTTGGCGTTGGTCAGGCTGTTCACGTTGGAGTTGGAGAACGAGGGTCCCGACCAGCCGGTCTCGCTGCCGTGGGCCGTGTAGTTGGCAAAGCCCACGCCCGTGCTCAGGTTGTTGTAGCAGCCACTATAGGAGTTGAGGTAGGCATACACGTTGTTGAGGCCGTGGGCGGCGTTATAATAATAGGTGGTGGCATAATTGATGGTGGGTTGTGCCACGCGGGGATTCCAATAGTTGTCGGAGCCGGCGATGAGCAGCACGTTGTTCAGATAGCTCGGGTCGGGCATGGTGTATTGCTCATATTGCAGGATTTTGTTGACAATGGAGGTCAGCTGGGTGGGATTTTCCGCCGACATACGGCTGTAGAACATGTCGGGAAAATAGTCGTTGTCAACCGAGCCGTAATAGAGGTCGGTCACCTTTTGGGACGAGGAGCCTGTGGTTCCGGGGATTTGTGCCACGTCGCCCACGAGGATGAGGAAGGTGGGGGTGGCGCCTTGGGCGACACCGGTGTTGTAAAGGTTCTGCACGTAGGTATGGATGGCGCTATAGGTGGAGCCTGTCTGGCTGGTGGTATAAACCTGCACGTCGAAGCCCTTCTGGATCTTCCAGTTCTTCCAAGGCTCAAGGGCGGTGAGATGGCTCTCGGGAGCGATCACGACCATGTGGGTTGGGTAGGCCATCAAGTCGGGGTGGTCGTCATAAACGTCCATGATTTGGCGGTAGTTGAACATCTGTTGATACACGATGTCGAAATAGGGGCTGTAGGTATTGACCAGCATGCGTTCGGTCTCGGCGTAGTCGGCGCCGTCGAAGGAGACTTCCACCTCGATGTCGTTGAACACGCGGAGGGTGTTGGAGGCGGGGTTGTAGCTCACGGGGTTGACCACCAGGGAGCCGATGCGGATGCCGCGCAGGGTGCCTTGCACCTCGATGGTGGCGGTGGGTTCGTTGGCGAGGCCACGGGTTTGATAAGCCTCGGCGTCATACACAAACTCGATGTCCTCGGGTCTTTGGTCCTTGCGGACGGAGGGTTGGTGAGGCACGATGGTGTTGATGCCGTAGTCGGAGAGGTTGTAGTCGGTGGCGGTGAAACTTTTCACCGTGACACGCGGGGTGGCGCCGAAGGGCACGGCGAGCAACTCGTGGGAGGCGGGAAGCTCAGGGGTGCCTATCTCGCCCGAGGGGTAGGTGCCGGGGAGGGCAATCTCGGAGAAGGTGCCTCTTTCGGAAGGCACTTCGATGCTCTCGATGGAGCCATAGCTGAACACCGCGCGGAGGCTGGTGAACTCGCTTTCAGTGATTTCGGCCCTTGATGCACTACGCAGGTCGATGCGACCTGATTGGGCCATGACCAGCAAGGAGGTCATGACCAACACGAATAGTATTGAAAGTTTTTTCATGGATATAATAATTAGTTTTCAATAATTGTCATTTCGTTGATAAGGTTGGTGGCGCCGGCGAACTTGTCGATGATGAAGAGCACATAGCGGATATCGACGGAGATGTTGCGGCAGATGTCGGGGTCATACACGAGGTCGCTCATGGTGCCTTCCCAGCAGCGGTCGAAGTTGAGGCCGAGCAGTTGTCCGTCGGCGTTGAGGATGGGGCTGCCGGAGTTGCCGCCGGTGGTGTGGACGCTGGCGGTGAAAGCCACGTGCATGGTGCCGTCCTTGTCGGCGTAGCGACCGTAGTCCTTGCGGTTGTAGAGTTGTTTCAGCTTGGGTTCCACCACATAGTCGTAGATGTCGGGGTTTTCTTTCTCCATGATGCCTTCGAGGGTGGTGAAGTGGCGGTAGTTTTTGCCGTCCTGGGGTTTGAAGCCTTCCACTTTGCCGTAGGTGACGCGGAGGGTGAAGTTGGCGTCGGGCGAGAAACGTTTCTCGGGTTCCATGAGCATCTGGCCTTTCATGTAAAGGCGTTGCAGGCGGGCCAGGTCGGTGTTGATGGCACTCATTTGGGGGTTGACCTCATCGCGGTAGAAGTTCATCATGCTTTGGTAGGCCTGCAAGGCGGGGTCTTTTTGCAGTTTCTTGATTTTGTTGGGCTTGAAGTTGTCCAGCAGGTCGTTGACTTTCTCTTGGGAGGCGAAGATGGACTTGGCGAAGAGGTGTTCCACGTATTGGGAGACGTTGTTGATTTCGTTGAGGAATCCGGGGCGGAAGTCGGCGGGTTGGTGTTTGAGGTATTCGGTGAGCATGGTGCGTGCCACCTCTTCGTCGATGGGTTGGTAGTAGTCCTTGAAGAACTCGTTGGAGGCCTGGCGGAGGGAGGCGATCATGCGGTCAACTTCTTCTTGCGGGGTGTCGGCGGTGACTTGCGCGAGGCGGTTGAAGTTGCCGGCGAAGTCGATGATTTCGATGTTAAGACCGGCGTTGCTGAGATAGGTGTAGGCCACGCGGTAGGGTTCCAGTTCCTTGTATTTTTGATCGAACTGTTTGAGGAGATCGATATAGAGGTAGCGGTTGCGTGCGCCGAGGGCCCATTGTTGGAACGATTCTTCGTAGAAGCGTTTTTTCTCGACGCCGTGGAAGTGGTTGATGCCTTCGGTGACACCCATCCATTTTTTCCATCCGTTGCCGAGGCCAGCGTGTTTGGAGGCGTATTGGATGCGCACTTTGCGGTCTTGTTCCTGATAGCGGTTATAGATGTCGAGGATTTTGCCACGAAGGTCCACGGCGATGGGGTCGATGACATTGGCTTCTTGGTTGACGGCGATGGCGGGGAGGTATTCGCTGGTGCGTGCGGGGTAGCCGAACACGAAGGCGAAGTCGCCTTCTTCGGCGCCTTTGAGGGAGATGTCGAGGTGTTTGGCGGGTTTGTAGGGGACGTTGTCGGCGCTATAGTCGGCGGGTCGTCCGTTTTTGTCGGCATAGACGCGGAAGATGGAGAAGTCGCCGGTATGGCGGGGCCACACCCAGTTGTCGGTGTCGCCACCGAATTTGCCGATGTTGGAGGGCGGGCAGCCTACCAGTCGCACGTCGGTGTATTCCTCGTTGAGGAGGAGGTAGTATTCGTTGCCGAGGAAATAGGGTTTGATGGACACCTTGTAAGGGGTGTCTTTCTCGACTTCGGCGATGATGCGTTTGATGTTGTCGTTGATAAGCCGTTGGCGTTCTTTTTCCTCCATGTCGTCGTTGACGTTATAGAGCACTTTTTGGGTGACGTCGCGCATCTCGCGGAGGAAGATGACGCTAAGACCTGGGCAGGGCAGTTCTTGGGAGCGGTCCATGGCCCAGAAGCCGTTGGTGAGGTAGTCGTGTTCGACGGAGCTGTGTTTTTGGATGTGGTCGTAGCCGCAGTGGTGGTTGGTGAGGAGGAGACCGTAGTCGCTAACGATTTCGCCGGTGCAGCCGCCGCCGAAGAGGACGATGGCATCTTTGAGGCTGCTGTGGTTGAGGGAGTAGATGTCGTCGGCGGTGATGCGCATCCCCATTTCCTGCATTTCTTTCTCGTTATACTGGAGGAGCATAGGGATCCACATACCCTCGCCCGCGAAGGCCCAGGAGGCGGCGAGCAGGAGGGCGGTGAGGAGTGAGGTTTTCTTCATAGTCGCTAAAGATTAATTCAGCGGCAAAGATAATTAATAATGCGGAATTC
>CACZQL010000098.1 GCA_902783365.1 uncultured Bacteroidia bacterium | reverse complement strand
TCCTTCTCGACTGGCCAGAGCGTCAATTGGTGGAAATGTCGCGCAATGCCACGGACGAGCAAGTCCAAGAAAGGCTGAAAGCGGTGTCGCGAGCAGCACAAAATGGAGCGGTAACCTATACGGCTTCCATTAGCAAGGGTGAGCAACTCATTGCACGGACGCTTCGGACTCATGGTTTCCCTTTGGTCGTCCTTCTCAATGAAGGTTTCCCCGAGGAAGGTGCGCCGCATGAGCGGTATTACAAGCCGGGTGGCGTTTATTTTGAGGCGTGTTCCAAAGGAAAGCTTTTGCTTTTGGAACCAACGGATCGGGCGTTCAGTGCGCCTTTCATCCGTCAATCTGTCGAGGAAACGCTTCGCCGCAAGGCGGAGGCCAAGCATCTCGAATACAAGCTTGTCGCAACCGATTCTTTGCGGTATCGTTTTGTTGCACTCAATGAGATGGGGAGGTTGCTTGTGGAGGGACAGGAGACGGATAAAAACCGCCTTTAACGGAGTGGACAAGATAGAATGTGTTTTAGCCGAATTGAAGCACAGGCTACTTTTTTCCAAAAAGGAGGACTGTTTTTTTGACCATCATACTTGCCGCTGTTTTCAACACAATCGCAAGAACCATCGACAAAACAATCAAAACAATGAAGTTCATAAAATAACCAAATGGCCAACGCACCACACTAACAAACGGTCCTGCGCACAAGGTATGATGCACAAGGTATATCTCAAAACTGATTCCTCCCAAAAAAGAAATCACTTTGTTGCTTTTATCAGGAATAAACCGCAACATCAATGAAAACAACGAAAAACCACACAAACCACTCAAAAGGAAATGTGTTGAACGTGACCATTGAAACAAGCCTTTATACTCAAAAAAGAAACATACCACATTGAGTGCCAGTATCATTGCAGCCATCCACCATGTCATCGACTTTGACTTTTGTAAAAACCATCTGCTTTTCAAAAACACAAAACCATAAAGCCCTATGGTAAAAAAAGCTCCGCTCGGAATCCCAAACCGCTCGCCCGACACAACCAACAATACCGAGACAGCAAGAATCACCCACGGGACAGCTCCAACCTTGGCCTTATACCTCAACAGCAACAGCATCTCGGCATAACAAGCCACCAAAACCGTAAGGAACCACAGGTGCCCGTTGCCAGGCAACTTCCCAAAATAGCCTAAAAACAAAAAGTTCAATGCTGCATCAAACCACGAAAAACGTACCCCCAACACCAAATACAACAAGATAAGAATGATGAGAAAAAGCCATACTGGCGACCCCAGTTTCTTTATTCTACCTACGACGAATTGTTTATAGTCAATCTCTTGCAATGCCCCGCCATACTTTGTACCATACAAAAACGCCGATACCAAGAAGAATATCATATTGCCCACCCCCGCAAAATAACGTCCAATGCAAGAATTCAAATCACTGAACAGAAAAAAATGGCAAAGTAAAATCATAAAGATTGCCACAACCCTTATGGTATCCAGTGTGCTTATTCTCTTTTCCATAAACGAAAAACAAATGATGAAGCAAAGATATGGAAATTGTTTGAGTTTTCTCGAATTATCCTTACTTTTGCGTCATTAAACAAATCCCATCATGCCGAAAGAAAAAATCAACAAAACCAATGCGTGCCGACTCCTGGACCAGAAGAAAATCCAGTATGAGCTGATTCCCTACGAGGTGGACGAGAACGACCTCGGGGCGCAACACATCGCCGACCAACTCGGCGAGGACATCGACCAAGTGTTCAAGACCCTGGTGCTGAAAGGCGACAAAACGGGCTATTTCGTCTGCGTCATCCCGGGCAACGAGGAAGTGGAACTCAAAAAAACCGCCAAAGTCACGGGCAACAAAAGCTGCGACCTCATCCCGATGAAGGAACTGCTGCCGCTGACGGGGTACATTAGAGGCGGTTGCTCCCCCATCGGCATGAAGAAGCCCTTCCCCACCTTCATCCATGAGACCTGCGAGCTATTCGACTTCATCTATGTGAGCGCCGGCGTCCGCGGACTCCAGTTCAAAATCAACCCCCAAGACCTCATCCAAGCCGCCAACATGACGGTGGCCGACCTCTGCGAATGAACCTCGCCAACCCTTCAAAACCCTAACACACAACCACCATGCGCAAGCCCGCTATCATCCTCCTTCTCGCTTTTCTGACGACCGCCTGCGCGACGACACCCTGGGCGGAATGGACTGAAGGCGAAACCGACCCCGAAGGTCACGCCCTGCAAACCTTGGTGCTGCACAACATGCCCCGAGGAGGCCGCGTGTGGTTTCAGGAGCTCTTCGACGGCAAAACAATCCTGGAAGGCCCCGCCATGAACCACTACCAAGGCACCTCATGGTATATCGACCTGCCCTCAAGCGGAACCATTACCATAAAATACCTGGGACGTCCCCTACCCCGACAACGCTGGGCACCGGAAGCCTTTATCCTTCAACAGAAAGGCAAACCCGACAAACCCTTGGAAACGACTTACCACTTCCGGAATCTGCCCGCCATGGAAACAGCCTCGAAATACTTCAACAGCCACTATGAGGTTCAACCCGCCGACATCCTTCCCCAAGTGAAAAGCATCCACTATAACATTGAGAATGAGCAAGACACCCTCGGCGACACCAAGGGCAAAAACTTCCCAATGACCGAGACACACCCCGATGGATGGTACCGCATCACCATCAACGCCAACGGAGCCGCCCACGTGGAAGCCGACGAGGAAGACGGCGCCTTCTATGCCCAAACCACCCTCGAAAAACTACCGAAGCCCTTGGCCCCCATGACCCTCGAGGACTGGCCCGACCACGACTATCGAGGATTCATGCTCGACGTGGCACGTGACTTCCGCTCTGTCGATGAGGTGCTGAAAATCATCGATATCATGGCTTCCTGGAAGCTAAACACCCTGCATTTCCATCTCGCCGATGACGAGTCGTGGTGCCTCGAAATCAAAGACTTGCCCGACCTCACCGACTACGGGGCACATCATGCCCTCCCCGACTGGAACCTCCACGAGACCACAGCCTTGAAGCCTTCGGCCAACGGGCGTATCGGCAACACCTCCTATTATACTGCAGAGGAATACCAACGCATCCTCCGATATGCCTGGGAACGCCGTATCAAGGTGGTGCCGGAATTCGACACCCCCGGCCATTCAAGGGCTTCCATCAAGGCCATGCAAGTCTATGAGCAACGCACTGGCGACGCCTCACTCCGCCTTCAAGACCCTGCCGACACCTCGCATTACTGGTCGGCGCAGGATTTCACCGACAACGTGTTGAGTGTGGAACTCCCAAGTGTTTACAAGTTCTACGGAATCGTCTTCGACGAGGTGATCCGGCTGCATCGAGAGGCCGAGGTCCCCCTCCCCGCCATCCACATCGGAGGCGACGAGGTGCCACAGGGCGCCTGGGCAGGCCGTGACCGACATGCGCAAAAAGAGCGGTTCATGAACGGCATGTTGGACCTCGCCGAACAAAGAGGCATCCGTTTGGCGGGCTGGGAAGACATCGCAAGAGGACTGGAGCCCGCCACCGAAGCGCGTCTCAAGCGTTCGCTCTATTTCATCAACGTTTGGAACACCAAGGGCCTCGAAGGCTTCCCCGTAGTGCTCTGCCCTGCCGCCTATACCTATCTTGACCTCGCCTACAGTCCCGACCCTACCGAGATGGGGCTCCACTGGGCAGGTTATGTGGACGAACGGAAAGCCTTCTCCTTACAACCCAACGCTTACATTGGCGACATCATCGGCGTGGAGGCAGCATTATGGTCCTCACAGCTCCGAAGCTTCGACGACGTCACTTACCAGATGCTTCCCAAAGGCCTTGGTGTGGCTGAGCGCGCTTGGAACACGCATAAAGAATGGGCCTCCGAAAAAGACTTTCACGAGGACTTCGACCGGTTTTATGGCATCCTCCGCAACCACGAGATGCCCGAATGGGAAAAACAAGGCTATGCTTACAGGCATTGATCAAGCATCCAACGCTTCAAGGTAAAAACTGAAAGGCCTGAATCCGTCGTTGCAGCTGATCATGGCACTCATGGGATTCTGCATCCAGCCATCGAAAAAGTTGCCTTCGCCCCGGGCCAATGCCTCCACAAAAGGACGCATGGAGTCCCAGGCCGAAGGGCACAAGCCTTCGGGACGCTGGCCGTCCACCGAGATCCATTGGTCCCCTTCCCTCACATCGCAGGTGTGCTCGATGGGATTCTCGAATCTCGCCATCAGGTCAGGATAGACCGTTTGGCGGATGGCGGTAATGCGGACGTTCTTCATTGCCCTGAGAGCTTTATGGCAGTACTTCAGCGAGTTTGGCCTCCAGTTCTTCGCCACGGAGATTCTTGGCGATGATCACGCCGTTTTGGTCGAAGAGGAAGCTGCTGGGAATGTACATCACCATGTATTGTTTGCCGGCGTCGCCATTGACATCACGCACATGGGTCCAGGGAAGCGCATCCGCCTCCACCGCCTTGAGCCATGCCGCTTCGTCCTGATCCACACTGACGCCGATGATTTCCAAACCTTTCGCATGGTATTTCTCGTAGGCGGCTTTCACATTGGGGTTCTCCGCGCGGCAGAGACCACACCATGAAGCCCAGAAATCGATCATCGTCACCTTGTTGTTCTTGATGACCTCGCCGAGGTTGACATCCTTTCCGTCAACGGTCTGCAGTGTGAAATCGATGAAGGGCTGGCCTACCTGAACAAGCATGTTCTTCGCGACATATTCTTTTACACTCTCGCTGTAAGTCGATTCGGTGGTAATCTTATCTGCAATCTCTCTGACATCCTCAAACTCAAACTCCTCTTTGTCCTGATCGAGGATGTATTGGGCAAGAAAACTGTCAGGATGGTTTTTGATATAGTCAAGGCGCATGTTGGTGTAATCGTCCATCATCGCATTGACTTGTCCGAATAATTCGGCAGCCTTCACAGTGTCACCAGCCATGGCAAGGTCATTCGATTCATTGTAAAGTGCCATGATCTTTTCTTCCGTTGGCAGGAGGCTTTCACGATAAGCCATCCATTCATCCATGATAGGACAGCCTTTCACGGTCCATTTCTGCATTTCATTGCGATTACCCGTAAAAGTCGTGTTTTGGTTTTCCGTAAAGAATGGGAGCGCCTCGCAACGTTCTGATTTATCAAACTTGATGCAGTATTCGGTCAAAGGATCGTCGAAATCCGCTTTCATCACGGCATTTTTGCCCGCGAAGACCGCGGAGTCGATACACACGCTTTTCCCGTCAACATTTTTGAAAAGATAGACCGATTGATTATCGGCGTCATCAATGTTCAAGGTTACCTTGAACTGGTTGGATTTGTTGCAGCCGAAGAAGAACAGCATGGCTGCGAGAATGATAAAGAGATTCTTGTTCATGATAGTAATAATAATAGGAAACGAATGCAAAGATAGGCAAAAAAGGGTAGCACGGAAAAAACATCCAAGTTTTTTTCCTATTTTTGTCCCAAAAACAGAAGTGTCATGAACAAGAGACGACTTTCCATTTTGTTGGCGCTACTTTTCGCTATGCCGGTATTTGCCGCATTCACCAATGACAATTTAAGCAACACGCTTTCCAACCTGAGATCCAGTTTGAAACGTGATTACGAACAGATGTCGAGGATTCAGGGCCGACTCTCGGAAAACTATGAGCACTAGCACCAAACGATGGTGGACATCATGAAGCAATGCAACGAGCTATCTTTGATGCTGTACTCGCAAAAGCAGGAATTCACCTTCGACCTTTGCTACACCCTTGAGAAAGTCACAAACGAATACAACGATTTCGAGGAGGACCGCATGCCTTACGACCGCATTGTGGGCAATCTCGACCTTGAGATCGACCGTTACGCCCGTCTCCTGGAGGCGTTGCGCCGTCTTCCCCCGGAGCTTGACACCATCCAAGGCTTGGCCGACAGTCTGCTCTACCGGAACGACTCTATCAACAAGCACCACCTGTTAAGCACCTCCCAGCTGGAGCTTGCCATGGAAGCCGCCACCCTTAACGACACCATCGCCCTGCCGTTTGTCCTCGACAGCCTTGGGGAGCAAGACCGCGACACTTGCATCTTTTACGCCAAGGAACTGCTGAAGATGTATTTCGAGAGCAAGTCCATCGTCGTAGCTGATAGCATTCATTACAGTGAGACCTACCTTCGCCTGAAAGAGTCGTACGACTATGCGAGCAACTACTACAAACTGCTCCAGCACCGCATTTTCGTTGAAGGGCAGACCCCTTGGCCTGTCATCCTTGCCAACCACCAACGCTATTGGAGGCGCGCCAAGGAGGACACGTATGAGAAATATGCTTTCGATGAATTAGCCCAACATTACAAGAACAACGCTGTGCCTCCCATCGACTCGTTGGTGAAAGAGGCTGTTCTCAACGACACATTGATGGCCGAAGCGCCCCTCACCGTCACCATCGGAACTGCCGACACCCCCATCGATAACCAGGACATTGACAAGTTTTCCAAATTCCAATATTTCTTCCAAGTTTTCATCCTGGTTTTCCTGGTCTTTTTGTTTCTTGCCTGTTGGCTACTTGCCTACCTGTTGTTCCTTCCCATCTATAAATGGGTTAAACCTGTGAAGCGCGTGATCGCCAAAGAGCAGGTGCGATTCTACACTTTGCTCCTCGGCATCTTGTTCTTTATCCTTCTCAACATGGGTTCCATCAAAACCAACATGATCATTGCCAAGGCTTTCAGCCTTTCCAACACGTTTATGTGGCTGCTGGGTGCCATCATCACCGCCCTGCTCATCCGGTTGAAACCCGACCAGCTCAAAAACGGGGTCAAGCTGTACTTACCCACCATTTTCACCGCCATTGCTGTCATCGGTTGCCGCATCCTTTTCTTGCCCAACTCGCTGATGAACGTCATCTTCCCGCCCTTACTGATTATTTTCTTCATCTGGCAACTCCTGACGGTCCTCCGGCGCGCCAAAAAAGCCGATGTCAGCGACCGTGTCTTCGCATGGATTTCCTTGTCGGTGACGGGTATCGCCATGCTTGTGGCCATTGCGGGATTCATTTTCGCCTCCCTACTCATCCTCGTGTGGTGGTTCTTCCAACTGGCCGCCGTCCTCACCATCAACACTATCATCCATTTGATTGTCAAGTACAAAGAAAAACGGATGAATCCCCGCATCACCCAATACCTTGAAAAAATCACCAAGGTGACCGGACAAAACAAAAAGTCATATCTGTTCTCCGTGACTTGGTTCTACGACCTTATCAAGGAAGTCGTATTACCCATCCTGATGTTGAGTTCCTTCCCCTTGTGCCTCCATCTCGCCATGGACGTGTTTGATTTCAAAGACTTGTACGAAAGCATCTTTTACAAGCCTTTCATCCAGATTACAAACGCGGAGGGGGTCAGTACTTTCAGGGTTTCCTTCTACACCATTATCCTGTTGGTGAACCTCTTCTTCATCTTCCGTTATGTCAACCGCGCCATCCATGCCTTCTGGCAGCAATACCGTTTTGCCCGTTTCCTGAAGAAGACCCACAGGGCGACCATCCACAAGGACGAAGTCAACCTCTCTTTGGGCAACAGTATCATCAATGGGGCAGTATGGCTGACTTACATCGTGGTCATCTTCGTTGTGCTGCACATCCCCACCGGCTCGCTCAGTCTCGTGGCGGGAGGTTTCTCCGCAGGTATTGGTCTCGCCCTCAAGGATATCCTCAACAACTTCATCTACGGCATCCAGCTGATGTCGGGACGCCTGAAAGTCGGCGACTGGATTGAGTGCGACGGCATCCGCGGCAAAGTGACAAGCATCAATTACCAAACAACACAAGTAGAGACAATAAACAACACTTCCGTCTCCTTCACCAATTCCTCGCTATTTGCGAAAAATTTCACCAACCTCACCAAAAACAACGCCTACGAGCTGCTCAAGATTGTCGTCGGAGTGGCATACGGAACCGATGTCAATTTTGTTCGCGATGTGATTGAGAAGGCCATGCAGGTGATGTGTACGCAGGATGAAGTGGGGCGCGACGTGGTGGACCCGAGGTTCGGTGTTTATGTGCGTGTCGGCGATTTCGGCGACAATTCCGTGAATATCGCCGTGAAGCAGTATGTGTTGGCAGCGGAGCATATTGCCTACATCGACAAGGCCAAAGAGGTCATTTACAATGCCTTGAACGAAAATGGCATCACCATCCCGTTCCCGCAATGCGACATTCATGTGGTGACAGAAGAGCAGAAGACAGAAGTCAGAAGTCAGAAGACAGAAGACAGGAGACAGAAGACAGGAGACAGGAGATAGAAGACAGAAGATAGAAGGTTATTTTTTGTCTGTGAGGATCATAAACAGGATGGCGAACAGGATCAGCACCACGCCCACCGCCACATGCAGGGTGAACGGTTCATGAAAGACGAGGGTGCCGATGAAGATGGCCGTCAACGGTTCAAGGATGCCAAGGACGGAGCATTTGGTGGCTCCGACGGCTTTGGTGGCAGCCGCCAAGGTGATGGTGGCGATGGCGGTGGGTAGGATGGCCAAGCCCAAGACATTGAGCCAGCTCACCCTGTCGGGAACGGGATTCAGTTGCATGCTAAAGCCAGAGAGGGCGAACAGCATCACCGAGCCGATAAGGAAACAATAAAAGGTCAAGGTCAGATTGGGCAGCGCCTTGACAGACTTGCTTTGGTTGACCATCACAATGAATAAGGTGTAGCAGAGCCCGGAAGCCACCACCAAGAGGATGCCTCGCCAATCGATGAAACCACCTCCAGCCTTGACCGAAAGCAATATCGCCCCCACCACGCCCGCGAAAATGGAGACCCAGGTTTGCCAAGTCGGGAACTGGCCCAGGCACATCATGATCAGGGCCACCATGATGGGATACACATAGAGGATGCTGGTGGCGATGCCGGAGGGGATATATTTGTAGGCCTCGAACAAACTGATGCTGCAACCGGTGAACAAGATGCCGAGAATGACCATCAGTCCCAGCTGTTTCCAGGAAATGCGTATCTGTTTCTTAGCCAACAACATAAAGGCGAGCATCAACAAAGTAGCCACCCCATAGCGGTAAAACAGCAACGAATTGACATCCAGTCCCTTATTGATGACAGGCACCCCAAAAAGGGGATTCATCCCGTAGGTGATTCCCGAGACTATGCCAGCGAGATACCCCCATCGCAGTCCATGCTTCTTTTCCATAACGTTTAAAAATGGCCGCAAAAATAGCATTTTTTTAAGCAACCCCTTGCCAATTCACAAAAAAGTTGTACTTTTGCCGCCGAAACCTCGGGTAGGTTTTAGTTAATTCATTCATAATCAACTTAAAAACAACAAAATCAGTTATGCCAGCAAAAATCAGATTGCAAAGACATGGCAAGAAAGGACAACCTTTCTATCACATCGTAGTCGCCGACACTCGCTCGCCACGTGATGGCCGTTTCATTGAGAAAATAGGCACTTACAACCCTCTTACCGAACCCGCTCAGATCAACCTCAAGTTTGACAGAGCTTTGTATTGGTACACCGTGGGTGCTGTCCCGACCGACACCGTTCGTTCCCTGCTTTCGAAGAAGGGCGTCATGCTGAAGTATCACCTCCTCCAGGGTGTGAAAAAAGGCGCCATGACCGAAGAGCAAGCAGAAGTGAAGTTCCAGAACTGGATGAAGGAAAAGGAAGCCAAGTTGGCCAACATCGCCAAGAGCGCCGAGGAAAAGGCCAGAGGTGAAAAGAAAGTCCGTCTGGAAGCTGAGAAGAAGGTCAACGATGCCCGTGCCGAGGAGCTTGCCAAGAAGCGTCTCGCCGAGCTTGAGGCCAAGAAAGCCGCCGAGGCTGAGGCTCTTGCCGCCGCCCAGGCCGCCGAAGCTGCCGAGGCTCCCGCTGAGGAAGCCCCCGCTGAGAACACCGAGGCCTAACCTCCTATCGCTTCTCACCATAAAAAAGCCGCCCGAAAGCGGCTTTTTTTGTGCCTTTTTGCTACCTTTGCACCCTCAAAACGTCATCCATGAAAAAACAAAACCTACTCACCGGCAAGGCCAAGCTCGCCGAATTGCTCGCCGACAACCACCGACTCTTACAGCTGTTGCCGCGTTTCGGCATCGGCCTTGGCTTTGGCGACCGCAGCATTGAGGAGGTATGCCGTCTCAACGGTGTGAGCCACGAGCTCTTCCTCATCATCTGCCACGTCTATGCCGACAACGACTTCAGGCCCAGCCAGGCCGACCTCCAGCGCATCGACATGAGCGGACTCCTCCCCTTTCTGAAAGCCTCGCACCAGTATTACCTCGACGAGCGCTTCCCCCACATCGAAGAGCACCTGCAACGCATCATCGAGGCCTGCGGACCCCAATACGGCCCCATGCTCCGTCATTTCTACGACGACTACAAGCAAGAGGTGATGAGGCACATCCAATACTATGAAGAGGTGGTGGTGTTCCCTTACATCGAAGCCCTGCGCCAAGGTGAGAAGTCCAACGGCTATCACATCAACGAGTTCCGGCATAACCACACCAACATCCAAGACGTGCTTGAGGACATGATGAACATCCTTCTGAAATATCTTCCCGGAGACATCCTGCCCAAGGAACGCATCGAGATCTCGCTCGACATCATGGAGCTCTCCGCCGACCTCAGCTTCCACTCCCGCATCGAGGACTATGTGCTCATCCCTTACGTTGAAAACCTTGAAAGCTCCCTGCCATGACGAACCGGGTATTGATTTGCGAGCCATCTGAAATCATCAGTTTGGGATTGACGGAGATCATACAAAGCCACCCCAAGTTCGACGTGGTTGCGCGGATGGACACGCCTGAGCATCTCAACGAGAAGATCATCTCTTCAGACGCCAACATACTGGTCATCAACCCGCTCCTACTCGGCCATCCCGATCGAGGCGGGATATCACAGCTGCAAAAGGAGCATCCTCAGCTCACCATCATCGCCTTGGTGACCCTCTTGACCGACGCTTCCTGGCTGAAAGGATACCACGGAGTCTTTGAAATCAACGACTCGCGCCTTACCATCACCGACAAGCTCAACGAGATCGTCCAAAACCACGGAAAACAGGAGAAGGGCAACGAGGATGTGGAGCTCTCGAAGCGAGAGATCGACGTGCTAGTGGCCGTGGCCAAGGGCATGATGAACAAGGAGATCGCCGAGCAGATGCACCTTTCCATCCACACCGTCATCACCCACCGGAAAAACATCGCCAGAAAGACCGGCATCAAGTCGGTGGCGGGATTGACCGTTTATGCGATGATCAAAGGACTTATGGAAAGGTGAAAGGTGAGAGGTGAAAGGTGAGAGGTTAGAGGGAGCGGAAGAAGAGATAAGCGGCGTTTTTGACAAAATCACGTAGATCGCGGAAAGGGTCAAGAGTTTCCGGAATCGGGAGGTCGGGACATTCGTACACGGCGTCGAAAGAGGACCTGTCAACTGTGGCTAAGTCGCGGGGGGTATAGCCTTCCAGGTCGATGAGGCATTCCCTCATGGCCGGCACGACCAAGGGGTTGAGGGCAGAGGCAGGATGCCTTCCGGCGGAGACGGCCTCCAGACTCATGCTGTAGTCGCACAAGAAGGCGGCAGCCATCGGGCCGAGACAATCATCTTTTTCGCTTAAGACCAATATTTTCATTTGCACAATTTATTTGCGAAAATAAAAGTTTTTTTCTTACCTTTGCAAGTTCAATTAAAAAACAGATAAAAACACTACAAAATGGGAAGAGCATTTGAATACCGCAAAGCGGCCAAATTGAAAAGATGGGGACACATGTCAAGAGTGTTCCCGAAACTCGGAAAGTTAATCACCATCGCTGCCAAGGAAGGCGGCCCTGACCCGGATATGAACCCCAAGCTCCGCCAGGCCATCCTCAACGCCAAAGCTGAGAACATGCCCAAGGACAACATCGATGCCGCCATCAAGCGCGCCACCGACAAGGACGCTGCCAACCTCGTCGAGGTTACCTACGAGGGCAAAGGCCCCTTCGGCATCCAGTGCATGGTGGAATGCGCCACCGACAACACCACCCGCACCGTGGCCAACGTGAAGTCCTATTTCAACAAGTGCGGAGGCTCCTTCCTCCCCATGGGCTCTCTGGAATTCATGTTCACCAGAAAGGCAGTCTTCGAAATTGAAATGCCCGCCAACATGGACAAGGACGACCTCGAACTCGAACTCATCGACTACGGCCTCGACGAAATCGTGACCGAAACCGATGAGGAAGAAGGCACCAGCACCACCACCGTCTATACCGCCTGGACCGACTACGGCACCATGCACGACGCCCTGGAGGAACGCAAAATCAACATCATCAAGGCCAACCTCCAACGCTTCCCCAACAGCACCGTCAGCTTCACCGACGAGCAAATGGTGGAAATCGAGAAATTCCTCGACAAACTGGACGAGGACGAAGACGTCCAAGCCGTCTATACCAACATGGACTAACAAACCTTTTGTAGCATGGGTGTCTTACAATTAGCACAATCAAAAATCCCGACATTGGCCGAAGAAGAGTTCGCGTTCACGAACACCAGCAACTTCGACGCAATTGCCAATTTGGGCAACGAATGCAACGGCATCGTCATGGAAGCCACCGTGGTGTATTTCAGAATCAAGAACATCCCCCTCCTCCTCAAAACCGGAAAGAGGCTTGCCACAAGATTCTACAAAATATACTACCACATTCTTAACATGGTTTGCCAGGAAACTGGAGGATACCTCAACTGCTACTCCCCCGACAGCTTTCTGCTCATCTACCCCAAAGAGATTCACGGAGTGTCCGAAGTGGTCGATACCGCCATCAAAACCGCAGAACTCATCAGCGTGAGCCTCCGCGAAACCATCGAGAAGATAGGACATATCAACTTCGCCATGGGCATCGACAAAGGCAACATCTTGGGAACGAGAGTCTTTAACGGCTCCAATTACAACCAAACAATATGGTTCGGAAACACCATCCACAAGGCACAGACCATCTGTGGAGAGTGCAACCGTCCCTTCTTCGTTGGCGTTTCCGGAAGCGTGTTCCACCACCTCGACGAAGACATGAAAGTGACCACCAAACGCATCATCGGCTTCAAAAAACAGGTGGAGCTTTGGAATAGAGTGAGTTATGAATTTGAAAATGTAAAACATCATTTCTATCAAACTAACTTCCTCAAAAAATTCGAGGAAGATGCTTAACTTTCTCCGCCATGAACATTTTGGTGACAGGATGCAATGGACAACTCGGCACGGAGATGCGGAAAATCGCCGCGACCGACGAATCGCATGAATGGTTTTTCACCGATATCGACACGTTCGACATCTGTGATGCCACCGCTGTGGAGGCCTATTTTGAACGCCATCACATCGAGATTTGTGTGAACTGTGCGGCCTATACCGCTGTGGACCAAGCGGAAGATGACAAGGAGTTGGCCGAAAAGGTGAATGTGCAAGCCCCGAGGCTGCTGGCCCATGCCTGCCTCCGGCAAGGTGCCACACTGCTCCACATCTCCACCGACTATGTGTTTGACGGGCAGGGCGACCACCCCTACCGGGAGGACGAGCCCACGGCACCCGTCTCGGTGTATGGTCGCACCAAGAGAGATGGAGAGTTGGCCATCATCGACAGTGGCTGTCATTATGTCATTGTGAGGACGGCCTGGCTCTATTCCTCCACGGGGAAGAACTTCGTCAAGACCATGCTCCGCCTGGCTGACACGCACGACACCGTCAGCGTGGTATGCGACCAAAAAGGCACCCCCACCTGGGCGGGCGACCTTGCCCAGACACTGACATTACTCATCGGAAAATACAGGAACGGCCCCGTGGCGGAGGTGTTCCACTTCACCAACGAAGGCGTGACCAACTGGGCGGACTTCGCCGCCGCCATCTTCGACCTTGCCGGAAAGCCGTGCAAAGTCCTTCCCATCACCACCAACCAGTACCCTACCCGGGCCACCCGACCCGCCTATAGTGTACTCGACAAGACAAAAATCAAGCAGGCGCTTGGTATCGAAATCCCTCACTGGAGAGACAGCCTCGCCAAGTGTCTGAAAGAATTCACCATAAAATAAAGAACACCATGGATCCTAACATCTTAGAAAGAGCCCAACGCTGGCTTACCGATCAATACGACGAGGAGACCCGTAAGAAGGTCCAGGAACTTATCGACAACGACCCCAACGAGCTGACGGAGAGCTTCTACCGTAACCTTGAGTTTGGCACGGGAGGCCTTCGTGGCATCATGGGTGTCGGCACCAACCGCATGAACGTCTATACGGTGGCCATGGCCACCCAGGGATTCGCCAACTACATCAAGAAGATGAATCCCGGCGAGAAGGAGCTGCGTGTGGCCATTGCTTACGACTGCCGCAACAACAGTCCGGCCTTCGCCAACATCACCGCCGACGTCATGTCAGCCAACGGCATCAAGGTGTTCATCTTCGACTGCCTCCGCCCCACTCCGGAACTCTCGTTTGCCGTGAGGGAGATGCACTGCCACGCCGGCGTGATGGTCACCGCCTCACACAACCCCAAGGAATACAACGGGTATAAAGCTTACTGGAACGACGGTGGGCAACTGGTCAGCCCTCACGACAAGAACGTCATCGCCGAGGTGGAGAAGATCTCCGACCCGTCGATGGTCAACTTCAAACGCAACCCCGAGCTCATCACCGTCCTCGACGAGAAGTTCGACGACATCTACCTTGACAAGGTGTTCGGCCTTTCCCTGTCGCTCGACCTCATCAAGAAACACAAGGACCTGAAGATTGTCTATACCCCCATCCACGGCACGGGCAGGAGACTCGTCCCTGAGATCTTGAGGCGCAAGGGCTTCGAGAACGTGTATTGCGTGGAAGAGCAAATGGTGGTTGACGGCGACTTCCCGACCGTCAAATCTCCCAACCCCGAGGAGCCGGCAGCCATGGCGCTGGCCGTGAAGAAAGCCCAGGAAGTCAATGCCGACCTGGTGCTCGCCACCGACCCCGATGCCGACCGTGTGGGCGTCGCCGTCAAAAACGACAAGGGAGAATTCATCCTGCTCAACGGCAACCAGGCCGCCAGCGTGTTCCTTTATTACCTGCTCACCCGCTGGAACGAGTTGGGCAAGCTCACCGGAAAAGAGTTCGTGGTCAAGACCATCGTCACCACCGAGCTGCTGTTTGAGATTGCCAACAAATACAAGGTGGACCGTTACGACGTGCTGACCGGCTTCAAGTTCATTGCCGACAAGATCCTGTCGCTGGAAGGCAAGAAACAGTTCATCGGCGGTGGAGAGGAGAGCTATGGCTACCTGGCCGGCGACTTCGTCCGCGACAAGGATGCCGTCATCGCCACCAGCCTCTTGGCCGAAGCCACCGCATGGGCCGCCGAGAAGGGCAAGACCTTCTACGAGTTGCTGTGCGACATTTACCGTGAGTTCGGGTTGTACAAGGAGAAGCTCGTCTCGCTGACCAAGAAAGGCATCAGCGGCACCGAGGAAATCAAGGCCATGATGGCCAAATTCCGCAACACCCCTCCCACCGAGATTGAAGGTGAGAAAGTGGTGGAAATCAGGGATTACAAGGTGTCGGAGGCCCGCAACCTGGTGACAGGCGAGACCAAAGTCATCGACCTTCCCAAATCCGACGTGTTGCAGTTCTTCACCGAGAGCGGGTCGAAAATCAGCATCCGTCCCTCAGGCACCGAGCCGAAGATCAAGTTCTATTTCAGCATGAAAGGCAAGCTCGAAGGCAGCCTTGACTCGTCCATGAAAGCTTTGGACGACAAGTTGGAGGCAGCTGCCAAGATGCTTATCGATTAAGACATCCCAGAATAGAGACGGTGCTTGCGCCGTCTCTATTCCGTTTGGTTGGAGATGCGGTTGATAGCGTCGATGGCCAGCTGATAGTTGGGGCTTTTCTCCAGCACTTTCTTGAAGATTTCCATGGCCTGCACGTAGTTGCCCATCTGCTCCAACACGCGTCCCTTGTTGTAAAGAGCGTCGAGGTAATTGGGGTCGCATTCCAACGATTGGTTGAAATAATTGAGTGCCTGTTCGTTATCGCCAAGATAGATGAAATAGACATAGCCTTTGTTGAACAACAGGCGGCTGTTGCCGGGTTGCAGGGTCAGCAGTGTGTCGTAGTGCGCCAAGGCCTCTTCCGGGTAGCCATTGTCCTGGAGGAACAAGGCCAGGTCGTAACGGGCCAGCGGTTCTTCGGGGAAGTGTCTCACCGTGGCGCGCATGAAGTCGCCGGCCACGGGGTTATGCTGGGCCATGTAGATTTTGCAGATCTCACGCTGGGGGTCGAAGAAGTCGCCATCCTGCTCACGGGCAAGCAGGAAGTTACGCAACGCCGACGCGGTGTCTTGTTTGGCCATATACACCATTCCCCTTACGAAATAGGCTCGTGGATTGTAAGAACTGGTTTTCAAGGCGTTGTCGGTATAACCGATCGCCAGGTTATAATTCTGTTGGAGCAGATTGAGTTCCGCCAGTTTGACCATGGGGCGACTGTCGTAGGGGTCGGCTTCGAGGGCTTTGTTCAGGGTAGCCGTGATATTGGACTCATCGCCGAGCATGTAATAGATGTCCGACAGAATCAGGAGGGCGTCCACGTTCTGAGGATCCAGCTGGAGGGCTTGGTTGACATCCATCATGGCCAGGCCCACTTGCTCATTGTTGATATAAGCTTGCGCCCGTTTGAGGTACAAGTCGGCACGGGTTCCATCAGCAGCGATGGAATCGCTCAAAAGGTCGATGGGGTTCTTGGGGAGTTCCGCCTGTTCGACCTTTTGAGTGTCATCCTCCTGCTTGTCGTTCTTGTTCTGGTGGTCGCATGAGACGGCCATCAAAGCCAGGCCCACGCACAAGCAAAGCAGTGTTTTTTTCATCGTTACTCAGCCTTTTCGAGTGCTTCCATGATTTTTTCCGACAGTTCGTCCGCCAGTTCGGGATTATCGTCGATGAGGCGTTTCACAGCGTCGCGGCCTTGAGCCAGTTTGGAGTCGCCATAGCTGAACCAGGAGCCGCTTTTCTTGATGATGTTGGTCTCCACGCCGAGGTCGATGATTTCGCCTGTGCGGGAGATGCCTTCGCCGTAAAGGATGTCAAACTCCGCTTTGCGGAAAGGCGGGGCCACCTTGTTCTTCACCACTTTGACTTTCACGCGGCTGCCGATGACGTTTTCGCCGTCTTTGATTTGGCTCACCTTACGGATGTCGAGGCGAACCGAGCTGTAGAACTTGAGGGCGTTGCCGCCGGTGGTAGTCTCCGGGTTGCCGAAGAGGACGCCGAGTTTTTCACGCAACTGATTGATAAAGATGCAGATGCATCCTGTTTTGTTGATGGTGGCCGTGAGTTTACGCATGGCCTGCGACATCAGTCGGGCTTGGAGACCCATCTTGCTATCGCCCATCTCCCCTTCCAATTCGCTTTTGGGGGTCAAAGCTGCCACGGAGTCCACCACAATGACATCGATGGCGCCTGAACGGATCAGGTTTTCTGCGATCTCGAGCGCTTGTTCGCCGTAGTCGGGTTGTGAGATCAGGAGGTTTTCCACATCCACACCGAGTTTGGCCGCATAAAAACGGTCAAAGGCATGTTCCGCATCGATGAAGGCCGCGATACCGCCTTTCTTTTGGGATTCGGCGATCACGTGCAGGGCGAGGGTTGTCTTACCCGAGCTCTCGGGACCGTAGATCTCGATGATTCTTCCCTTCGGCAGACCGCCCACGCCCAAGGCGTAGTCGAGGCCCAGCGACCCGGTGGAGATGGACTCCATCTTTTCCGCCTCGGCGCCAAGACGCATGATGCTGCCCTTGCCGAAATTCTTCTCAATGTTGCCCAAGGTGGCCTCCAAGGCCTTCAGCTTTTCCTGCCGGATTCTTTGGGCATCTTCTTGTGATTTTTCTGTCGTCATAACTGTATATTTTTAATTATTATTATTCCACTATTCATCCATACTGCAAAGATAAGCAAAAAACTCAATCCTTACAAATCTTTTTTCGGTAGTCGCAAAGGTCGCTGATGCCGCATTGGTCGCACTTGGGTTTACGGGCGAGGCACACATAACGGCCATGGAGGATGAGCCAGTGATGCGCTTTCGACAGCACCTCTTGGGGAAAATGCGCCACCAAAGCTTTTTCGGTCTCACGCACGTTTTTGGAGTTTTTGGTCAAACCGATGCGGTTGGCCACACGGAACACATGGGTGTCCACGGGCATGGCCGGTTTCCGGAAAGCCACCGCCATCATCACGTTGGCCGTCTTACGTCCCACCCCGGGAAGTTTTTGCAGGTCCTCCAAGTTGTCGGGCACCATCCCGCCGAAGTCGTTGACCACGGCTTGGGCCATTCCCAACAGGTTTTTAGACTTGTTGTTCGGATAAGAGATGGACTTGATGTAGGCGTAAATCTCCTCCTGCGACGAGTTTGCCATGTCGTTCACGGTGGGGAAACGCTCAAACAGCGCGGGGGTAGTCATGTTCACCCGCTTGTCAGTGCATTGTGCCGACAGGATGACCGCCACAAGCAATTCGTAGGGGTTTTTGTATTGCAGTTCCGACTCGGCCACGGGCAGATGTTCCTCAAAATAGCGCACAAAGGCATCGTATTTTTGCTGAATCTTAGTGTTTCTCATAGCAATAGGGTATCATGGCGCAAAGATATTCATATTTTGTCAATCCATCCAATTTGATTTCATACATTTGCACCGTTTTTCATCGAATCCATGAGGACTTCCTGTTCGACACTCCTGTTTTTCCTTTTTTTGGCCATAGCCTCCTGCACCACCCATGTGGAGGCTTTGACGGACAACATCGTTGCGAGCGACACTCTTTATGGTTCGGTTGAAACAATGTCGCCATTCCCTTTTCCCGACACCACGATGGGTTCCGCGGAGCGAATCATGTTCGTCATCGACACCTTTGAGAAGGAGATTCCCGGGGTGTTGTCACATCTTTGGGACGACTATGAGGGAGCGCCCGGGGTTTTCACGTTCAGGGGGGCACCATCGAGGAATCCTAACTTCCGGGGCATGATTCATGGCGACTCCATCAACATCCACACCGACTGGGTATTCGTCACCGACTTTGATACCGTGACTACCTTCCATGGACAGTGGGGAGGCGGCACAGGCTGGACAGGACAGCCTTTGTTTGTCCATTGGCCTGACAGTCTGATGCCCAGATTTTTGGAGGCCGACTCGCTTGACTGGGTGCCTGCCCAAAAGGAAATCATCGTGGCTTCTTTGTGCGGATATGTGTATTTTATTGACTTTGAGACTGGCAAACCGACCAGAAACGAATTTGACACGAAAAATGTGCTCAAAGGCACTCCTTCGTTGAATCCCTCCCTTAACGGTGACTTATACATCGGTCACGGGGTTCAGAAGCAGCGGCCCTTCGGGCATCTGGTATATAACCTTTTTACCAACCGTGTGACCCATACCTTTGGCAGAGACTCCCACGCCTGGCGAAGTTGGGGGGCCTACGACTCCTCCCCTGTCGTGGCAGGTGGTTTCCTGTTCCGTCCGGGCGAGAACGGCACCTTATATAAATATTACATCGCCGACGGCGGATTCCGCTTGCATTCCACCTTGCGCTATTCGTTGACCAAACGCCGGAGAAGCCAGGGCATCGAGGCCTCAATGGCCGTTTGCGGAAACTACGGATACCTTGCCGACAACGGAGGCAATGTGCTCTGTGTCAACCTCAACACCCTGTGTCCCGTATGGCACTACAAAAACCGTGACGACACCGACGCCACACCTGTCGTGGAGCTAGAAGCGGGTATTCCCTACGTTTATACCGGCTGCGAAGTTGACCGGCAGGGCGCTGAGGGCCTCTCCCATTTCGTCAAGCTCAACGGACTGACGGGAGCCCTGGTTTGGGACGACACCATCAGATGCCAGCGCTTCCATTATGGCGAAAAAACACTTGACGGGGGAATGTTTAGCACCCCCTTGTTGGGAGCCGGCGATTGCAGCGACATGATTTTCAGCCATTTCTGCATCAACACAACGGCTGCCAAAGGTCAGCTCATCGCTTTCGACAAAAACAACGGCGACATCCTTTACCGGACCAACACCAAACAATATTGCTGGTCGTCGCCCGTGCCCTTTTTCAATGAGGACAACGAGTTGTTCATCTTCACAGCGGACTGTGCCGGCAACGTCTATCTCATCAAAGCAAAAACCGGCGAGATTGTGGACACTAAAAGAATTGGAGGCAATTTCGAGTCCTCTCCCATCATCGTGGAAGACCATATTATCCTAGGTTCCCGAGGCAATAAAATTTATAAAATATCGTTAGAATGATTCATGAGACACATTCTATTCATTCTAGCACTTTGCCTATATCCCATTTTTGCTTCAGCGCAGCTCTATGCCTGTCGTGACTCCATCAAGAACGGCTACGACTTTTGGCTGTATGTTCCCGAAGACTATCGCGCCGACACTGCCGAGAAGCCTTTGGTGATGTTCCTTCACGGGAAAAGCCTGAGTGGTCACAACTTGGCCAAGGTAAGGGAATACGGTTGCATCAACGCATTAGAGAAGGGTCGGGACATTGACGCTATTGTGGTCGCGCCCCAGACCTCGTCGGGATGGAATCCCAAGAAGGTGCTTGAACTTTACGACTGGGTCAAAGAGCGATACGCCATCGACACCAACAGGCTCTATGTGTTAGGCATGAGCATGGGTGGTTACGGCACCCTCGACTTCGCAGCCACCTACCCCGAAAAAGTGGCTGCTGCCATAGCTTTGTGCGGAGGCTCCACCAAAAACGAGCTGTGCGGCCTCAACGAGGTGCCGCTATGGATCATCCACGGCACTGCCGACAAGCATGTGCCCGTCAGATGCTCGGAAAGGGTCGTTGACTCGATGTGCGCCTGTGGCGACACCTGCCTCCTTCTCTTCGACAAGCTCGACAAGGTAAACCACTCCCGTTTGGCCCGTGTCTTCTATATGGAACAGACCTACGACTGGCTGTTCTCCCATTCCTTATCCGACACTTTAAGGAAGGTGAACCGTGAATTCCAGATGAACAAAGAGGTGCTTGACAACGCCTATAAAGGTTTGAAAACCAACAAGATAAAAATCAAAGACTCCAAACCCTCCTCTCCTGACACCTCATCGGACGATGGTGACGCCGAAGTCTATATCGTGAAGAAGGGTGACACTTTGGGCAGAATTGCCGCACGGTACCATACTACTGTGAACAAACTCTGTGAGCTGAATCACATCAGCAAAACCAGCACCCTGCAAATTGGACAGAGAATACGAGTGAAATAAAGCCTGTCAATAGACCATCAGCTTTTTGACAAACTCCTCGACGCCGTTGGTGGCGCGCAAGAAATACACACCTTTCCCGTTCCCTTCAAGATGAATCTCGCCTTGGGTGAACTGGTCGTTTTGATACACCTTGCGACCGGTGACATCGAACACTTCCACCTGCCAGGCACCCTCGCCCACCATCAGCTCGAAACGTCCGTTGGAGGGATTGGGGAGGATGGCGACTTGCTCAGATGCCTGTGACGCCACCGAAACCGTGCCATCGCAATACAGCTCGTACGAAATGCCAAAACCTATATGAGTGCTTGGACCGCCGGAGAGCAGCATATTGCCATTCACATCGCTGAACCCGTAAACCGAGCTACCCACGAGTCCGTCACCACCTGAATCAAGCAACCTGATGCGGTAGCAACCGGCTTGTGTCAGCGACATGATTTCTGTATAGAGGTGGTGGGCTTGGTCGAAGTGGAACTCATACACCACTTCACCCGTCGTTGTATTCTCCACCAGCACCGTGTTTTCCTCCGGGTGAGTGTCGGTTTTGAATTGCATCTTCAGATAGCCGTTGATGGTCACCACTTCATCGAAATTCACCGTCATCCTGTTATCGGCCATGAAGCCATCCTCATTCCCGTTGGGGTTGACCGCCATGAGCGTCAGCTGGGAGCAGTCTCCCATAGAGAATTCATTCATCTGGTATTCAACGCTTTCACCGTTGGGCAAGGAGCCCGTCCAGGATTCACGATACACTTCGTTGCCTTCCACCAGGGCGACCACATCGAAGCTGTGAATCTCCTCATGGCCGAGGTTTTTCACGGTCACCTTGGGGGCGATCATGCCCGAGCAGTTGGTGTTGGAGTAGTTTTCGACGCCTTTCATGGCAAGGTCATAGTCCAAGTCCATGGCAAGGGAGAGGCGCACTGCCTGGTAAACCTCCTTGGTGCCGCTGTAGGCTTGCACCCAGGCGGTGAGATAGCAGTCCTCTTTGGGCCAGAGGAGCTCAAAAGGCTCGTCAATGGTCATGGAGGGGCCCGTGAAAGGGGTGCCGAGTTGGTTGGGAATCATGTCGCGGCACACATGGTGAAGGCCTTGCATGCCTTGCCAATTGACATTGATATTGCATTGGGTCAGCGCCATCATCACCTTGATATTGTTGCCGGAGCATTCGTCCACCTGCGTCACTGTGCAGTGTGCCACACAGGAGCCGTCGCTTTGGGGTTCCACGGTAAGGTCGATGGTGAAGGGGCTCGGGACGTTGACTCTTTGATTATACCTGGCCATGTAGGCGGAGTAGTTGCTTTCGCTGGCGCTACCGCCACCACTCATCGTAAGCGTGCCGTCGGCTTTCAGGGTCGGATAGCTGGTGATGCTGTAGTAGTTGGCACGGGCATTCGTCTCATCCGTATAATAGTCCGCCGTGGAGAAGGCGGTGGTATGGTAAGCCACAGGGGCGATGGGAAGACCTTCGTCGAGCATCTGGGCCACGGCGTTGGCGGCAGCAGGGCAATAAGGGCAGCGCACACCCGTAAAAAGCTCAAAAAGCACGCATTCACGTGCCACGTTTTCTTTCGTCTGTGCAGACATCGCCGACATGAACATCATGGCAACGATGAAAAATAGAATAGATTTCTTCATAGTATCATTGAATTTGCCGCAAAGTTATTCATTTTTCCGATAGTTAGCTCCTTCCCTCCGCATTATTTTTTTAGAAGCCGAAAAAGAAAAAAACAAAAACTTTAAACAAAAAATCAAAACAGCTTCTTATCTTTGTCGGCCAAAATAAGACGCTTTTTTCATGCAAAGATTCAAAGAAATCATCAAGGAAGAGTTCTCTGGTTGGAAGCCCTTCGATATCATCTGGTTAGTGACGGTTTTTCTGGTCATCACCACGATGTCGATTCTTTTCAAATACGACCACACTGACCGTTTTTATTGGATTCACATCGTTGCCTCGGCTTGTGGCATCATCAATGTGGTGTTAGGCGGGAAAGGAAAACTCTCCAACTACCTTTTCGGCTTCATCCATTGTTCGTTGATGATTTATATCACATTGATTTCCAGACTTTACGCCGACATGGCTGTCACCTTGTACAATTTCGTCATGCAGTTTGTCGGCTTCTTCATTTGGGCAAAGCACATGAACAAGGAGACCCATGAAGTGAAGAAAAACCATGCTTCGAACAAGGTTCGGATCCTCAGTTTAGCGATTATTGTGGTTGGCACCCTCGTGGTAGGATGGGTCATGCAACGATTCACGGATGACTTGGCGCCCTTTGCCGATGCCGCCAAAGCCGTCATGCAGATCATCGCCATGATACTGATGGTCAGGATGTTCAGTGAACAATGGTGGCTTTGGATCGCCATTAATTGCGTCAGCATTTTCCTTTATGTCAAAGCAGGCAATATCCCCATCACGATCATGTATGTCGTGTATCTTGTGAATTCCATCATCATGTGCGTCCGTTGGGAAAAGGAAGCCTGTGAAAATGATAAATTACTGAAATGAAGAGCATCAACAATAACCCGCGGTTGGCGGGATCCTTGGCGGTGGCTGTATCCGCCATGCTTTGGGGAGTGGATGGCATCCTGCTCACTCCGCAGCTTTACAACTTGAACACAGCTTTCGTGGTCTTCGTGATTCACCTCTTCCCTTTCCTATTGATGAACCTGTTCTTTTTCAAAGAATACCGGCTCCTCAAGACCATGACCCGTTCCGATTTGCTGTTTTTCTTCCTGATTGCCTTGTTTGGCGGCGCGTTGGGGACGTTGGCCATCGTCAAATCGCTGTTTTTGTTGCATTTCAACCACCTCTCCGTCGTCGTGCTGCTGCAAAAACTCCAGCCCGTCTTCGCCGTCATTTTGGCACGTATCATCTTGAAAGAGCGGATCAAAAGGCATTTTGTGCTTTGGGCCAGCCTCGCCTTGGTCTCAGGGTACTTCCTCACCTTCGGCTGGTCGCTTCCCGACTTCAGCACCGAAGGAATCACCACTTTCTATGCCGCGTTGCTCTCCCTATTGGCGGCTTTCTCTTTCGGTAGTTCCACAGTGTTCTCAAAAAAGATCCTGGGCAACTATTCCTTCGTCAGTTCGACTTTCTTCCGCTACGGCTTCACCACCGCGATCATGCTTCTCATCGTGCTACTGACGGGGCATCTCGGCGACTTCTCGCAAATCACCTCGCGCAACTGGCTCTTCATCGCCTTGATTGGATTGACCACGGGCTCTGGAGCCATCTTTCTGTATTACTACGGATTGCGTAATGTAAAAGCCTCGTTATCAACGTTTTTAGAATTGATGTATCCTATTACTGCCGTGGTGTTGGATTATTTTGTGAATCACACGGTCTATTCTCCCGTGCAATGGATCGCCGCTTTCGTGATGCTCTTTGCCATCGTGATGTTGAATGTCAGCGGGAAAAAGGAAAAAATCCGTACCTTTGCGGCCAAATAATCACAGCAAATGATTCAAGCGACAGGCATACACAAATCGTTCGGCAATCTCGAGGTACTGAAAGGCATCGACTTGCACATCGCCAAGAAAGAGATTGTGAGCATCGTTGGCGCCTCGGGGGCCGGGAAAACCACCCTGCTCCATATTCTCGGGACCCTCGACCGTCCCGACCGAGGAGAGCTTATCATCAACGAGACAGAAGTCAACAGGCTCAACGATAAGAGTTTGGCCAGTTTTAGAAACCTACAAATTGGATTTGTATTCCAGTTCCACCACCTTCTGCCCGAGTTCACCGCTATCGAGAACGTTTGCATCCCTGCCTTCATTGGGGGAACGCCCAAAGATCAAGCCATGAAGCGTGGAATGGAACTCCTTGATTATCTGAATCTCACAGGCAGGAAAGACCACAAGCCTTCGCAGTTGTCGGGCGGTGAGCAGCAGCGAGTCGCCGTGGCCCGTGCCTTGATCAACAACCCCGCCGTGGTGCTTGCCGACGAGCCATCGGGCAACCTCGACTCCAAATCCGCCGAAGAGCTGCACCAGCTGTTTTTCCGACTCCGCGACGAGCTGGGACAAACTTTCGTCATCGTGACGCACAATCCCACATTGGCGGCCATGTCGGACAGGACCATCACAATAAAAGACGGAAAAATCAGTTTGTAAGAAGACAGAAGACAGAAGTAAGAAGAAAGAAGTAAGAATATGAAAAAGATATTATACGGTATTTTATTAGGAACTGCCCTGCTGTGCTCCAACGGCATCATGGCTCAAGCGCCTGAATCCTACGAGTCGCTGATGAGGAGCGGAAACGCCAAGTTCACGGCGAAAGATTATATCAGTGCCAAGACGTATTATGAGATGGCCCTCAAGCAGAAGCCGAAAGACGCCGAGGCCCAGCAGAAACTCAACGAGACCTTGGTGAAGATCCAGGCCGACAGTGAGCGGCAGGAAGTGTTTTACGCCCATCTCGACGCCGGTGACGCCCTCCATGCCGAAAACAAGTACGAGGAGGCCCTCGCCGAATACGACAAAGCCCTCGCCATCTTCCCTGACGACAAGTACGTGGGCGCCCAAGCCGAGTCCATCAGAGCCATCCTGAAAGAGCGCCAGGACAACCAGGAGGCCTACAACCGGGCCATCGAGCAAGGCAACGCCCTGCTCGAAGGCGAGAACTTCGACGCCGCCATCCTCCAGTTCGAGGCTGCGGCCAAGATTTTCCCCAACGACAAGCTGCCCAAAGACCGCATCGCCGAGGCGCGCCGGTTGCAGCAGATCTATAACGACAAGACCGCCCAGTTCAACAAGCTGGTCGCCGACGCCGACCAGCTGGCACTTCGCAAGAACTTCAACGACGCCATTGCCAAACTCAACCAGGCCCTGGAGCTCTTCCCCAATGACACCCAAGTGCCCAACAAGATTCAAGAATACCAATCCGCCAAAGACCTCAACGACCGCTACAACACCCTCATCGCCGAGGCCGACCAGCTGTACGAGAACAAGCAATACACCGAGGCCCGCACCGCTTACCAAGGTGTGTTCGCCTTGGTGCCAGGCGACGCCTACGCCACCGACATGATCCGCCGTATCAACGAGTTGTTCGAGAGTCCGGAATACATCGCCGAGCAGAACTACCTCGCCGCCATGGAAAGAGGCGCTGGCCTGGAGACCCAGGAGCAGTGGCAGATGGCCCTCAACACCTATCAGGAGGCCCTGACCTATAAGCCTGGCGACCTTGCCGCCACCCAAAAGGTGAACGAAGTATCCGCCACCATCAGACGTTTGGAGGAAGAGGCCGAGGCCGCCCGTCTCGCCGCGGAGCAAGCCGCCGCCGAAGAAGCCGCAAGGCTCGCTGCCGAAGCCGAGGCCGCTCGTTTGGCCGCTGAGGCTGAGGCCGCACGACTGGCTGCCGAGGCAGCCGCCGAAGCCGAGCGCCAGGAGCGAATCCAGCAGATGCTCGGCGTCGCCGACGGTCTCTTCGCCGAAGAGAAATACGTGGAAGCCAAAGCGAAATACCAAGAGGTGTTCACCCTCGACGAAGGCAACGCCACCGCCACCGCCAAGATCAACGAAATCGACGGCATCTTCGCTCAGATCGCCGCGGAAGCCCAACAGCGCTATGACGAGGCCATGGCCGCCGCAGCCCGTTACATGAACGAAGAAGACTTTAAGAACGCCATCGCCCAGTATCAGATGGCCCTGGTGGCCAAACCCGACGACGCCGAGGCCACCGCCCAACTGCAAGCTGCCCAACGCATGGAATCCGACCGGGTGTCAGCCTTGCGCGCCCAATACAACAGCTTTATTAAAGAAGGCGACAAACAATTCAACGCCAAGGCACTCGACAAGGCCGTGGAGAACTACATCAAAGCCGAGGAGCTTGGCTTGGGCGAGCCCTACCCCTCCGAGATGATCGAGCGCATCAGTCGCATCATCGAGGAGAACAAGCTGTATGAGCTCAACACCGAGGCCTTCACCATGACGGCCAACACGCCCCGACGCTTCACCTTCAACCCCGTTGACGTGGCCTCCCGCCGATCCAACTACATCATCCTGAAAGCCCGCAACCTCACCCCGGGCAAGAGCTTCCCGATGATTGTCTCCTTCGGCAGCGAGAACGGCAAGAACGGAGGCTTTGTGCTGGCCATCTCCGACAGCGAGGAAACCAAGACCTATCTCTTCCGCATCGGCTCGCAGTACAAGTGGTTCAGCGAAGACAACACCTGGATCGAGCTGATTTCCGAGAACGACGATGTGGAAGTGAGCATGGTGGAGATTTCGAGGAGCAATTAAAGACAGAAGATAGAAGACAGAAGGGAAAGTTTATCTTATCAAATTCAACCTTTTAAAAGCATTTAACATACCGTCTTCGAAACTACGAAAAGAAGGTATTGAGCGTAAACTATCCAAATCCAGCTGATTGCCTAAAACTTCATACAGGTCGGATATTTTGATTTGGTCTCTTTTCCGCTTTGGTTTCCCTTCAAAGGCAATGCGTATAGCATTATTAATGGCTTCTTTCGGATCAGCGTATGATTCGGGGGGTCTATCAATACCTAAATCAGAATCACTTATTCCTTCTGCATCGATGAGTTGTTTTAACAACAACTTGTCAGCCAACATCCATGATTCAATCATTTGTATCGGAATTGTCGGAACAATACACTTACAAAAATCTTTATCATCTTTAGCCTTTAAAGCTTCATAAAAAGGGAAGAACTTGTTCTCCATAACATCGGTAATGGTTTTACTATCAGAATCCGCATGGATACATAGCATCGAAATACTATATTTATCTTGTGCGACCTTCGAAGCATTGAGCATCTTTTCTGCAAAACCATCCCCTTGAGGATATATCTCCCTAATATCAAAAACTTCCACCATGGAATCACATTGCCAAGACAGCTCCAATGCCGACTTGTATATGACACTTTTCAGGAATCTAACATCGGTTGTACCTTCTGCAACTAACCCTATAAACAACTGTCTCATAACGTCTTCTCAAGATAATTGTCTTCTGTTTTCAAATAATCAACGGCATCTGCTATCGTCATTTTATTTTCCGCTTCTGTAAAAGAATATTGGAATGATTTGGTGAGCGGAGTAATCCTGCTGATACGTAAACTTTTCTTCTGATCTTCAACAAGAACCGAACTAGAGATGAGTTTGGAGAACCAGATACTAACTGCGTTGTCTGAATCGGAATAATCCCGATAGAGGTATTTCAAAAGAACAGGAGAGTGTGAATTGACAATGACTTGACGCAACGAAGTCTCTTCGTCATCAAAATCCGATGATAGTAAGCGTAACAATGAAACCATTGCCTTCATCCGTGCTGGATGAATTCCATTTTCCGGTTCTTCAAAACAAAGCAACCCCTGATATTGGTCATCAAAAAGCAGTACACATAGAACCAGCAAACGCAAAGTGCCTTCTGAAAGCACTCTCGATGAAAATGTCTTTCCGTCACTATTTTGCAGGTCGAAGACAAACTGCTTGTTGGCCTTGTCATCCCTTACATTCAGCTTAGTATATTCTGGAAGAAACGAAGAGAGTTTAAGTACTATCTGTTGCATATTGAATGGATCTTGGTTCTTCAGTCTATACAAAGCCGCTGAAAGATTTTCTCCAGCATGACCTATTGTGTCACCAGAATAATTTGCATCATAACGTGTTGGCTCCCGTAACAATTCAGGATTAAGTTGCATGAAATTCCAACTCGCCATTTCCTGTTGAGCTGCATATACATGAGGAAAATCCACTGAATTAATGCTTCCCAACACAGTTTGATTCACCGCATTGGCCAACACCGACCGCCCCCCCTGTTTACCATCCTGTCGGATTCGTATGGTAGGTCTTCCTTTCTCCTCTTCTGTATAAATATAGGGCTTTCCGCTACCTCCACTCTTTGTGCTTTTCCAGATACCGACATGTTTCTTTAAGTATCTTTTTGACCACTCATCCTTATCTGTAGCAATTCGTGACAACTCTTCACGAACGACAGATAAATCATCATAGCCTAATTCATTATGTGATTTCACAATTTTCAGCTCGTAACGTAGCCTTGGAGTCTTTACCTCATCCTTTCCGCCCCATTTATCACAGATGGCTCGTGGTACCAACATTTCAACCACGAAACTCATCTCAGAAGCTGAATGCTCATCATCGAATTTAGTAAACAACTCGGACACTTCACCTCGCAACTGTTTGCTCGAAAAAGCGGAACGTAAATCCATTTGAGAGAGGTTAGAGAGCAGATGTAACGCATCGAACAAGTTGCTCTTCCCTGAAGCATTGGTTCCTACAATGACTGTCAGTGGAGAAAACTCCATTTTGAACTTGGAAAAGGACTTGAAACCATCGATTTCAATCTTGGTAATCATATATCAAAACAGTATTTTTTGCAAAAATAGGCAAAAATCAAAAAAAAATGTCATTCTAATCCCCGAAACACACAAAAAAACTAATTTTGCGTTTCAATCCTTATCAAACATGAAAAGAAACGTTCTCTTCATCTTTGCTTTGTTATGGACCGGAATGACCTTCGGGCAACATACCCTCACATATATTAGCTACGCCAAAGACGTGGTGGATGGCGACACCACCCATACCTGCATCACGGAACAAAAAGGCTGTCTGAAGATTGAGCAACCTGACAATAAAGTGGTTCACCCTATCCCCGGCTACGCCGAAAGCATCACCTACGTCAACTACCTTCAAGACTCGGTGTTCACCCTGCTGCAACACCCCGACGAAAGCTATTACAGTGCCTCCGAATTAAATAACAACGACGTGGTTTTCAGCGAAGAAGGTGAAGAAAAACTGCTGGGATATCCCTGCAAGAAATACAAAACCAGCATCAACTCCAACACCATCGAAGTGTGGATGACCGAACGACCTGGATTCGACGCCACTCCCATGCCTTCCCTCGGGAACCTCAAAGGTGTGATGGTGCGCTGCATGAGAAACGGGATTTACATCACCGACCTGAAAAAGATTGCCAAAGACAGAAAAAAACCTACTCCTTTGATTCCCAGCAATAAAGGGAAACGGTTAAGTCCACGCGAGATGAGCCAGTTGCGTAAAGACAAACTGGTGATGCGCATCCCTATTTTCCATGACGAAAAAATCCATTTTTCTGATTACGAAGCCATTACTGGAGAGATACCTTTCGACACGACCCTTCATTTCAGTCACGGTACGGTAATTTTGAAACGGGTACACCTCCCCCAACTGCCCGAGCACTACCAACTCTTCGCCGAGATCCACCAACGCTCCAATGGTGATGCCTACGACCGCTCAGCGTCAGTTTTTGTCATCCCCACCGAAGCCAAAAAGAGTTTCCTTCAAGGACTGATGGAAGGCACGCAAGCCCTGCCCGTGTTCGTGGGTAGCGATGGCCAGGAATACCAAGGCATCAAGGCAGAAAACGACTATCTGCCTCCCGTGGAGCTGGTGCGTTTCTTCACCTCGTTTGGGGCCGGACACTTCAACGACCGCGTGAAGATTGATGGTCTGACATGGACCGATGAAAACTATTACAAGCAGGAAGTCAGCGAGTTAAGAAATCTTCTCCAAGGTGATGTGCTCATCGGGGCCTTCATCGGGAATTATGACAAAGGCGGGCATATTCTCTCGCTCGACCTCCTCGCCTATCCTGGCGACTATGAATGGGACGAGCAGCCATGCCGACAGCATTCCCTGCCCCTCTTCAACACCTGCAACGTGCTGGAGATGTCGGGACAAAACTACGGACGACTCTTTGCGACCGACACCCTTGAAGTCACTTTTGAGCTTCCTGAAGACGCCGTGAATCCACGGCTCCGCTATCTCAGCACCGGGCATGGCGGATGGGGTAACGGCGATGAGTTCAACCCCAAGGAAAACGTCCTATCTATCGATGGGGAGAAACGTTTCACGCATACCCCTTGGCGATGCGACTGCGCCACTTTCCGTGACCAAAACCCCGTCTCGGGCAACTTCTGGAATGGAGTGTCGTCCTCCGACTATTCCCGCTCCGGCTGGTGCCCTGGCACCGCAACCAACCCTATCTGGTTCGACCTCAGCGGGTTGAAGCCCGGAAAACACACCCTCCGTGTGGCCATCCCTCAAGGCAAAGACGAAGGAGGCAGTTTCAGCCACTGGATGGTGTCGGGAGTGTTGCTGTATGAGACAAATACCCAAACTGAAAAGTGAAATCATAAAAAACCTTGGATTTCCATCATCTTTTTATACCTTTGCCCAAAATTTCGATTTTATGGATAAAAGCGATTGTTGTTACCAGAATTACCTGAACATCCTGAAAGAGGAACTGGTGCCTGCCATGGGCTGCACCGAACCCATTTGTCTGGCCTACGCCGCCGCCAAAGCCCGTGAAGTCTTAGGCTCCATGCCCAAGAGAGTGGAAATCAAAGCCAGCGGCAATATCATCAAAAATGTGAAAAGCGTCATTGTGCCCAACACCAAGGGCATGAAGGGACTGAAAGCCTCGGTCGCGGCAGGCATCGTCGCCGGCAACCCCGACAAGGCTTTGGAAGTCATCGCGGAAGTCACCCCGGAACAGAAAAAAGCCATCTCGCAGTTCCTCGAAGACACCCTGATGACCATCGTGCCCCTCAACGTCATTGCGCAACTCGATGTCACCGTGACCCTTTACGACGGCAACCAGTCCTCCAGTGTTCGCATAGCAGGACACCATACTAATATAGTAAAAATAGAGAAAAACGAACAAGTGTTATTCGACTCAGGTTACGAAGCCGACGCCAATGCGAAGCTTACCGACCGCAAGTGTCTCTGCATGAAGAAGATCTACGACTTCGTCAACACGGTTGATATTGAGGAGCTGAAGCCCATTATCGGACCGCAAATCGAGTGCAACAAGGCCATCGCCATGGAAGGCTTGAAGAACGACTGGGGCGCCAACATCGGCAGCACCATCTTGAGTTTTGGCGACGACATTCGTATCAAGGCGAGAGCCTGGGCCGCGGCGGGCAGCGACGCCCGCATGAGCGGATGCGAGATGCCCGTCATCATCAACTCAGGCAGCGGCAACCAAGGCATGACCGTCAGTCTCCCCATCCTCGCCTATACCGAGGAATACCACATCGACGAAGAACGCTGCATCCGTGCCATCGCCCTGTCGAACCTGGTGGCCATCCATCAGAAGACTGGTATCGGAAGATTATCAGCCTACTGTGGTGCCGTCAGTGCCGGATGTGCCTCGGGATGCGGCATCGCTTACCTCATGGGTGAGCCCCTGAGCGTCATCGAGCACACCTTGGAGAACGCCCTTGGCATCGCCGCCGGCATCGTTTGCGATGGTGCCAAGCCTTCCTGCGCTGGCAAAATCGCCGTCTCTGTGGAGTCGGGCATCCTCGGCTATGAGATGGCCAAGAAAGGCAATGAGCTTCTGGGCGGCGACGGCATCGTGGGCAACGACGTGGAAGAGACCATCGACCATATCGGACGCTTAGGCCGCTACGGCATGAAGGAGACCGATGTGGAAATCCTCAAAATCATGGTGGAATGACCCCAGACTACGCCTCCATCAACGTTACAGAACGCGCCGAGCAAGCCGTCAACAACTTCAAAAGTGGTTATAACTGCGCCCAAGCCGTTTATATGGCTTACGCCGACCTCTTCGGTATGGATGCCAGGACGGCGGCCATCATCGCCGCCCCCATGGGCGCGGGCATGGGAAGGATGCGCGAGGTGTGCGGCGCCGTGAGTGGCGCAGCGCTCGTCGCCGGGCTAGCCATCCCTTGTGACAACACCTCCGACATCGCCTCCAAGACACGCTGCTACGCGCTGGTGCAACAAGTGGCCGAGCGGTTCCGCCAGGAAAACGGCAGCATCATCTGCCGGGAGCTGCTGGGCGTCGCCCCTGTCAAAGAGTCGCCCGTCCCCTCCCCTCGTTCTGAAACCTATTACAAGAAACGTCCTTGCGTCGAGCTGGTCAGGATGTCGGCCACCTTCATCGGCGAGGAGCTTCAAAAACTACCCTCAACCCCCATCCGTTAGCGACATGTTTCAAAGACTCATCCGATTCTGCGTCAAGGTAGTCCAGAAATACCTTCCCGAACCTTTCATCTTCGCGGTGGTACTCACCTTGTTGGCCTTTGCCATCGCCATCCCCGTTTGCCATCAGACCCCCATTGAAGTCATCGAGCATTGGGGCAACGGCGTCTGGTCGTTGTTGGCTTTTGCCATGCAGATGGCGTTGGTGCTGGTGAGCGGTTCCGCCTTGGCCGCCGCGCCTTCCATCAAGAAAGGCATCAGCGCCATGGCCTCGATGCCCAAGACCCCTGCCGGGGCCATCGCCTTGGTGACGGTCATCTCCGCCCTCGCCTGCTGGATCAACTGGGGTTTCGGACTCATCGTGGGCGTCATCTTCGCCAAGGAGATCGCCAAGAAACTCCGCGGGGTTGACTATCGTTTGCTCATTGCCTCGGCCTACAGTGGTTTCGTGGTGTGGCACGCCGGCCTTTCCGGTTCCATCCCTTTGACCATGGCCACTCCGGGGTCCGGTTTGAAAGAGATCACCAAAGGAGCCTTGACGAACCCAGTCCCTGTGAGTCAGACCATCTTAGCGCCACAAAACCTCCTCATGGTAGGTGTCGTCATCATTGCCATTGTGGTGGTCAATGCCTTGATGCATCCCAAAGGAGATCAGGTGATTGCCATCGAGCCCACCTTATTATATGAAGAGGAGCCTGCGCCTACCCCCAAGGGGAACACCCCTGCCGAAAAGATGGAAAACAGTCGGGTGCTGGCTTGGATCATCGCCCTGTTGGGGCTCTCCTACTTGGTCATCAAATTGTTTTTCAGGGGTGGCACCTTCGATTTGGGAGCCGTCATCATGCTGTTTTTGTTCACGGGCATCATCCTCCACGGCACGCCGTTGGCTTACGTGAAGGCCTTTGGGAAGTCGGTGAGCGGCGCGGCGGGCATTCTGTTGCAGTTTCCGTTTTATGCCGGCATCATGGGCATCATCACGGGAGTCGGGGCTTCCGGCATCTGTTTGGGCACGGTGATCAGCAACGCCTGTGTGGCCATCTCCACGCCCAAGACCTATCCGCTGTTCACCTTCCTTTGCGCCGCCATTTTGAACATGTTTGTCCCATCGGGAGGCGGTCACTGGGCCATTCAGGCGCCCATCATGTTCACTGCCGGAGCCGCCTTGGGGGTGGATCCCGGTTTGACGGGCATGGCCATCTCGTGGGGTGACGCCTGGACCAACTTGATTCAGCCTTTCTGGGCCTTACCCGCCTTAGCCATCGCCAAGCTGAACGCCAAGGACATCATGGGGTTCTGCATCATCGACCTGTTTGTCACCGGCTTGATCATCTGCGGTGGGTTGTTGCTTTGGGCGTAGGAATCAGGCGTATGGGTCATTTTGCAAGCTGAAAAATAGGTGTTGTTGTTCAATGGGTCAAATTGCAGGCTGAAAATTTAGGGTCAAATGCCGAAGGCTACAGTTGTTTGTTTATCTTTGCGCCGCAGCTGAAGCATAGCGGGGCTCTGCTGGGGAGCAACCCCGTGAGGAATAGGCTGCGAAGATATGACGACAAGTCAGGGAGCCGACCGTCCATCAACGGCCGGCTTTCTTCTTCCCCTGACATGTTTGATTATCTTCCAATGCCAAGAAAAACCCACTGATGAACCTCCTGCGGTTCGACTCGCTCATGCCGCTGTGGTTGTTCAGGTTCTTCTTCAGGTCGGTGAAGACACCCTCTATCTTGTTGTTGGTGTTGGGCATCCCCTGACAGTCTCCGTCCTGATAGGTGAACAGGTAGGGCAGGTAGAAGTCGACGCTGTTCATGGCCGTTCTCAGCCGCTTGTGCGTGTAGCGGGATTTCCCGTCGCGCTTGCTGACGGAGCGGCGGTTCAGGGTCTGGCTGTGGTCCTCCTTCCACTGGGCGTACTCCCGCAGGAAGTCGTCCTTTTTCATGCCGACGAGCCTTTTCATGAGATCCTTGAGGCCCCGGGCCGCTTTCAGGTGCGGGTTCTTGGTGAGATAGCGCTCCACAATGCACAGCATGTGGTACTGGCACATCTGGATCCTGTACGAGGAAAAGGTGTCGAACAAGCTCCGCATCCCGTCAATGATGATGCCTCTGACGACATAGCCGTGCCCCGTGATGGTGTTTACGGCCTTCTCGTAGTCCGCGATGGTCTCGTGGTTGATGAAGGCGATGTAGAGCGGGCGGCAGCTCTCGTCCTCCAGCGCCAGAAAGACGCCCCAGTTGTGTCCCCAGTAGGTCACGTCCAGATGGACGAAGCCACTTCTGCCCGTCAGGTCCGGCTGCTCCCAGCTGATGACTATCTTCCTCAAAACACGCTTGATCGTTGACGGGCTCACATCCGCCTTGCGGGCTATCTCGGCGACCGTCTGCTTGTCCTCCTGGTACATCGTCCACACCTCTTCGGCTGACACTTCAGCACCTGCCCTGAACTGGCGTCCGCACACTTGGCATTTGTATAGTTGGACACCGTTTCTCGTGCCGTTTTTCTTCGTTATGGGCGAATGGCAAGAAGGACACTTTTTTTATTCATAAAGCCAATTTTTAAGATTTTCAACAAGGCGCAATTATAGCAACTATCGGCCAGTCAGCCTTGCCGCAGCCTGCATTTTGAACCATAGAGCGATTTTGAAGCTCGATTTTGTCCCTGAAACGTTTCAATCGCCCGTATCACTAGTGTTTATTGGCATTTTGATGATGTCTCAGCCTGCAAAATGACCTATAAGCCAGGAATCATTGCCTTTGTCTCAAGGGTTAATGATTACCCATCAGCTGGCCAAGGAGGTTAAAGAAATTACTTGGATGTTGATGTCCGACCATGGTGGCAAAGCGAAGGCCCTATTTTTGATAGGGATTAAGACGGGCATCGAGATTCCGTCAATGCTTGCTTTTATATCTTCTTCTTCTTTTTGCAGATAGATTTTTTTTCATGCAAAAATAAGCTAATATCTTCAAAAAAACTTGCGCATATAAAAAAAACGCTATCTTTGCACTTACCAAGCCGAGAGAAAACGGCATGGACATAGAGAGAGCGTTTGCCAACGCTTGTTTTTGGTCTCATTGAACCTTGGAAATTCAACAGCCCTGATCAAAAGCAAAGTAGCGGCAGATGCCCACGTAAACAAGCG
>CACZQL010000097.1 GCA_902783365.1 uncultured Bacteroidia bacterium | reverse complement strand
GAGTTCCTCTTCGGTGAAGCTCTCGGCGAGGCGGAGCATCTCCTCGTGGGTCTCTTGCAGCAGGCGTTTAGCTTCCTCCAAAGGGGTGTTTTGGTGCTTCTCCACCAGCATCTTGTCCATCTCGTGGTAGTTTTTGCGGTATTCGTCGGGCAGGTAGTCTCTCGGGTGACCTTCGCGGATGTTGTTCACAAACTCGCGCATCAGCACCTGCCATTCGTGGAGGTGGATTAAGAGGTCGCGCACGCAACGGTCGTATTGCCAGCGCACACCGCATTTCTTTGGGTCAGCGGCGAAGTCGAAAGGCGCGGAAATCGCTTTCTCGCTCATCTTTAAAAGCTGTTCGTTCAGTTTGTCATAGCCGTCGGCCATGGCGGCGAGCAGCTCTTGTTTGTTGGTAGGATTTGGCATATCATTCGATGTTTAGGGTGCAAAGGTAATCATTTTTTCCCATTGAAGCAACCATTCTTTCTTGTCGATGCCGCCGGCATAGCCGGTGAGCGCGCCATGGGTCCCCACGACTCTGTGGCAGGGAACGATGATCGAGATGGGGTTGTGGCCCACGGCGGCGCCGACAGCTTGTGCCGACATGCTGGCGCGGTTGCGGTTCAAAGCGATGGTACGGGCGATCTCGCCGTAGGTCATCGTATGGCCGTAAGGGATGTTGCGCAAAATCTCATACACCTGAATCTGGAAAGGTGTGCCGCGCATCGCCAGTGTAGGCGTGAAGTCGGGTGAGGTTCCCTTGAAATAGAGGTCGAGCCACCGTCTAGTCTCATCGAAAACCGAGAGGCTGGAACGCGTCTCTTGGAGTGGGTCGAGGCAGCTGGCAAAGTGTTTCTGTCCATCGAACCACAAGCCTACAAGTGCCTCTCCGTCAGAGGCTAACGTGATTCCACCGAGGGGTGATGTGTAATGGGTGATGTAATCCATGGGAGAGATGTTTAATAAGTTGTCAGGATGCCTTCGGCGACCACGGCGGCGGTGCCTCCTACAAAAAGGTTTCCGTCGGCTTGGATGCGGGTGGCGACCACCGAGGGCCTTCCCATCGCCTCGCCTTGGATGAAAGTACACTCCGCCTCGGCGCCGAGGCAGCCGCATTGTTGCAAGTAGTAGGTCAACGAGGCATTGGCAGTGCCGGTGGCGGATTCCTCAGGGACACCGTACAACGGGGCGAAGTCGCGTACATGGGCCGTGTAGCCGTCGTTGCTGAAGGCAAAGGGATGAAGGCTGACCGCCCCGTATTGCCGCGTGACCTCTTTGATGGCCTCCATGTCGGGCCGGATCGATTGCAGCGTGGCCACATCGGGTAAAGGAATCATGATGTCGGGCAAGCCCACACAGACCAACTGGACGGGCAGGGGAAGCGGGTGGGGGATGACCCCCAAAGCTTTGAAAACCGCTTCGGGTTCGGCAAGGGTGGCCTCGATGCGAGGCGTGGACATCTGCATCAACACCCGTGGTCCGGTCTCGATGTGCAAATCACCAGCCAAAGTGTGGCAAAGACAATGACCTGCCGCCAGTCCCTTCTGATGGAGCAGATAATAAGAGGCGATGGTGGCATGACCGCACAGATCCACCTCCGCCTTGGGGGTGAAATAACGGAGGGTGAACTCCCGCTCGGAATGCCGGCGAATGAAAGCGGTCTCCGAATAACGAAGCTCGGCGGCGATGTTCAGCATCAGGGTCTCCTCCGGAAAGGTGTCCCCGTCGAGCAACACCACCCCGGCAGGGTTGCCGCCAAAAGGTTTCTCGGTGAATGCGTCAACAATGTAATATCTCATGTCTTTGTGGCTGTTAGGTTAATCATGCAAAATTAAGAAGCTGTTTTGATTTTTTGTTTAAAGTTATTTATTTTTTTCTTTTTCGGCTTCTTTGTGGGCCTTTTTGGTCTGATTTTTCGTTTCACTCGCTCCGATAGCCCGCTATCGTCGTTCGCTCAACAGAAAAATCATCCTCAAAAATCCCTCTCAAAGAAGCTCGAAAAAAAATCAAAACAGCTTCTAAATAAAAAAAGAAACAAAACGAAAGGAAGAATCCCCAATCTTTGTGAATCGGGAAAGCAAGAATCGTCATAAATAAGGAGGACGATCGTCGCATATCCTTCTTATCTTTGCCAACGAAAGGAGAATGAATCATGTCAGAACATCATCATCACGAACATCATCATGAGGAAGGACTGAAAAAGCAAATCCTCAAGATCGCGGTCGCGGCTTTGCTGCTCATTGCTGCCGTGGTTGTGGAGAAGACCTGTGGCTTGTCGAAATGGCAACTTCTTTTGGTTTATCTGGTTCCTTATCTCTATATCGGTTTCGACACCTTGAAAGAGGCCGCGGAAGGGCTGGCGCACAGGGAGGCTTTCAACGAGCATTTCCTCATGTCGGTGGCTACCCTTGGGGCACTCTGTATCGGTTTCCTGCCTGGTGCCGCGACGCAGTATCCCGAGGCGGTTTTCGTCATGCTGTTTTTCCAGATTGGGGAGCTTTTCGAGGGTTATGCCGAGGGCAAGAGTCGCGAGAGCATCGCCCACCTGATGGACATCCGGCCCGATGTGGCACATGTAGTCCGCGACGGGGCGGTGGAAGATTTGGGTCCTGAACAAGTGGCGGTAGGGGAGACCATCCTCGTCAAACCAGGGGAGAAGGTGCCGTTGGACGGTGTGGTCGTTGAAGGGAACACCAGTTTGAACACGGTGGCTTTGACGGGCGAGAGTGTTCCTCGTAATGCGGGCGAAGGCGACGAGGTGATCTCGGGTTGCGTCAATCTTTCAGGATTGGTCAAAGTGCGCACCACCAAGGCTTTCGGCGAAAGCACGGTGTCGAAGATTATCGATTTGGTGGAGCATGCCACGGAGAGCAAGTCGAAAAACGAGACTTTCATAACCAGGTTCGCGCGCGTCTATACCCCCGTGGTGGTATTCGCCGCCCTGGCGTTGGCCTTGCTGCCTCCGCTTTTCACGGGCGACTTCATGGGCAGTTTCGCCACCTGGCTCTATCGCGCCTTGATGTTCCTCGTGGTGTCGTGTCCCTGCGCCTTGGTCATCAGTGTGCCGCTTACTTTTTTCGGAGGCATCGGTGGGGCTTCGCGCAAAGGCATCCTTGTGAAAGGCTCCAATTACTTGGATGTGTTGTCGAAGGTGGACACGGTGGTCTTCGACAAGACGGGCACCTTGACTCATGGCCAGTTCGCCGTCACTGCGGTGCATCCCGAGAAGTGTGACGAGTGGCATCTGTTGCATCTGGCGGCTCATGTGGAGCATTACTCCACGCATCCTGTCGGGGCAGCGTTGCGGGACGCTTTTCCCGACGAGGCCACCGATGGCTGCAAGCTGAGCGAGGTGGAGGAGATGGCGGGACTGGGTGTCAAGGCCAAGGTGGACCAATGGACGGTTTGTGTGGGGAATGCCAAGATGATGGATGCCATAGGAGCGAAATGGCATGACTGCGAACATGTTGGAACCATCGTTCATGTCGCCATCGACGGAGAGTATGCCGGCCACATCGTCATCAACGACAAGGTCAAAGAGGATAGCGCCGAAGCTATAAGTGACTTGAAATCGTTGGGAGTGCGCCGCACGGTGATGCTCACCGGCGACCGTAAAGAGGTAGGTCAGGTCGTGGCGGAAAAACTCGGCATCGACGAATACCACGCCGAGTTGCTCCCTGCCGACAAAGTGGCCTATATTGAGAAACTTTTAACTGCTCACTCCCAACTTCCAACTCCCAACTGGCCTTCGTGGGCGACGGCATCAACGACGCCCCGGTCTTGGCGCGTGCCGATGTGGGCATTGCCATGGGAGGTCTTGGCAGCGATGCGGCCATCGAGGCCGCCGATGTGGTGCTGATGGACGACAAACCCTCCAAGATTGCTCTTGCCATCCGTATCGCGCGGCGCACGCTGCGCATCGCCAAGCAGAATGTTTGGTTCGCCATCGGGGTGAAGGTACTGGTGTTGTTGTTGGCAGCTTTCGGCATTGCCACGATGTGGATGGCGGTCTTTGCCGACGTGGGCGTCACAGTGCTGGCGGTGCTGAATGCCATGCGAGCCCTGGGGGAGGTGAGAGGTGAAAGGTGAGAGGTGAAAGGTGAAAGGTGAGAGGTGAGAGGTGAGAGGTGAGAGGTGAAAGGTGAGAGGTGAGAGGTGCTCACCCGGAGGGTGAGAGATGATTAGAACCCGAAATTCCCCTCGTAGAATCACCCGGAGGGTGAGAGATGGTTAGGGTGAGAGATGGTTAGGCTTATGCGATGGCATCATTGTCCTTGAACCGCTTTTAGGCTGTCAAGCTGTTTTTGATAAGCGTCTAAAGTGGGGAGGTTTTTAGGGTTTAGGTTTTGAGTGTAGAAATCGTCACTGTTAGGAGCTTGATCTGTGATGACAATTTCTTTATGGTATTCATCCATAAACTCCCTCAATTCCTTCTCGGTAATGCCTATCACGCTCATGTTTTGCTTGTTGGCGAAGCGCATGTATTCAGCCTGAAAATGCAGCCAGCAAATCCAGTTGTGCTTCATTGCGAATGCTTGGCGCACATTGGCGTTCCTTAACCATTTGGTGCAAACATATTTGCCAGGATATTGGTCGGGGTTTCCGCTGATTTCGTCAATGGTTTTCTCGTCCTCTTTCACCATGTTGTTCCAGTATTCCTCGATGTTGTGCATTCGTGTAAAACAGTCACCAACGTTGTTTATAAACTGGAAATTACTCAGGTTTTTCCAGGTTTCAATATTGTTGGAAAAAATGTTTTCAGCGGCTTTGTCGAACGAGACGAAATTGTTGCTCGCGGCATCCGCCACGAGTTCATGCAACGTTTGCAGTGGCATGAGTTCAAGCTCATCGACAGGGACGCTAAGAAGCCAAGCACAAAGCGAGTCGCAACGCTGTTGCTTTTCCACAATCTGATCGAGGCCGTTGGCAAAGTCCTCGATGTTGCCCATCACCATTAATGCCGACAACCTTCGGTAGTGTGCTCGTTCTCGGCGTTCAAGCATGATGCTCGCTCCAATGGTTAGCGTCAACGAGATGGTGGTACCAATGATAATCATACCAATCTGTTTCCAGAAACCAATATGCTTTTTGAATTCGATGTGTTGCGGTACTCCTAATTTCATGTTTTTTGGGTTGTGTTGTTTATAAAGGACTACAAAACTACAACTTTAATCCAATAACGTAACCTTCATGGTCTCAGTACCCTTGATGGTTTCAACTTTGATGAAGTAAAGACCGGCTGTGTGATGGCTAAAGTCATATTCGAAAACGTCGCCGTTAGCGGCGCATTCAAAGACTTTTTCTCCAAGGAGATTATAAATGCTGATGTTTTGGATGTTCTCAGCCTCAATGATCACCTTACCGTTTGTGGGATTCGGATAAACCATCGGAATGGTACCTTCCACTTCCGCAACCGCGCTGCAATCTTCAATAAACTCGTTGAAGCCATTCAATCCGTAAGGCTCATACCAACTGGAGTTCCGATAGGCTTCGGCGCATCCGCAGGGAACGACGAGGATGGGATAGCCGAAAAGTTCAAACGTCAAACCGCCAAAATCGACGCCAAGAGTGGGAGGCGTGGTGGCCAATGAGACCGCTCTCGTAAAACCGGAGCATCTCCTGAAGGCCTCGTCGCCAATAAAAGTGACAGACTCTCCTATGGTAAGGGTTCCGCCAAAGCCTTCGCAATAGAAGAATGCCCCTGCACCAATGGTATCCACAGAATTCGGGATGGTCAAATCACCCGTCAAATCATAACAAAACGCGAAGGCGTTCTCTCCAATATACTTCACTGAGTTCGGGATTTCAATGGAAGTCAAACCTTGGACGCCCCTGAAAGCGCAATAGCCAATAGATGTGACCGTGTTGGGAATAATTGTGTTTTTGCATCCTGTAAGCAACTCGTTGGTGCTCGTTTTGATGATGGCGTTGCAGTCGTTCCTTGAGTCATAGACGCTGTTTTCAGGGTCAACGACGATGCCGCTGAAAGCGCAATAGCCGAAAGAGTTGCCACCCAGTGATTGCACGCCGCTAGGAATGTACAAGGTGCCCGTCATGCCATCGCATGAATTGAAGGCATAATCGCCAATCTCGGTGACAGCAGTTCCTATGATCAGGTCTCCATTAAAACCAGGGCATATCTGAAAGGCGCCATACCCGACAGTGGTCACTGAATTGGGAATCACCAAATCGCCGGTAAAACCTTGGCAATAGGCGAAGGCGCTCGCTTCGATGGTGGTCACTGAATTGGGGATGGACAGGTTTGTCAGATAAAAGCAATACAAGAAGGCGGCTTCGCCAATGGTGGTTACAGCATAGTCATTTCCTCCATAGCTCACCGAGGCTGGAATGATCAAATCTCCAGTGGCTTCATAACCGTTCACATGGCCTGTAACCGTTACGGATACATGGTCGTCATTGACACGATAGTTCAAATCGCCGACAGTGAATTCCGTCGGATTGGACCCATAGGTCATAAACAGGCAGGTGGGGTCATAGCTGGTGGTTCCCTCGTGGAGCGCGCCCAACAGGGTATAGGCTCCGGTATGGGTGTCAATCTGATATAAATTGCCCATAAAAACGCCAAACAATTCTCCAGTCAGCATGTCAAAAGACATTTTTAACGGCAAATCAATCGGGCTGATCACGGTCATCTGGGCATTGGAAAGATTCAATGAACAGAAATTGCCCCAGGAGCTTATGATATAAGCGTTTCCATCCATGTCAATAGCCAAATTGAAACCGTCGTTCTCGATCACACCATGGTCTTGCATGTTGTTAGGAGTCGCCGGATTGAAGCTTTTCAGGTGCTCTTCGGTAATGATATAAATCAATCCGTCGGCAGGATTGTATGCCATGTCGTTGAAATAGGGAACGTCTTCAACCATCAGTTCAGGGTCTTCAATAAGATTATTGGTGGCGTCGAATCTTGACCTGTAAAGGCAATAGCCGAAGTAGTTGTTCAGGCTCCACACATAACCATCGGCAAAGGTAGCCGAGGTTACTTGAGGTTGCTCGCCCGAAGCGACGGATACGGACCCTAAGTCCTGCATGGTAAAAGAGACATACTTGTATTCTGCCGGGCTGGGTGGCAAGATGTAGCCGAACCAGTGAGCGGTTGACGCGGGCCCTTGTCCCATGGCGATGCTGGCAAGTGCGAATAAGAATAGAAACAGATGTAAATACTTTTTCATAATTTTAATATGCGTTGTTTGAGTTCTTCCATATTTATTTTACAACCAACTTCTGGGTCTTCACGTCCTTGCCGTTGATGAGGCGCAACACATACACGCCGGAGGGGAAGTTGGAAGTTGGAAGTTGGAAGTTGGAAGTTGGCAGTTCCTTGAAGAGGAGTTGGTGACCCAGGATGTCGAAGATTTGGAGGGTGCCTGTGTTGTTGACGATGAGGTTGCCGTCGCTGATGAAGGCGAAGTTATCTTGGTTGTCCAAGTCATCCTGGTGGTCTTCATGAGCCACGAACACCAAGCGGAAACGCGAGGCGTAGTCGGTGGTTTTGGCTTGGAAGGTGTAGCTTGGGGTTTGCAGCAGGTCCACTTCGTTGCCTGTCAGATGGTCAATCAAGTGGAGCGTTGAGCGTTGAGCGTTGAGCGTTGAGATGGTCAGGGTGTAGGTTCCGTTCTCGCGGGCCTTGAAGTTGAGGGGCAGTTCGCCTTGGGCTTCTGCGCTCACGATGGCGTAGTCTTCGCCGTCTTGCGGGATGTAGAGCCTGCTGTCGTCCTTGTGGAGCGTGAACTTGCCAAGGTTTTGCCCGCCGTCGAAGCGGATGATGGCGTTGTCGATGGCCTCGCCTCCGTTACGGGTGAGGTTGAGAGTGAGCATGGACACAGTGCTTTTTTCGCCGCCCTTGCTGTTGTTGACTTGGGTGAAAGTAGCCGTTTCGTTGTTGGTGCTGGCCTCCACAAACACGCCTTCCATGGCCGCCACGGGGTTGTTGGCCTCCACTTGCGCCGAGAGTGCCGTGCCTTCAGGGTTCATTCTGTAGAAAGGTTGGTCGAGTGTGGCCGCTGTGGCATACGGATTACCAATGAGGTTCCATCCCGAAAACTCAAAGCCGTCAGTCTTGGTGAGTGTGACTTCCCCGTTGCCATCGTAAGGCACGCCCGTGAACATCAGCGTGACATCCCCGCTATTGGCGTAGAGGTAGCCTTGGCCGGAGGCGAAGGTGGTGAAGGTGTCAGTGTGGGCCTTGCGGTTCTTCCATTCCTTGCCGTTGTCGCCGCCTGTTTGGTCGAAATAATAGAGGTCGTACACGTTCTCGAACAGATGGGTCACCTCCGTGAGATTCACCGAATTGACGGGCGAGGCAATGAACTGCCAGCCGCCGTTGCCCGTGCCGTAGCCGGCGATGGTCTTGGTGAAGGTTAATATCCATTTGGGCACCACAAAGCCGTCGGTGATGGTCCAGTTCGGGCCGAGGGCCGCAACCAACTCTTCGTTGGTCATATCCGAGGCGTCAGTGCCTTGGCTCGCGAGTACCGAGGCCGCTGCCACGGCGTTGTAGTAGCAGTTGGTGAGGTTGCCTGATTCCTGGCCCGAGACGAAGATGCGGGGGTTGTATTGGCTGACGTTCAGCGTGAGCGAGGTGGGGCTGTAAAGGCAGTTGGTGAGGTTGACCGTCGCGTTGCTTTGCGTGTACCCTATCATGCCGCCGCCCGTGGTGGCCCCGTTGGTGAAGGTCACTGAGCCGTGGAAGGCGCAGTCGGTCATGTTGAGCGTGGCGTTTGAACTGACACGGCCCACGAAGCCGCCGCCGTCAATCCAATCGCTGGTCCTGGTTGACGACACGGCCACGGTGCTCCAGCAGTTGCTGATGGTGCTGTTACCGAAAACGATGATGGCAAAGGTGGCGGGGCGTCGGTCGTTAGTGGTTACGGTGCCCTGCGCTTTCAGGTTCTTGAGGGTCGCGCCGTTGAGGTCGGAGAAGAGGGCTATGCCTTCGCCGCTACCCGAGAGGGCGAGGGTGATGGTGTGTCCGTCGCCGTCAAAGGTGCCGCTGAAAGCATAGTAGTTGGTTTCGTTGATGTGCGAGCCTGCCATGACGGTGGCGGTGATGTCGGCGGCGAGTTTCACGGTTTGGTCCGCGTAGGTTATGCCGATGTTGATGCTTTGTGCGAAGAAGCTCCATTCATCGTTGTTGTTGATTAGATAAGGGTCTTCGGCCGTACCAGAGCCTTGCAGTTCTTGCACCCAAAGGTCCCAACCGGCATAGAGTGTCATGTCGTCGGGCACTATGTCGGTGCCGAAGTTCCACGGCGTGGTGCATTGGGCATCGGTGTACCAGCCCGTGAAGACATAGCCCGCTTCGGTTGGGGCGGCAGGCTGGGTGGCCATGCTCTCATCGCTCCACAGGTTGGTCTGCGGGGCGGGTGCCGTGCCGTGGCCGTTGGCGTTGAAGGTGACGGTGCAACGCCAGTGCTCCTTGTAGTCGGAGGCAACCCCATCATTCCAGAACCACCCCTTGCTCACATTGTTCCACTGTGCCTTTGTGCCGTCGAAGTAGAGGTCTTTTAAGGATGAACAGTAAGAGAATGCAAGCGACCCGATGCTCGTCACGCCATTGCCGATGTTGACGGAGGTCAGACCTGTGCAGCCAGAAAAAGTACAAATCTCGATGCTCGTCACGCTGTTGGGGATGGTGACGGAGGTCAGACCTGAGCAGTCACTAAAAGCATCATTCCCGATGCTCGTCACGCTGTTGGGGATGTTGACGGAGGTAAGACCTGTGCAGTTCTCAAAAGCAAAATTCCCGATGCTTGTCACGCTGTTGGGGATGTTGACGGAGGTCAGACCTGTGCATCCATTAAAAGCAGAATTCCCGATGCTCGTCACGCTGTTGGGGATAACCAAATCCCTTATTTCATTATTATTTAAATAAAGATGATGGGCATAGGATAGAGGATTCGCACTGTT
>CACZQL010000096.1 GCA_902783365.1 uncultured Bacteroidia bacterium | reverse complement strand
CTGGTTTTAGGCGTGAAAGGGTTGCCCAATGCGCATATTAATCGACACGAATGTGTTGGTGTCGGCTTTTGTTTTTGGTGGCAAAGCTGGGACCTTGATGAATATGCTTTTCGAAAGCAGCCATGAACTATTAGTGTCTGATTATGTGGATGCCGAGTTTAAGGCAATACTCGAAATGAAATGGAAAGAAAAGTCGGAAAAGGTTTATTTGTTATATCACAAACTGCCTTTTGTGTTTTGTGGAAGTTCCCCGATGCCAATGGGTAATTTGCGTGATGCGAAAGACATTCCTGTATTAAGTGATGCCCTTTTCCATCATGCCGACATGATTCTTTCCGGCGACAAAGACTTTATAGAAGCAGAGATTGAACGTCCTCTGGTTTTCTCTCCTTCGATGCTTTATGATTATTTGATTTCGCAGAAGAAGTGATTAATCGATAATAATCTATTTGCGATTATTTCGTATAGTTTTTCTTTTTTCTACTTGTTTTTCGCATTTTTCTTATATTTGCTCCGCCGTTTGGCAAAACCCAAGCGGCAGACATATTGACAAAGACGCTGAACTGGCGTTTATCTGCGGCTATCGGAATCTCGCAAATTCTATGTTGTGTCGTGATAACGCAATGGTCATCGTCCATAGTTTTGGTATATATTGCTTATAGTATCATACCTAAAGTGTGGGCTGATGCATTGCTTATCTTTCGTAATGGGCAATGCGAGAGCCTCGATAGCGGGATAAGCAAATGTTGATTCCTGCGCTTCTTTCGTTGTATGGCTTATCATTTCACAATCATTCGGTGTTCGGAAATCCGCCAAACTTGAAGTTGTGCCCGATGACGAATTTAGGGTAAAAGAAATGAGTGAAAACAATATTGTTGGCATTCCTTCAGAGGAACCGACAGGAAACATGGTAATCGCATTGGATACGATTAAATCCTTTGAGGGAAACCTATTCATCAACAATGTAGAGAGTTTAGTTGACGAGGTTTTCAAAGATTATCGTACAATCAGTATTGAAGGTCATGAAAAGAAGTATCGTAGAGAGGAAAGACTGGCTCTTCTTGACAAAATTTGCAAATTACAAAACGAAAAAGAAAACAGATGAAGAGGAAGATGAAAAACATTAGAAAAATGACAATGATGGCATTAGTTGCCTTTTCGGTTGCTATTGCTTGTGGCTGCACAAAACCCGATGACCCGAATAATGGGGGTGGAGGTGGAAACAGCGGTGGCGGCGGTGGTGGTGGCCTTAACGGCCACGCTTACGTTGACCTTGGCCTGCCGAGCGGCACGTTGTGGGCGACTTGCAATGTTGGAGCCGATACCCCCGAGGGTTACGGCGACTACTTTGCTTGGGGCGAGACTCAATCGGGTAGTGGTTGGTGTATGCCCACGTATAACCAATGGAGGGAACTGAAGGTCAGTACCAACACATCTTGGACAACCCAGAATGGAGTGAACGGACGATTGTTCACTGCGAGCAACGGCAACAGTCTCTTCTTGCCCGCCGCAGGCTACTGGGGGGACGACGAACTCTACTATGTTGACAGCGAGGGCAGCTATTGGTCGAGTTCACTCTCCTCTGAGGGCTCCGACGTGTGGATCTTCGAATTCGGTTCGAACTACTGCGGCATGGACGAATGCTACCTGGGCTACGGTCGTTCTGTCCGGTTAGTGCGCTCCTCGCCTCAGAACTAACCCTTGTTCCGTCACAAGGCACGGGCAGGTTCGAAAAAGTAGGCGGGCGGGGTGCGCACAGGAGTGCGCTACCCAACCGTTTCTGCATCTTTTTTTATTGAAACAAAATTGGACTTCATCAATGGTTGGTGAAGCCCAATTGTTCTACATAGAGACGGCGTGCACACCGTCTCTACAGGCCAGAATAATTATTTCCTCAGCCCCGCCAACTGCTGCTCAATCACAGCGATCTTGGCCTCGGCGTCGGCTTTCTTTTTGCGTTCCTTGTCCACCACGGCGGCAGGAGCACCACTCACAAAGCGTTCGTTGGAGAGCTTCGCTTCAACGCTCTTCAGGAAACCCTGGGCGTATTTCAGCTCCTCTTCAAGTTTCTTGATCTCGGCCTCGACATCGACGCTGCCAGTGAGCGGCACAAAGAACTCGGTGCTGCCCACGATGAAACCGAAGGCACCAGCGGGCGCCTCAGCCACATAGCTCACCTCACTCACGTTGCAAAGCTTGGCAATCACACAGTCGAAGTCCTTGTTGGCGTTGCCCTTCACCACGAGCTGGATGGCTTCACGGTTGGAGATGTT
>CACZQL010000095.1 GCA_902783365.1 uncultured Bacteroidia bacterium | reverse complement strand
TTCACTGTGATTGTTGCAGTTGCTGTCTCCTCGCCGCAGTCCGGGGTCTGGTCGCTGCTAACTGTAACTGTCACATTGAACGTGCCGCTCACTGTCGGAGTGCCGCTTATCGTTGTGCCGCTCCACTCTACTCCAGCTGGAAGACCGGTCACACTCGTTATCGTTCCGTTGGTCGCGGTTATGATCATGTCTTCTATTGAATCGCCCAGACATACGGTCTGGTCTGAATTAGACACTGTCACCTCAGGGATGACGGTCCATTGGGCATAGAGGTCGATGACAGCGCCGTCCTCGGAGGTGAGTCCTGTGACTGCCTCTCCGTCGCTATAGCTGGCGCCGCTGCCATCAGGTTGGGTGTTCCATCCGGCAAAGGTGAAGCCCTCGCGACTGAAGGCGTTGGCGCTGAGGCTCTGCGCCACTCCATATTGGAATGCCTGGTCGCTCATCGTCCCCGTAACCGGGATGCCTATGCTGCCGTTGCCATAGAAACTGACGGTGTAGGTACTCCAGCGGATAGGGAATGTAGTGCTGGCAGAGCCAGTGTAGCTGTTTATACCCGTGGCGGTAACGGAGCCCGTGCCCGCCGCATTGTTGTTGGCCCACGACAAGGTGTAGTTTGTATTCTCTGTGAGTTGCACCTTGTTGGCGGTTTCCTTCTTACCTTTATAGAAATACACCGTGGGGTGCGGCTCGATGGCCGTGTTGCTCACCACATACTCGCTCTGTAAGCCTGTAAACTCGGTATTGGTGGCGGCGAGAGTGTAGCTCTCCGTGCAGGTGACACCGTTGAAGGTCTTATCGAAGCTGTCGGTGTAGCCGCTGTTGCCTAAACCTTGGAAGAAAGTGCCTGTAAGATCTTTGAAATTGCATTGTAAACTGGTGATTGCCAATGTTGTACCGGCATTGGCATTGATAGTACCCTTGAAGGTAATCACATTGGTGCCGTCGCCCGAACAGTAGGTGGCATCACCCCAGGAGGTGACAAGCTTCTTGTAGCCGCTGTAATTGGCTGTGTTCACAATCTCGCTGAACGGCACGCTGATATAGAATGTGTTACCTTTGACGTAAGGTCCCGCCGAAACAGTGATGCCGGCGATGTTGATTGGTGTCGGATAGGTTTCGTCAACCAAAGCGAGACGAACCTTGAGGTTTTTGAAGTCCCATTCGTCGTGGTCGTTACCACCGCCACCGGCGTCAAAACGGATATTGATGTTTTCAGCGGTAGGTAGAAGCACTAGCGAGCCGGAAGTGCTGGAGTTGTAAGAGCTGTTTATGAACTTCTGCTCGTAGAGATGGCTGTTGTTGTAATCGAACTCATAATGGGTGATGTTTGCGGCAATTTCCGCTGCCTTGTCCACATAGTTGTAACGATGCGGGAAGAACTGATAATGCGGATCGCTCATCACGCTGCCACTAGGGGAATAGCTCAAAATGAAACAAGCCCGGTAGAGGGAATTGGTAAGCGTGCCTATGCCGCCATTGGGGTCATCCACTTTGTCGTATGTCCCTGCATTACCGGTATAAATTTGTATATACTGGTAACCGTCATGTTCCTCTTTTTGGGTGAAATAAACGGTGGCGTACATCTTATAGCTGAGGGCGTTCAAGATAGTGCGCAAGTTGCTATTGCTATTGTAGAGGCTGTTGGTGCTGACAGTGTGAACGCCTTGGCTGTAGCCAGCGTCGGTTACCTGTGTCCAGTTGGACGAGGAATAGCTGACATCGAGGTATTTGTTGCCGCTGCCCGACTGTATTTGACCGTTGTCGTTGAAATACACCAGGTCGGTGACTCCGTTGTTCAGATAGGTGGTGCTGAACTGGGCACCTGTCGTCATACTGCGGTCATTGTGTGCCAGCTCAAAGCCGTTGACGTCGAGCACCTCGAAGCGGTAGCTGCGGGTGGTGTCGGTCTGATAATGGTAGGCGTAAGAAGTGGTGTATTGGTCGTATTCACTAACCTCTACCTGCAAAGTAGTAATGTTTTCAGGGAAGGTGTAAGTGTCGCTCACAGCGGTGTAGTGTATTCCCGCGTATGCCGAGAGGTTCACCGTGCGGTACTTGATGGTCTGCTGTGGCAGGCTGCTGCCGCTGCGCTCGATGGTGAACAGGGTCTTGTGTGTGCTGCTGTTGTACGTCGCTTCGATGGAGAAGTCCTGCGCCCAGGCACTGGTCTCAATGGCCATTGCCGCCACAAACAGCAATGCCGAAATGATGTTGAGTTTGGTTTGCTTCATTGTATCTGTTGTTATTTGTTTATATTTATCTATCATGGTATCTTATTGGAATAAATCGTCCAGCGTCAATATGTGCATGAAAACTCCGCTATATTCATTGTAGGTTAATCCATAGGTGGTGATCAGTACCGGATGAATGACTGTGCGGCGGTTAACCATCTCGGAGAGCAAAATCTGGCGGTGAGCCAGCTTGCGATCGTAGGCTTTCGTAACCGAGAAGGTATCTCCGTAGAACTTCATTTCGCAAAGGTTGACAACATTGTCCTTGCGATTGATAAGCAAGTCGATTTGAGTGCCTTCCGTATCGTCATCGCCCTTCACTGCCCATGCCGACTGCTCGGATGAAACACCAGAAACACCCAGTGCAGCCTTGATCTGCGGGATATGCGTCAGGCACACCTCTTCGAAGGCAATGCCCCGCCAACTAATCACTGGCTGCGAAGTCATGTTGAGCATCCAAAAGTCGGGATTCAGATGATCATGACCTTCTACCCAACGGAGATAAAACAGGCAGAAAGGGTCTGTCAGTTTATAGGCTTCCTCTCGTTTTCCCTTGCCAAAAGGCAGATACTTCAATATAAAGTTGCTGGTTTGCAATGCGTTGAGCATCTTGGTGGCTGCTCCGCTGCTGTCCATGCCCGTCTTCGCCAGAATCTCCTGGCGGGTATAGCCTGAATGCCGGGTACTCAACAGTTTCACAATTCGCTTCATGTCCTCGGGATTGCTGAAGACCGAGGCAAAGAGGCGGTCATATTCGTTGCGCAATTTTGCATTGGGAGCAAAAAACAGATGGTCGATATTCTGGGCCAGGCTGAGACCGCGTTTGAAATAGTTCAGATAAAAGGGAATACCGCCAAGCATCATATAACTCTGAACAATGTCGTATCGCGACAGTTTGATGTCCAGGCTCTTGAAATAGGCCTCACACTCTTTGAGCGTGAAGGGAGAAAGCTTGATTTCGTAGGTGACACGGCCATAGAGTCCACCGTGGTTGTTCACCAGATTGTCGAGCATCCAGGAGTTGGCGCTGCCGCAGACCACCAGCATCAGGTTGTGGCGATGACAGGCCCAGCCGTTCCAAAAGCCTTCCAAAGCCATGATGAACTTGGAGCGAGGTGTGTCCATCCAGGGCAATTCGTCGATGAACACCACCTGTCTGGAACCATCGTCGATATTTTGAAGATGCACCTGTAGCATATAGAAGGCTTCCAACCACGATGTGGGCTGGTGGCTTTTTTTCATACCATGTGACAACAGCGAGTGATAGAAATGCTGCAACTGGTCTTTCATCAAATTCTGCTTATTGTTGTCGTCGACAGGCGACAGTCCAGCATGTCTGAAAGTGATGTGGTCACCTAAGGTCTCGTCGATGAGATAGGTCTTGCCCACACGACGGCGACCATACACAGCCACAAACTCTGCCTTACCGCTATGGTAAAGCTCCTGAAGCTCTTCTATTTCCTGTTCTCTACCGATTATTCTGCTCATAAAACTGCGTTTAAATTTCCGCAAAGATACAAAATAACCTTATTCTGGAAAAATAAAGAACTATTTTTTGATAATGATTTTCTGTTTCTTTACATTTTCTCCATTAATCAAACGCAGCACATACACGCCAGTCTGGAAGTCAGAAGTCGGAAGACGGAAGTCAGAATGGACGTTGCGGGTGACGAGGACTTGGCCCAGCATATCGATAATCTGGACGATTCCATCACCGTTGACGATGAGGTTGCCGTTGCCCTCGATGAAGGCGAAGTCGTCGTCCATGTTGGTGCCACTTGAGGCAAACACCAGCTTGAACCTCGAAGCGTAATCACTGGTCTTTCCCTCAAAGGTATAAGAAGGGGTAACCAGCAGGTTGATGTCGGCACCAGTGAGGTTGTCAACCAGATGCAGGTAACTCATCTCCACACCATTGGGATTCACCGTGAGGGTGTAGGTGCCGTTTTCCGTGGCTTTGAAGTTGACCGGTATCTCGTCGTGTTTGTTGCTGCAAACGATGGCATATTCCTCGCGATCCTGCGGGATGTAGATGTTGGCGCTCTGGTGGCCGAAGTAGAACTTGCCGAGACGGCTGCCTTCGTTGAAGCTCACGATGGCGTTGTCAAGCTTGGCGTTGCTGCGGGTGTTGGTCTGGGTAAGGACGACTTCCAGGTTGCCTTGGCTTGGAGCGGCATGCTCTTCCTCTACCTTGGTGAAGGTGACTGTTTGATCCTCGCCAGTGGCTTGCACCAGAACGCCTGTGTGGGCAGCTATCGGAACGCGATTGCTTTCGGGGTTCTCGACGCCCTCAACACCGTTACCGTTGTCATTCATCTTGTAATAAGGCATGTCAATGGTGGCGGAAGCGTTGAACGGGTTGCCCACGAGGTTCCAGCCGGCCAATTCGGCATCGTTGTCGTAGTCGAGTGCCACCTCTTTCGAGGCATCGGAGTTTTGCGTGCCAGTGAAGGTCAGCGTAGCTCCTTCTTTGCTGGCATAGAGGTAGCCCTTGCCGTTTTCGAGGACGAAGCCTTGGGTGTGGGCCTTGTAGTTCTCCCATTCTTTCGTTGCACTTTGGTTGAAACGGTAGAGGTCATAGTTTGCAGCCGGTTCTACGATAAAGCCGTTGGCTGCTGAGGGAACGATGTCCTGAACCACAGGAGAAGCGATGAACACCCACTTGTCGTTATCGGTGCTTTCTCCGTAGCCAGCCACCTCAAGGGTAGCCGTTTCAGTATTCTGATACCAGAATGTGGTCTTGGGCAGGATTTTCCTTCTGGTTCCGGAAGTGATCGCTTCTGGGTTGGAGTAATTGGTGGCTTGGATACTAGTGTAATCATCAGTTGTCTCTCCATAGAAAGTGTTGCAGCAGATTTGGTTTCCTTTGGAAGCCGTATAGAATCCAATCAGCAGATTGCCTCCTTGATAGATATAGGGTGTGGTGAAACTGACTGTCATCACCGCCGAGGTGTTGTCAAGCTCCCCTTCATAGACGATGGTGGCTCCTTCCAGACCACTGTATCCATCGTCGCTTGCAATGGCCGTGTAATCCACTTCCTTCATGAACACCTTGAAAGTGTCATTCCACTTGGCAGGGTAAGGATCTCTTATATAGAACTGCATTGAAGTGATGGCCTTGCCAGTCATGGCGGTTAAAGCTGTGGAAGACATTACGAATTCATTCTTTTGCCAATAGGAGTGAGTGCTACAACCATCGACTGGCAATATACAAGAGGTCGCACCATTGTTCAGAGTAATGCCGTAAGCTTCAAGAATGGTAAACGGAATGGTCTTCGTGCCCGTGTAGTTGCCTTGGCCGTTCAGGTTCATGTTGTAGTTGCCAGGGAGGATGCATGCACCATCGTAGGTGATTCCGTAATCGGTGTCAAGCACGAGGATGGCGTTGTCGATGGCGGTGCAGGTCACTTGGGCTGGTGTGGGATGTACGGCACTGCCTGTCTGTCCGTAGTCTGCTTCGAGACCGAGGATGCTGATGGCGCCATCACCGCTGATGTTGAATGCGTTGATAGTAAAATCTTTTGTCAGGGTGCCATAGTAGCGGCCCGCACCCGTGACGGTGATGGTGTAGGTGCCTTTGTTGGTGCAGCCTTCGCTGTAAGTCACGGTGTAGTTGTTGTTCTCCACCAAAACGACATCGTCGTAGGTGACCACGGGAGCGGGATGCTGCTCCAGGCCGTTGAAGATCAAGTCTGCGATGTCGGCGATAGCGCCATGACCGTCTTCGAGATTAATCGGCATTTCTGCGCAAGTAGCGGTAATGTGTACATCCTCGCTGAAATCAGTCAGAGTGTGTTCCCCATTGGCGACACCGGAATTGCTGATCTCACCGCTGTTGACAGCATAATGGTCGAACACCATGCCAACAGGGACATCATAATCCAAAGTAACCACGGTGCCACTCTTGTAAAGATTCTCAGAGTTCCAGACATAGGTGGGCGTTTCAGGCAACACAAAGGTCATGATGTCTGCGGCAGCGGTAATCTTCACTACCACCTCGGCACCAGTTTGGTCAGTGCCTGTTGTTGAATAATAATCAATGCCAACGCCACCGGTAGTGCCTGCGGTGTGGTAGTTGTCGGTGAGGGTGAAATAGTTAGAGCCTGTTGCAATATTGCCAGCAATGGATCCCACATTATGGGTGCCTTCTACTGTTCCCGCATTGAAACAGTTTGATGCTTTACCATAATAGCCATATCCCACAATGCCACCATGGTATCGACCATCTCCAGTCACGCTGGCAGTATTGATACAATTCTCTATCTTCGTTATGGAGTTGCTGCCAACACTATAACCGACAATGCCACCATGTGATTCGGAATTCTTGCCTCCGGCTTTAATCTCTCCACTGACGGTGCAGTCCTTGACGGTTCCATAACTAAGATAACCAACGATGCCACCGACATATTTGTTGCCTGTAATATCACAATCCAGAAGATTGATTCTTTCGATGACTCTTGTAGTGCCATAAAAATAACCAAATAGTCCTTGATATTGTGATGTGGGCTTGTTGATAATCAGCCCGCTGATGGTATGATTGTCACCATTATAGGAACCTTCAAATCTGTTGTCATTTGTGCCGATAGCGGTGTGCTCCTCGGTAAGGGTAATATTATCGGTTTGTTTATAGAAGCCACCAGAACGGGCACCGTTGTTCACGATGCATGCCAGAGCTTGCAGGTCGGCCTCAGTTGCAATCAGGTAGGGATTGCTGGCGGTATTTGAACTCCCAGGAGTCAACAGCGGGAAGTCCGCAATGTTGAAAGTGGCGCTATTTGTACCATAATAGTTGTTGATACCTGTCAGCGTTGCAGTAGCTGTGCCTTGACTGATTGCAGTATTGTTGGTATATTCAACCACATAATCAGTGCCTTCAACCAGAGTGTATTCTCCGTCAGTCACAGTAAGCGTAGGCTCGACAAGATCACCGCCTTTCCAACGCTGCTCGGGGATGGTGGCGATGGTGGCGCCGGCAATGTCGGTGGCGGTGACACTGCTCATCAAAGCACTGATAGTCACATCGGTGGCATTGCCAAAGTCAATGGTCAACGTATGGTCACCTTCGGCGACATCGAGGTCGGTCATGGTGCCGCCTTCGCAAACGTAGTTAATGAAGTTGTAACCCTCGTCAAGCGTAAAGCTCAATGTCCAGTCGGCAGCTTTGTAATACTTTGCGCCTGCTTTACTGGTGATGGAGGCATCTTCAGTAATGGTGAGGCTTGTGACATGTTCGCCTTCGCTGATGATGTAAGCGCGTTCAAGATAGCCTTCATAGTCGATGCCGCTATTATACCACGTCGCTTGCACGTTGCATGGAGTGGCATAATAACAGTTGGAAAATGAAGTTTTATTAAATGTACAACCTGAAACGCCTCCCACATAGCTGTTTCCTGTGATGATGCCTAAATTCAAGCACTGGCTGAATTCATTATAAATAGTATAAGATTCACCTACAATGCCGCCACAGTTTTTTGAACCTGTGATACTGGCTGTATTCTCACACAAAGTAATGGTGGCACGGTTTGCGAGACCTATGATACCACCGACAGACTCCGCACCAGTAATGTTGCCGCTGACAGAGCAATTCTGAACAGTGACATTTGTCATACTTCCAGAAGAGCCTGTTGACAGGCCAGCAAATCCTACAATACCACCTGTGCGGTTTTTGCCAGTAATGTTGCAATTGGTTAGGGTTAGGTCTTTAATGATGGCGCCGTTATCACTATATCCGAACAAACCTTGATAGTCGTCGTTGGGCTTGTTGATGGTCAGATTAGCGATGGTTTTGCTGTTACCGTCGAAGGTGCCACGGAACCTGTAACTTGAACTGGAATTATAATTGATTCCAATGGCTGCGTGTTCACCAGTCATCTCGATGTCGTTTTGCAGCTTGAAGGTTTTGCCAGAGGCATTATGGCCGCTGTTGACGTAGGCTGCAAACAGTTCGAGGTCGCTCTCGTTTTCGATGAGATAAACCTTTTCAGTGCCTTCACCCTCGGTGGCGAACACATAACCATCAAGGCTTTCGCCATCCTTGACCATGAAGGAGTAAGCTGTTGTTTGACCTGCGTAACCAATAGTGTTGTCTTCTTTGGCAGCGAAACTAATGGTGTAGTTGTCAACTTCCGTGAGGTTTGCGGGAAGAACCGTTTCATTGTTGCTGTTCTTGATGGTCACATTATAGTGGTTGTTTTCCGTCATGTTATCGGCACCCATCTTTAACGTATAGCCCAAGCTGATAACGTTGCCATTATAGGCATACGACATCTTTAAGCCTGATAAAGTGGCTTGTTGATAGAAAGTGTAGTCTTGAAGCGAGTGTTGCAGATAAATGTTGTCTTCCGGCGCAGTCGGGGTTACTTTATAGCAGTGATATGATTCTTGAAGACCATAGCCCCATGCATTAGTCCTGTCGTTAAAGTAATAAAAACTGGTGCCGCTTTGGTTCAATGTCATATTGTTTCCTAGTGGATTCATGGAACCGATGTTAGTATAGGTACCTTTCTCCAGGGTGTTGTAAAGGTAAACGGTGGAAGAATTACCGTGTGCCAAAATGCCGCCGGCGTAGTTGCGTGGCTCAGAGGGGTTGTCACTCTCGACGGTGCCAGCAAAGACACAATCCGTGAAACTGGTATGGATGGAATTATTGGTCTTACCCACAAAGCCACCTGCGTAGTTGGCACCGATGGTAAGTGTGGCAGTGACAACACAGTTGGTTATTTTATTCCTATAAGCATCGCCGCTATTGTTTTGTCCACCAATGAAACCTACAAGACCAGCTGTATATTGGCTATTTGATGTGATGTTGCCCGCTACATTGAGGTTTTTGATGGTAGCTTCATAGATATAGTGGAAAGGAGCCACGTACATCTCATCAGCATCGGTGTTCACGATGTTGGCTGTCAGTGTGTGGCTGCCCGTCAGCGTGTTGCCATCGTAGATGCCACCGTCGAAGGTGCCACTGAAAGGATAGTCATCCAGTACACCTGCCATTGTGCTGATTTCGATGTCATGCGTCAGCTGCACGAACTGGTCTTTATAGGTGCAACCAGTCGCCACAGCTTGGACGAAGGTGTTCCAATCGGTAGTGTTGCTGATGGTATATGGATTGGCTTGGGTGCCTTGGCCGTTCAGCTGGTTGATAACTTGGAAAGAATGGGTCAAGGTGCCATTGTAGCCGTTGCCAGTGTTGCCGGTAACCGTCATGGTGTAGTTGCCTAATGCCAAAACAATAGTGGGTGTGATACTCACACTGTAATTCGCGGGATCGACAACCTCACCGTCCATGTCTTTCACCGTAGGAGTCACAAGGATTTCCTCGCCGGTGTACCTGAAGAATTCGTCACATTCGATGCTGCCCGCTGTGAGGTTCTTCTTGTCGAAAACAGGAACCACCTTATCAGCATTTATCTCCCACCCGCTGCCGAGAGCTGCCTGAAGATCTTCGTTTGTCATGTCGCCAACTTCAATACCTTGTTTATAATCAAAGTCTCCGGAATAATAACTGTTGACTAGATTAGAAGCTGATTGATAGGCAAAAGAGCCACTGTATTCAGACGGAAATGAGATGGGAATAGAGAGACAGTTGGTGAAGTAAGCCCAGTCGCCCTTGTTTCCAAAGAAGCCATTGAGATATCTCGTATTATTAACGCCTGCAATGAGACTGCCGTCGAACCTGCAGTTGGTGAAATAAGCTTTGCAGGTAGTATAAGCCACATTTCCGAGAAAACCACCACAATAGCCGCTGTAGTTTCCGTAATTGCACGTGATAGTAACGCTACTCCAACAATTAACGAAATAAACGTTTGTGTTACTGGTAGGGACATTTCCACAGAGGCCTCCTGCATACCGGGACGAAGTTGTTATGCTACCAGTAACATGCAACCGCGTGAATGTTGCATTAGCGACAAATTGGAATGGAGCGCAATAATTCTGGGAATATTCGAGTTCGAGAGTCATGGTGTGGCCGTCGCCGTCGAAAGTTCCCTTAAAAGAACTGGAAGAACTTGTGCCTGCCATGGTGTTCACATTGATGTCAGCACCCAGCTTGTAGTACATGCTGCCGTAAGTGCTGTTCTGGTTGTTGATCCAGTCAACAAAAGTTGCCCAGTCAGCATCGCTTTGGATGAGGTACGGTTCGCTCTGTGTTCCTGAGCCAAAGAGCGTTGATTGCGCCCACCCCATGTTGGCCGTGAGCATCACGATGAGCAGCCCTGCGGCCACTCTCATGAGATGATGTGTAAATGTCTTCATTATACTAAATTTTATTTGATTTTTTAAAAACAATTCAAAGGTATGGAATGAACCCGAGAGAAGCTTTATTTTAAGTATAAACAATTTTATTATGGGTAAAAAACATTTTATTCTCGGTATATTTCACGAGAATAAAATATTTGATAATCAAATATTTAAAAATAAATTACGCTTTCTCCCGCAAATATTCCGAAGGCGAAACACCTTTGATGCGTTTAAAAACCTGCGAAAAAGCGCTCCCCGAGGAGAAACCCGAGGAAAACGCCACCTGTTCCATCTTCAGGTGGGAGTCCTCACTCAGCAACTGACAGGCATGTTCGATGCGCAACGTGTTGACCAACTGGTAAAACGACCCGTACTCGCTACGGGCGATTACCTCGCTCAAATACGTCTTGTTGGTGCTCATCCGTTGAACCAAGTCGCTCATCGTGAAATGGGCCTCAAGATACAGCTTCTCTTCCTGGAGCAGTTTCATCATCTTGGCTCCCAACTCTTTGCGTTGCTCTTCTGAGACATGATACTTCACTGGAGCATCCTCCTTGGCGCTGTCCTTTTGCAGCGTCTCGGGTATTTTTTTGAGCTTTCGGTGGGGATTCAACGTAAAGAGGATGAACCATACATCAATCACTGAGAACAACACGTCGCGGACCATCTTGACCCAAACGTTGTTGGACAGGAAAGTTGCAACTAGCAAGATGACCAGAAGCAATGGCAGCCACTTGATGCTTCTGGCAAACTTCACAGGGAAGTCCTCCTCGTTGGAGTACTCGTCTTCGTCAATTTCGTGAATCCGTTGAGCCAGTTGCAAACGAAAACGGTTGAGAAGGAATAGATAACCCAAGAATACCGCAAGCACCACCCACGTCATCACGCGCAGAAACATGGGGGTCAACAGGGATGCCTTCAACAAGGGAAGCAACAAGACAACCCAACACAATCCCACCGGGAGCCAAAACAACCACCACCGGCGAGTTATAGGTGCCTCAGGGAAGAAATAGGATTTCAACATCACCAGCATAGAGGATGTGAACAGCAACAAAGCGGTTCCGTTGGCGTAAAACAGGGCCTGAGGTTGTCCCACCATTAATAAATAAGGGATCTCGAAAAGTTGTAGCAGGTAAAAAATAGCCACGCTCTGTTGGGCGGGATAAAGCTCGTTGAGGTTGTCCCTATAGGCCTCTGGCACGTAAAAACGCTTCAACAACCACCCGTATAGGTTGGTCACAATGAACACCAGATTGGCCCCGAACAATATCAATTTGGTGGTTTCTGCACCCATTTTGCCCCTTGTTGATGGGGCAAAGGTAGGTATTTTGCCTCAAAAAAACAATTTTTTCGTCCCAAAATCTTGGTTTTTTTATCCCTAAAAAACCCAAACACCCCGTTTTTCGTCCCAAAAATGGGGGTTTTTGTCCCAAAATGGCGTTTTTCGCCACATTTTGCCCGTAAAGGCCACCTTTTTCCCGCTGGGAGGGGGAGGTGTGGTATTTTTGCAGCCGATAAAACCTATTTTTGAATCAATATGAAAATCATTGGAACTGGAAGCTCATTGCCGACGATGACCGTCAGTAATGATGACTTATCAAAATTCTTGGATACCAACGACGCTTGGATCACCTCGCGGACTGGAATAAAGACCCGTCACTTATTATCCACCGAAGATTTGTACGACTTGGCGGTGGACGCCGCAGTCAAAGCCATCAGGGCTTCAGGCTTGCGTCCCGACCAAATCGACTTCCTTCTGGTGTCGAATGTGGCCAACCGACACATCACTCCCGGACTGAGCTGTATCGTCCAGAAACGTATCGGCCTCACTTGCGCGGGCCTGGATATCAATGTGGCTTGCGCCGGATTCGTCAACGCCCTGATGCTTGCCGACGGCATGATGAAGGCCGGTCGCGCTAAGAACATCCTGATCTTGTGTGCGGAGGAACCCACCAAATATTGCGACTGGCATGAACGCGACTGCAGCGTGCTGTTCGGCGACGGTGCCGGCGCGGTGGTGCTTACCGAAGGCAACGCCTTCAAGGATGTGAACCTCACCATGATCTCCGACCGCGACGTGCTTTATTATGAGAGAGGTATGGAGACCACGCCTTTTGAGTCTAAATATGTGAAAGGCCAGCCTCTTGTGATGAAAGGCAAGGAACTGTTCAAGACCGCCGTTTCCGAGTCGGCCAAGGACATCAACACCATCCTTGACCGCGCCCATCTCTCTGCCGACGACATCAACTGGTTCATGCTGCATCAGGCCAACAAACGCATCATCGAAAGCATCCGCAACATCGTGGGCGGTCCCGAGGAAAAGTACCCCACTATCATCCAGAAGTACGGCAATACCTCTTCGGCAAGCATCCCGATCATGCTCGATGAGATGATGGCCGACGGAAAAATCCACGAGGGCGATAAAATCGTGATGAGCGCCTTCGGTGCTGGTTTCGTCTCCGCCGCCTGCCTGTGGGAATGGGAGAATTGAATTTTTTAAGAAGACAGAAGACAGAAGTAAGAAGTAAGAAGAATGGAGAATAACAATCATTATCAATATAAAAGAGTAGTGGTAACGGGAATGGGGGTTGTTTCGCCGGTGGGCAACGACCTCGAAACCACTTGGAACAACCTTATTAATGGCGTATGTGGCATCGCGCCCATCCAATCGTTCGACACCAGCGACCTTCCTGTGAAGATCGCCGCCGAGCTGAAGGACTTCGACCCCATCGCGGCGGGTGTTGACAAAGGCTTCGCCAAACGCAACGACCGTTTCGCCATCTATGCCATGGCCGCCGCCATTCAGGCGATGCAGGGCAACGAGGACATGCAGATGGATCCCAGTCGTCTGGGTGTGTATATCGGCTCCGGTATCGGAGGCTTCGATACCATCTTGCGCGAAATCACCAAGATGAACGCCGAAGGTCCCCGGTGGGTGTCGCCCTTGATGATTCCCACCATGATTGGCAACATGGCTTCGGGTAGCGTGGCCATTAAATACAACGCCCAAGGTCCCTGCGTGCCCATCGTGACGGCTTGCGCCACCGGCACGCATTCCATCGGCGAGGCCTATCGTGCCATCAAGCATGGTTATGCCGACGCCATCATCACCGGGGGCTGCGAGGCGGGCATCAACCGCATCTCCATCGCCGGCTTCTCCAACTGCAAAGCCTTGACCAAGGCTGAGGATCCCTTGCATGCCTCCCTGCCGTTCAACAAGAACCGCGCAGGCTTCGTCATCGCCGAAGGTGCGGGCATCGTCCTCCTCGAAGAGTATGAGCACGCCAAACAACGCGGTGCGAAGATCTATGCCGAGGTGTGCGGCTATGGCAATAGCTGCGACGCCTACCACAGCACCGCCCCAAGACCGGACGGCACCACCCAGTCGATCGCTATCAAACAAGCCCTCGACGAGGCGGGCTACCGTCCTGGCGAGTCCTTGTATATCAACGCCCACGGCACGGGTACCCCGATGAACGACAGCGGCGAGACCAAAGCCATCAAGATCGCCATGGGCGAGGAAGAAGCCCGTAGGGCCCACATCAGCTCCACCAAGTCGGAGATGGGTCACGCCCTCGGCGCCGCCGGCGGCATCGAGTTGGTGGCCGCCGTCATGGCCCTCAACACCGGCATCATCCCGCCCACCATCGGTCTCGATGAGCCCGACCCCGAATGCGACCTCGACTATACGCCAAACAAGGCCGCCCATGTCAACCTCGATATCGCCATCTCCAACTCCCTCGGCTTCGGTGGCCATAACGCCTGCGTAGCCGTTAGGAAAGTGTAAAGTGGAGAGTGGAAAGTGGAGAATGTAAAACATAAAACATAAACATAAAACGAAAATAACCTATTAATAAACCTTGGTAGTAGCACCCTGAAAGGGTGCCCCTATCAGTAACCGGGGGGTAGCGCCCCGCGCCACCCCCGGAGATCGGCCCCGCCACCCCCAGGTAGCCCCGCCCCCCCCCCGGATAGCATAAACACAATGAATAGAGAAGAAATCAAACAGTACCTCCCGCACCGTGAGCCAATGCTCCTGGTCGATGAGATGACCCTCGATGAGAATCATGTGGCCCATTCCAAGTACCATGTGACCGGCGAGGAGTTTTTCCTGAAGGGCCATTTCCCCGGTGAACCCGTTGTCCCGGGTGTCATCCTTTGCGAAATCATGGCCCAAAGCTGCGCCCTCCTCATGAAGGACGACTTGATTGGCAAACTCACCTTCTACACTGGCATCGACAAGGTCCGCTTCAAAAACAGCGTCCGTCCCGGCGATACCGTGGAGGTGGAAGCCACGCTCGACGTGCATCGCGCCAACATCTACATCTGCTCCGCCAAGCTGAGCGTGGGCGGTAAACTCTGTGTCAGAGGCGAACTCTCCTTCGCCCTCCTGCCCGACACAAGGAAAACAGAAAATTGAAAACTTCAAACTGCAAACTGTAAACTGTAAACTGCAAACTAATATGGCAACCATTCAAGACAAAGTAAGAAGCATCATCGCTTCCAAGTTATGCATCGACGAGAGCGAGATCACGCCGGAGAAGAGCCTCACCAACGACCTCGGCGCCGACTCCCTCGATGTTGTTGAGCTCTCCATGGATCTGGAACGCGAGTTCAACTTGAAGCTGGAGGACACCGACACGGAAAAGATTCAAACGGTCGGAGACCTTTTTGCACTGATCGAAAAACATAGTAATTAATAATTTGGAATTTAGAATTTAGAGAGATTCTCGACAGGCTCTCTAAATTCTAAATTCTAAATTCTAAATTCTTCATTATGAAAATGTTAGAAAATAAAGTGGCTCTCATCACGGGAGCCGGACGTGGCATCGGCAAGGCCATCGCCATGCGTTTTGCCCAAGAGGGCTGCGACATTGCTTTCACCGATATCGCCCTGAACGACTTCGTGTTGGAGACCGAGAAGGAACTTCAGGCCATGGGTGTCAAAGCCAAAGCCTACGCTTCCAACGCGGCCAACTTCACCGAGACCCAGCAGGTGGTTGACGAGATTGTCAAGGACTTCGGTCATATCGACGTTTTGGTCAACAACGCCGGCATCACCAAAGATACTGCCCTCAAACGCATGACCGAGGAGCAGTGGGACGCCGTCATCAACGTGAACCTCAAGTCGGTGTTCAACTTCACCAAGGCACTGCAACCCATCATGTGGAGACAAGGTGGCGGCAGTGTCATCAACATGAGTTCCGTGGTGGGCGTCTCGGGAAACGCCAACCAGTGCAATTATTCCGCCTCCAAGGCCGGCATCATCGGTTTCACCAAGAGTGCCGCCAAGGAGATGGGCGTTCGTAACATCCGTCACAATGCCATCGCGCCGGGATTCATCATCACGGCCATGACCAACGCCTTGCCGGAGGATGTCCGCAAGGCCTGGGAACAGCAGATCCCGCTGCGTCGCGGCGGTACCCCGGAAGATGTGGCCAACGTGGCCCTCTTCCTCGCCTCCGACCTCTCCTCGTATGTCACGGGACAGGTCATCCACTGCTGCGGCGGCATGAATTGCTAAGAAAACAACAAACGACAGAATTTTATTTTTAGGTGTTTCGGGAATGCCATGAGGCGTTCCCGAAACTGTTTGTGGGGTCAACCTAATTGAATGTTGATGTCACCCTTGCCGTTTAATACGATCAGGGCAAAGAGGATGGCTCCAATGAGTAACAAACCGAACAGCATCAGCGAATATAACAGGACCAACAAGAAACTTCTCCAAGCGGTCTTCGCGATGCTGAACCCCAACATCTTCCTGGAGCAGGCGGTGCAGGCCACAATCATCACCAAAGGCGCCAACGTAAAGCCCAGCGACAACGCCAGGTCGTGGTCAAACAGGTAGGTGAGTTTGGTCAAACATCGAAACAGCACCACGATGACCAGGGCATACACGATGGTGATGATGTACTCCGCCCAGTAATATTTTTTGCGATTGTCACGTCCATAACAGGCTCTGGCCGCAATGACGAACAACGGTAGCGTCAGCAGGAAACACAAGGTATAGTGGTTGATGAAAAAGAAAACGGTGTTTTTTAGCAGATGATATACCTCAATGGACTGGGAGTCAATTTCTTCAGATTCTTCGGTAAACACCGTGTCGCTTTGACTGAACGCCTCTTGGAGCATGAAACCAGTGGTGGCAGAAGTGACGAGGATGTACAGCGTCAAAGCAAAGAACAGCATCGGGAAAGGCGAGAAATACTTTTTGCGTTTCCCGCTGAGAATCTCCACAATCATTGCCCCGGGTCGGGAGAACAAGTTCTTAAGGGTGAACCAAACCCCTCCGTCACGTCCCAAGATGGCCGTTGTCAAGTTCTGCAAAATGAATTTCATCGTGAACCGGCCCGTCTTGGCACTCTGCCCACATTCGGGACAGAAGTTCCCCTCAAACTCAGTATCGCAATTCAAACACTTCATTCTTCCTTCTTCCTTCTAACTTCTTACTTCTTACTAAACGCTTCTAATACCCGCTTGGAATAGGTCTTCGACACCGGGATGGAATCCAAGCCCTCCTTCTCGAAATCGATGATGAAGCCGTCGGCCTCATTGTGAAGCACGCTCACCTTCTTGATGTTGACAATGTAGGAGCGGTGGCATCGCATCAACGAGCTGGAATCCACGCAGTTGTCCTCGATGGTCTTCATCTTGCAACGCAGCATGTAGCTTGCGATGGCCCCGTTGCGCTGGTAATACACGTTGATGTAGTTGTCCTCCGCCTTGATGTAATACAGGTTGTCGAGCTTCACGGAGAGCTTTAGGTTGCCGTTGTTGTCCATCAGGTTGATGATCTCGGTGTGCTCGGGCAACACTTCGTCATCCGACTCCACCGTGTCGCTCTTGGTGAGCATGAGCTTCCGACGGGTGTCTTGCAAGATGAACATCAGGTCGGTGATGATATAAGGCACGGCCAGGGCGATGAAGGTGATGAGCAGGCTCTTGACGAAGATGTAGGTGAGGGAATAGGAGGTGGCCCTGACCAAAAAATAAGAGAGATAGGTGTGGAAGGCGGCAATCAGCACAATTTCCAGGAAAAGCCAAAGGATATACACCCATAAAGGGAAGTGGCGCAGGCGTTTGACGCAAAATGTCATGAATACACGGCTGCATGCGAGGAAGAAAGTGCCAATCCCCACGAAAGCCACCGTGCCCAAAAAACGGCTGTTGGTGCCCAATTGGAACCAGGAGGTGTCGGAAAACGGGGTATAGGCCGTCAGGAACACCAGGGCGAACAGGGTGGCTATGATAACGTTTTGCGCTTGGTTGAGCGTGTCGGTCAGGCAGTCCGGGGTTTGGGTGATCAGTCGCTTCGAGAATTTCATGGACGTTTGAGATTCAATAGGGTGGCAAAATTACGAAAAAACTTGTTATGCTCCAAAGTCTTCTTTGAGCACCTCCCATACCAAGGAGGCCTCGAAGCCCCGTTGCAGGGCAAAGGCGGCCAGTTTCCGCTTTTTCTCGAAGTCGTTGTCGGCCTTCACGGTTTTTGACTTGGCGCGGAGGATTTCCACCAGCCTTTGCCGATAGACTTCCTCGTCGGTCTGCCCAATGGCTTCGTCGATGAGGGCTTTGTCAATGCCTTTCTGCATTAAGTGGAAACGTATTTTGTTGATGCCCCAGCCGCTTTGGTTGATCTTGCCTTTCACGAAACTCTTGGCAAAACGTTCGTCGTTGACAAAACGGTTGTCGATGAGATAGGCCAGAATCTCCTCTCGGTCTTTGGGAGAAAGGTCGTAGGTGCAGAGTTTCTCGGTCACGTCTTTGACACAACGTTCCTGGTAGGCGCAGTATTTCGCCATTTTGTCCAACACATGTTCCATACTTCATACTCGTTTAGCCTCCCCTCTCCTTCGGGAGAGGGGTCGGGGGAGAGGCTTTATCAGCATTCGATTTTAAGGTCGCCGTCTTTGATCCAACCGATTTTTCGCAGCACCAGGCCGAAGAGCCAGGAGAGGAGGGCGGGCAGCACGAAGCATACCAGCAGCATCCCAATCCACATGTTCCAGCCGCCTTCGGGCATGGCGGTGTAGATGCCGATGGGGCCGACGAGGCCGCAGGTGCCCATGCCGGCACCGATGGGGATGTTCTCGAGATGAAAGACACAGGTGGCGAGGGGTCCGGTGATGGCGGCGGCCAGGGTAGGGGGAATCCACACCCGGGGGTTCTTCACGATGTTGCCCATCTGGAGCATGGAGGTGCCAAGCCCTTGCGCGAGCAGGCCTCCCCAGCGGTTTTCCCTGAAACTCAGGACGGCGAAGCCGATCATTTGGGCGCAGCAACCCGCGGTGGCGGCCCCTCCGGCGATGCCTCCCAGTCCGATGGCTAAACAGATCGCAGCGGAACTGATGGGCAGGGTGAGCACCGAACCGATGACCACTGAGACGACGATGCCCATCAGCAGGGGCTGCATCTCGGTGGCATGCTCGATGAACACGCCCAAGGCGGTCATCAGCCTTCCGATGGCGGGACCGATGGCAAAAGCCACCAACACACCACTGATGATGACCACCGCGGGCGTCACGAGGATATCGACTTGGGTCTCCTTATAGACCATCTTGCCTAACTCGATGGCCACCAATACGGCCACGTAGGCGCCCATGGGACCACCTAGCTCGTTGCCGGCGATGCCCACGGCAATGGCACTGAACAGCACCAGTCCCTCGCAGCGGAGCTTGTAGGCGATGGCTACCGCGATGGCGGCACCCGTGGCGGCCTTGGCGTACTTGGCGATGGTGACAAACGCATCCCACCCCGTCTTGTCGCCCAAGGTCTGGAAGATGGTGCCAATCAGCAAAGAGGCAAACAAGCCTAAAGCCATCGCCCCCAAGGCGTCCACAAAATAGGCCCTCCAGGTGAGGTCCACCTTCTTTCGCTCACAAAACTCCTTGAACCTTGCCATGGATGATGAGTTTGAAGTTGGCAGTTGACAGTTTAGAAGGTGATGGCTTTCACTCCATGCTCTTGCATGTAGGCGGGAAGCACCTCGTCGTCGGCCACGGAGGCGACGCAGTTCATCGCCACGCTCACTTTCTCGGCGGGATAGAACACGAGCAGGTCCTTCAAAGTCTCTAACACGCAGTAGTCGGAGGCGATGCCGCAGATGGTGATGGAGTTGTATTCCGTCAGTTTGATGTGCTCGTTGAGGTAGTTGCCGTTCTTCTCGTTCTGGAAGATGGAGAACTCCTCCTTATCGGCCTTGTCGCCCTTGGTGAGGTACTCAATGTTCACGTCTTTGATGTTGTTGAGCGCCTCTTGCAGTTTGGGATACACGTTGGCACCTTCGGTGTTCTGCACGCAGTGGGGCGGAAACACACCGCCTTGTTCCACGAAGGAGCAGTGATTGGCCGGATGGAAGTCCTGGGTCACAACGATCTTGGTGAATTTCTTGTAAAGGCCTTCATTCAACTTGGTGCTGAGGAGGTCCATGGCCTCGGGCCCTTTGGCCACGGCCAGGCTACCCGTGGTGAAGTCGATTTGCGGATCGACGATGATGAGAAGATGTTGCGCGGTCATTTCCGGTTTTTTTTGATCGTTAGTTTTCTGGTTGTTGTTGCCGCAGCCTGTGAAGGCGAGGACGGCGAGGAGCATCATGGCTCCGAAGAAATACTTTTTCATTTTTTTGTGGGTTTTTGAAATGTGCGGCAAAAGTAAGAATTTTTTTAATTTAGAAGGAAGAATTTAGAATTTAGAGAGAGACTCCCCAGTACCTTGACCGTCTCCCTCTAAATTCTAAATTCTCAATTCTTCATTGAATAGAGTTTCTTAATCCACTCAGGATGCCCGATTTTCCGGAGCATGGACTTGACCCATTCGCGGTTTTCGGGTTTGTACCAGAAGAAGAAGCGCTGTTGGGCGAGTTTGTCCTCCTTGCTCTTGGCCACGAAAACAGGCTCCAGGGTGTAGGGGTTGTAGCCGGAATAATAGATTTCGGTGGCTAGGGTCATGGGGGTGGGGGTGAAGTCCTGCACCTGCTCTAGGTGATAACCCAACTGTTTGGTTTTCACTGCCAAGTCGGCCATGTCTTCCAAATAACAGTCGGGATGGGAAGAGATGAAATAGGGGATGAGTTGCTGGTTGAGATGCTCTTTCTCGTTAAGGGCGTCGAATTTTTTCTTCAGTTTGACGAACATCTCGAACTTGGGCTTCCGCATGAGTTTCAGCACGGCGTCACTGGTATGCTCGGGGGCCACCTTCAACCGTCCGCTGACATGTCGGGTAACCAACTGGCGGAAGTATTCGTCGTAACCCATGGCCTCGTTTTCCTCCGGAGTGCAGTCGTGCAGGAAGAGGTCGTAGCGGATGCCCGAGCCCACGGTGGCTTTTTTGACTTTCGGGTGCTTGTCCACCTCCTGGTAAATCTCGATCAGGGGATGATGGTCGGTGTTGAGATTCTTGCAAACTGTAGGCTGGAGGCAGGTGGGGCGGACGCATTTCTCACAAAGCTTCTCGTCCTTGCCGCGCATCCGGTACATGTTGGCCGAAGGGCCGCCAAGGTCGCTGATGTAGCCTTTGAAGTCCTCCATCTGGGTCACTTTTTCCACCTCTCTCATGATGGACTCCTTGCTTCGGGAGGCCACAAACTTGCCTTGGTGGGCCGAGATGGTGCAGAAGGCGCATCCGCCAAAGCAGCCACGGTGCAGGTTGATGCTGTGTTTGATCATCTCGTAGGCAGGGATGGGACCGCGCTTGTCGTATTTCGGATGGGGCAGTCTCGTGTAAGGCAGGTCGAACGAAGCGTCGATTTGTTCGGTGGTGAAGGTGGGTAGGGGAGGATTGATGATGACACACTGATTTCCAATGTTTTGAATCAGCCGTGCCGCGTGTTTTTTGTTGGATTCCTCTTCGATGTGTTTGAAGTTGGAGGCGTATTTCCGTTTGTCTTTCAGACAGATTTCGTGAGGGACGAGCTCGATGGTCTCGCCTTCAAAGTCGGGGAGTGGCTGTTTTTTATCTTGAAGGAAAAATGTCTGCTGGATATCGGTCAATTCATTGACTTTACGTCCTTGTTGGAGCGCTTTGGCAATCTCCACCATGGTGTATTCTCCCATGCCATACACCCCGATGTCGGCGTGCGAGTCCACCAGGATAGAGGGTTTCAGGCAGTCGTCCCAATAGTCGTAGTGGGTCACCCTTCTCAGTGATGCTTCGATGCCGCCGATGACCACCGGCACGTCGGGGTAGAGTTTTTTCAGGATGTTGCTATAGACCACGCTGGCCCGGTCGGGACGGAAGCCAGCTTCACCTCCTGGGGTATAGGCGTCGTTGCTTCTCAGTCTTTTGTTGGCGGTGTAGTGGTTCACCATCGAGTCCATGCAGCCTGCCGAGACTCCGAAATACAGACGGGGTTTCCCAAACTTCTTGAAGTCTCTTAAATCGTCTCTCCAGTTGGGTTGGGGTATCAAGGCGACTCTGAATCCTTCATGTTCCAGCATCCTTCCGATGACGGCGGCTCCAAACGCTGGATGGTCCACGTAGGCGTCGCCGGTGACGAACACAATGTCCACCTCGTCCCACCCGCGCAGGTCGGTTTCTTTCTTCGTAATCGGTAGCCAGTCGAGAAGGGTCATTACTCAAAACAACTTTCCGTTTTTCCGTTCCGCAAAGGTACGTATCTTTTGTGAAAAACTATTTTCCAAATCCCTTTTTTATCTCAAAAAAGATTCCGACCTTTGCAGCCGCAAAAACGAGCATAATTCTATTATCTAATAATCTATTATTCAATCATTTATGAGTAAAGTAAATGACATTTTCAAAGAAATCGGCCAAGCTTTGGTCAGCAAAAAGTTCTGGGTGGAACTGCTGATTATGACGCTTGGCATGTTCATGACAGGCGTTTGCGTCTATTATTTCCTCGTTCCCAGCAAGCTGATCGTGGGCTCCATCTCGGGTCTCTCTATCGTGCTGACCAACATCTTTAACAGTATGGGCATCAACATCGGCCTCCCCATGATGATTACCGTCATCAATGCCATCTTGCTGGTGTTGGCCTATCTGCTCATCGGCAAAGAATTCGGCCTCAAGACCGTCTATTGCGCTTTGATTCTCGGTCCCATGACCAAGTTCTGCGAATGGCTCTACCCCTGGGAAAACCTGGCCACCCCGAACGAATACCTGATTAATATGGGTGTTGATGCCAGTTCGGCCTATTCCGTGATGGGCAACCCCTGGTTCGACCTGCTCTGCTGCGTCATCATCCTCAGCGCCGCCCAAACCCTGATGTTCTCCATCAACGCCTCCACGGGCGGTCTCGACATCCTGGCCAAGATCGTGAACAAGTACCTGCACTTCGATATGGGTAAGTCGGTGAGCGTGGCGGGTGCCATCATCTGCCTCACGGCTTTCGCCATCAACCCCTTCCAAATGGTCATCATCGGCCTTATCGCCACTTGGATCAACGGCATGGTAGTGAACATGTTCACCGCCAACCTCAACCAACGCAAGCGTGTGTGCATCGTCTCCAAGGACTATGACCGCATCCGTCGCTACATCATCGACGACCTCGACCGTGGCTGTACCCTCTATGAGGTCATCGGCGGCTATACCAACGAGAAGTCCATTGAGTTGGAGGCCTTGCTCACCAACGACGAGTTCTCCAAGCTGATGGAATTCCTGGGCCAAAACGAGATTAACGCTTTCACTACCGCCGGCAATGTGAGCGAGGTGTATGGCCTCTGGGCCAAAGACCGCAGACGGACCCGCAAACATGCCGAAAAACGTTGAGAAGAATCTCGTGCGTTGTCAAATCTTTTTGTTATCTTTGCATCCCATAAATTAATTAAGGTGTCTTAGCAATGAAAAAAGAAGTCAAATTCAGTTTGGTATATCGCGACATGTGGCAGTCGTCAGGAAAATATGTGCCACGCAAGGACCAGCTGGAGCAAGTGGCTCCGCTGATTATCGACATGGGTTGCTTCGACCGTGTGGAGACCAACGGCGGTGCCGCTGAGCAGGTGAACCTCCTTTACGGCGAGAACCCCAATCCTTCAGTGCGTGCCTTCACGGCGGCGCTGCACAAGGGCGGCATCGAGTGCCACATGCTCGACCGCGCCCTCAACGCCCTCCGCATGAACCCCGTTCCCGCCGACGTGCGCCAACTCATGTATAAGGTGAAGAAAGCCCAGGGGGTCGATATCACCCGTATCTTCTGTGGCTTGAACGATGTGCGCAACATCATCCCGTCCATCCAATGGGCCAACCAGGCTGGCATGATCTCGCAGGCGGCCATGAGCATCACCTATTCTCAGGTGCATACCGCCGAGTATTACATGCATATCGCCGACCAGCTCATCGAGGCTGGCGCCAAGGAAATCGCCCTCAAGGACATGGCTGGTGTGGGTCGTCCCGTGAGCTTGGGCCGCATCGTGGAGCACATCAAGAAACAGCACCCCGGCATCAAGGTGCAGTATCACGGTCATACCACCCCGGGCCTCTCGATGGCTTCGATGCTCGAAGTGTGTAAGGCGGGCTGCGACTACGTGGATGTGGCCATGGAACCCCTCTCGTGGGGTACCGTCCATCCCGATGTCATCAGCGTTCAGGCCATGCTGAAAGATGCCGGCTTCCTGGTCAAGGACATCGACATGAAGACTTATATGGCCGCCCGCGCCATGACCCAGAGTTTCATCGACGACTTCCTCGGCTACTGGATCGACCCGCGCAACCGCTACATCAACTCGCTATTGGTGGGTTGTGGCCTCCCCGGTGGCATGATGGGCTCCCTGATGGCCGACCTTAAACCAGTTCACGCTGCCATCAACATGAACCGCGAAAAGAAAGGCCTGCCCGCCCTGAGCGAAGACGAGATGCTCGTTGAGCTCTTCCAGGAGGTGCAGGACATCTGGCCGAAGCTCGGCAACCCGCCCTTGGTGACCCCCTTCAGCCAATATACCAAGAACATTGCCTTGATGAACCTCTTCGCCCTCAGCAAGGGGGAACCCCGTTACGAGACCAGCATCGACCCCGCCGCATGGGATATGATTCTCGGCAAGGCCGGCAAACTGCCTGGCACCCTGGCCCCCGAAATCGTGGAACTGGCCAAGAAGAAAGGCCTGAAGTTCTTCACGGGCAACCCGCAGGACAACTATCCCAACGCCTTGCCGCATTTCATCGAGATGATGAAGCAGGAAGGTTGGGACCGCGGTCAGGACGACGAGGAGCTCTTTGAGTTCGCCATGCATGAGAAACAGTACCGCGAGTACAAGTCGGGCGAAGCCAAGCGCCGCTTCAACCAGGAACTCGAAGCCAAGATGAAAGCCAAGTTTGAGAAGGCTGGCGGCGAGGTCAAGATCCCGGATCTCCGCGCTTTGCGCCATCCCAACGCGGAACCCGTCATCGCCCCCGTCAGCGGTGTGGTGATGTGGGAAGTTGACTTCGACGACAAGAGCATCGCTCCCGCTCCCGGCAAGATTTACAAGGAAGGTGATATTTTATGTGCCATCAACAGCGAACATGGCATGGAAGTTGTTTACGCCCTGTGGCCCGGAAAAATTGTCGAGGCAACTGCCGAACAAGGCAAACGGGTCGCCAAAGGCGATACCATCGCGTTCATTGAAAAATAGTTTAATTTTTATAATTGTTTCACTAAAATCAAATCAAAAATGAAAAAATTAGCTTTAGTTCTTGCAATCGTTTTTGCAGGTATCATGTCAGCCAACGCCCAGGTTTGGGTTGGAGTTAACAACATCAGCGCTCAGGTCGAGAAGAGCCACATGGCTTTCTCATTCGCTCCTGAAATTGGTTATAACATCAATAACCAATGGACCCTCGCTCTTGGTGTCAACTATGGTTACGACCAGAGGGATGTCGTCGGCGTCACGACAACCCAGAACCATCTCTTCCTTCAGCCTTACCTCCGTTACGTGGGTGGCACCATCGGAAAGAAGTTCTCTCTGTTTGCTGACCTCTGCGGCGACTTCGGTCTGCTTGATGACAAAGGCGCTTATGCTGTGACGATTCAACCCGGTATCGCTTGGGCTGCCACCGACAAATTCACGGCTGCCTTCCGCTTCTGCAAGATTGGATACAGCCACAACATTTATATGGATGATAACAACAATCCCGTTGATGGCTTCCTGCTGAAAGGCGCTCTGGCTTGCCCCAGCATCGGTATCTACTACTCACTGTAATCCATATTATTCTTGATAAAATATAGGGATGTCATGGGATGGCATCCCTATTTTTTTTATTTTTGTCCCAAATCATCTTCATCATGAAACGGTTCTTCCTGGTCCTATCCATGGCTTTCATCGTGGCCAATCTCTCTTCGCAACAAGTCCTTCCCACTTGGGAATCCATCAACCAACGAGGCTACCCGCAGTGGTTCTCCGATGCCAAATTGGGCATCTTCATCCATTGGGGCGTGTATTCCGTGCCAGCTTTCGCTTCCAAAGAAGGCTATGCGGAATGGTATTACCGTGGCCTCATGACCAACGACGACCGGAAGGCGTTCCAGGAACGTGTCTATGGCAAGGACTTCCAGTATGAGGATTTCGTCCCGATGTGGAAAGCCGAGCTTTGGAATCCCGACGAATGGGCGGAGCTTTTCAAGAGGTCCGGCGCGAGATATGTGTTGCTGGTGTCGAAACATCATGATGGCTATTGCTTGTGGCCGAGCCAATATGCGCCAGGTTGGAACTCCGTGGAGACGGGTCCCCGTCGCGACATCTGCGGCGAACTGACCGACGCGGTGCACAGACAAGGCTTGAAGATGGGTTTCTATTACTCCCTGCCCGAATGGAAAAGCGACATCCACCGCTGGTACGTCGATCCCGACGACAGCATCGCCGAATATGTCGATACCCATTTGATCCCCCAACTCAAGGAATTGGTCAATCGCTATAAGCCTACGGTGCTGTTCACCGACGGCGAATGGCGCAACTCATCGGAGCAATGGCACGCCCGGGAGCTGATTTCGTGGTATTATAACACTGTGGGCGAGGAGGCCATTGTCAACGACCGCTGGGGTGAGGGGCAGCAGCACGGTTTCCGCACCCCCGAATACAGTGCGGGCATCACCCTCACCGACCGTCCTTGGGCGGAATGCCGTGGCTTGGGTCGCTCCTTCGGACTGAACCGCAACGAGTCTCTGGAGAATTACATGACCTCCGAAGAACTCATCCGCCACTTCTGCGTCCTGGTCGCCGCGGGAGGCGGCATGACCCTCAACGTGGGACCCGCCGCCGACGGCAAAATCCCGCTGCTGCAACAAGAACGCCTGATTGATCTTGGCAAATGGCTCGATATCAACGGCGAAGCCATCTATGGAACCCGCCCCTACAAAAAGTTTTATGAAATGAAAATGGTGACTGTCTCGCGAAGTGATGCAAAAATCGATTTCGACTGGAAACGCAACGCTCCAGATCCCGCCATCAGTTGCGACCATTTCAAAGCGCATTGGCAAGGCGTCTTTTCCTGTCCAGAGGATCACTACACCTTTGAGATTGAAACCGATTTCCAGGCAAGGTTGCTGATCGATGACCAAGAGGTTATCTGGGACGCTCGTAAACAGCCTTGGGGTTCGATTCATCTTTCTGCTGGCCAGCATAAGATCGGGGTGTTTTATGTGGAAGACGAACTTGAGGCTAGCATCCACCTCTATTGGTCGTCAAATAAGATGCCCAAGCAAGTCATGGAAGGTTTCCAAATGGGTCCCATGCTGCCTACCATGGGTCTGAAGGCGAGCTATATCTGTGAGCAGCCCTGTGTGTGCTATACCCAAAAGAATGGAACCTTGTATGCCATTGCCCTGGACTATCCCGAGGAGCAGTTGGTCTTGCAGCTCGACGAGCCTTCCAAAGACATGAAGGTCACCCTGTTGGGCAGCGGCAAAGTCTTGCCTTGGCATTACGAAGAAGGCCGCCTCGTCATCGAAACGGGCAGCCTTCGTTATGGTGACCTCCGCAGCACTGCGGCTTGGGTGTTCAAACTCAGTCAGTCAGGGCTTTGATAAAAACGTAGCCGTTGATGTCGGTTGAGTTGGAGGGAATGCGTTTCACATAGCAACGCTCGTCTCCTTGGGCGAACTTGAAATGCACCCGGTCGCCCGGTTGGAAGCATTTCAGCGACTTGCGTCCGCACCAGTTCGTCTGGTACTCATAGTCCATGGTCTTCATGAAAGTGAATTGGCGTTTCCCACGAAGGATGCCCGTGTTGAAACCGTCGAAGTAGTTGCGGTTGCTCCATTTCCCGGCAAACACCTCCGGCTTTGAGAGGTCGTGGCACACCACCTTGAACAGCACGTCCGACACAGGCACAATCTCCAACACCTTTTGCTCGACGACCTCTTGGGTCTCTTTGTTGACGGCTTCCAGGTATAGCCAGTGGAATCGGTCGTTTTCGCGTTCCCAGATGGGGGTGAGATGCAAGGCCATGCTGACGGAGTCGTTCAGCTGGGCGGTGTAGTCGCCTTGGAGGGTACGGTAAAACTGCTTGACGTCGTTTTCGGTGTATTTTTCGGCCTTCTGCGCGAAACCGACGAGCGCGGGAAGCAGGAGAGCGAGGAATAGAAGGGTTCGTTTCATGATGGATGCTTTAGAAGGATAAGGTCAGACCTAAGGAAGGCAGGATGGGGAGCTGGTTGACGATGTCGTGGGTGATGATATCGACATAGAACACATTGGCTCTGTTATAGACGTTGGTGACACTCAAATCGACTTCGAGGGTGGTGCGTTCGCTGAAGTAGAACTTGCGTTTGGCGTCGAGGTCGAAGCGGTGGTAGGTGGGCAGACGGCCTTGGTTGAGGTCGGCGAAGAGGATGCCCATCTCGCCGTTGGTGGTGGTGTAGTCAAAGTAGATGCCGTCCTGGAAAGTGAGGAACTCATAGAAGCCTTGCACTTGGGTGAAGGGGAAGCCGGTACCGAAGTTCCAGCGTCCGCTGAACTCCCATTGGCGTTGGTCGCCCGCGGTGTAGGTAAGGATGAGGTTGACGTTGTGGCGGCGGTCGAAGTGGGGCTGGTAAGTCACCATGTTCACATAGCCGCCCTCGTATTTCTCGTAGTTGCGGTTCACGAAGCCCAAGGCATACACGGCCCACAGGTACCAGTGCTTGTCCTCATATTTCACCGAGAGGTCGAAACCGTAGGCGTCGCCGTTCTCCAGCATGAAGTCCTTCTTGATGAGGTCGTTGATGAAGGCGTTTTCCTCGTTGTCGGGATAGATCTTGTTGCGGTTGATGTTGGTCAGCTGGTTGAAGTTTTTCCAGTAGCCTTCGATGTTCATTGTGGTTTTGTTGGAGAGGTCGAACTCGGTGCCGAGGACGACGTGATAGGCTTCTTGGAGGCTGGAGCGTACCTTGTTGCCGTTGAAGGTGCCGGGCACGTTGGTCACGCCAGAGAGGAAGCCGTAGAAGAGGTTCACCACATCGCGGTCGCTGGTGGCGGCCACGAAGTCCTGGGTGTAGCGTCCGGCGGCGCCCTTGATGCGCATCCAGTCGTTTACATTGTATTTCAAGGCGATACGAGGCTCAAGGGAAGGCTGGCTGAAGGAGGCGTAGTATTGCAGACGCAAACTGGGTTCCAGCAGGAGGTTGCCCAACGAGGCTTTGTATTTCACGTAGGCGCCAATCTCAGTGGAATAGTTCATCTCACGGATGCGGTAGTTGCCATAGTTGCTGTAGGTGAGATAGTCGGTGGAGAAGCCTAAGAGCTCGATACCGTATTTCAACGTGTTCTTGCCGAGGAAGTAGTTGAAGTTGAAGCCGATGTTGAAGCCGTCGATTTTGCTGTAGCGGTCGGGGTTGTTGGTCTCTTTCATGCGGGAGACATAACTGGAATAAGCGACGTTGCCTTCGATCATCACAGGGGCTTTGCCGGGGATGATGAGGAAGTTGGAGCCGGCGCCCCAGGAGTTCCATTGGAAGTCGGACAAGGCTTTGTAGTTGTTCACTTGGTCGTTGAATGAGAAACCGAAGAGGTTCACCTTGGAGCCGTTGGGGGCGTTGATGGAGAACTTGCCGTAGATGTCGTTGTAGTTGAAGGGCAGTCCGTCCTCGGAGGCGTATTTGTAGAGCACTTTGCTCGACTGTTCCAGATAGGAGTTCTTGGCGGAGAGCACCATGGTGACGGCGGCCTTGTCGGGGCTCTTGGCCTTCACGATGGGGCCTTCGAGGGTCAGTTTCGCGCCGAAGCAGCTGGCCCCCAGCTTGCCCGACCAGCGGTTTTTGTTGCCGTCGCGGGTGGTGATGTCCATCACCGAGGAGATGCGTCCGCCGTACTCAGCGCCGAAGCCGCCGGTGAACACCTCAGCGTTGCGGATGATGTCGGTGTCGAACACGGAGAACAATCCGATGGAATGGAAGGGGTTATAGACCACCATGCCGTCGAGCAACACCTTGTTTTGGATGGGCGAGCCGCCGCGGATGTAGAGCTGGCCACCCTGGTCGCCCGTGAAAATCACGCCAGGCACCACTTGCAGGTACTGGGCCAAGTCGGCCTGACCACCCACACTCGGGATCTTGTTGATGGTCTTGGGCGTCACCGTGATGACCGAGGTCTTGGTCTCGGTGCGGGCCTCCACCTTGTCGGCGGTGATGCTCACGGTCTCCAACGTCATGCTGGCTTCCTTTAACGTGTATTTCTTGTTGAGGGTCTGGCCTTTCGACAGGCTCACACGGTCGGTCAAAGTGTCGTAACCGACACAGGTGACAAACAAGGTGTAGGTGCCGTCAGGGATACGGGTGATGTTGAAATACCCGTTCTCCGTGGTGGAGCAACCCAACGTGGTGCCTTTAAGATAGACGTTGCAGAACATAAGAGGCTCGCCCGTGGACTCCTCATACACAAATCCCTTGATGTCGTTTTCTTGGGCAATGGCAGTGATGCCCAACAGCAGAAAGGTGATAGAAAAAAATAGCCGTTTTAAATGAGTTCTCTGCATGTTAGATAAGTTTTGAACCTGCAAAGAAACAAAAAAAACGGCAATAATCCTATAAAAAAACACGAAATTAGTATCGTTCCACCGAAATGTCCGAAACGGCGCAACTGAGGTTGATGACGATTTTGTGTTCGCCTTGCCCGTAATTGGGGGTTCTCCATAGCCCTCTCTCCACTTTCTCAAACCCGAAAAAGTCCTTGCCGGTGATGGCTGATTCGACATGGAGCTCACAGTCAACGCTTTCGGGTACCCTGATGTCGATGTCGGAGACGCCAGTGCTGATTTCCACTTGAGTGTCAACGCCTTGGTCGCCTAACTTCAGCTCGATGTCGCAGGCGCCACCATTGATTTCCAACCGCTCCACTTTGTAGGGCGAGAAGTCGAGGTCGGCGTCGGCGGCCCCCATGTCGATGGAGACTTCCCAGACGGGAAGCTGGCAGAGGGCGACGCAGAGATCGTTGTCGTTATTTCTGTTGACTCCCTTGGCCTTGCCTTTGCCGGTCAGAAACAGAGAGGTCTTGTCTTGACCTTGTTCCGAACGGAAGCTGTATTTCACGAAGTTGCTGTTGGCATGCACTGAGGCGAGTTCGGCGCAAGGGGTTAGGATCTCAAGGTCACCGGCTCCGAAGTCGATGTCGAAAGAAGCCCGCTCCACGTCCTTGTAGGGCTCCGCAAAGCGCTGGTCAAAGTCGAAAGTGTCATCGTCCGCATCGTCATCATCGTCGATGTCATCGTCGTCATCGTCCCAGTCCCAGTTCCACTGGCTGAAGTGGTTGTTGAAGAACCGTGTGACGGCGTTGCCTTGATAGTGCTTGCTCTCATGATAATAGAGCAGGGAGCCCAGCCCCAGGGTCAACACGAGAAAGAGTGCCTTCATGTAGTCGTTGACGGGCAGTATGGCCACACCGAGAATGATGAGAATGATCGGCCAAAGCCTCCAGAAGATGGACCAATGGAAGTCGAACACATTGAGGCTGGCTAAAAGGGCGACCACACCGATAAAAACGATGAGGATGCCTATAAACAGATTCTTGCTTTTCATGACTGCTTGGATTTAAAGGGGATGATAAGGAGTAAACCGAGAACGATCAGGATGATGGGCCAGGCGGTGCGCCAGCTGATGGCCGGGATGTAGCGGGAAACCAAGCAGATGACGCCTACGCCAATGAGCGTCAGACCCACCGTCATGTTGCCGCTGCTTTTTTTGGGCTGGGTTCCGTCGTCAGTGGAGGCCAGTTGGTCGGCGTCAGCGGTCACTCCGATAGTGTTGCTGCCAGGCATCACGATCCACAGGATTAAATAGATGGGTAGCCCTAAGCAGCCCATCAGGAACAGGAAGAAAAACAGTACGCGCCAGAAGGCCGGGTCAAGGTTGAAATAGTTGCCCAGCCCTGAACATACTCCGCCCAACACTTTGTGGCGAAGGTCTCTTTCAAGTCTCTTTTTGTTGCTCATTGTTGGTTGTTTGTTAATGCATTAACTATGACGGATGAACTCTTGAAAAGTTACACCCAAAAAGGAAAAAAATCGCAAATAGTATTCCAAAAAATTCCTAATTTTGCCTTCATGAAGAAAAATGTCATTTTGTCAGTCGCTTTGTTGCTCTTGAGTGTCGCGCTGTTTGCTCAGGACGAAACGGTTTTTGAGCGTGCCGAACGCCAATGCCCCAGTCTCCCCAAAGGCTTGCTTAGGGCGGTCTCTTTCACCAACACGCAATGCCATCATCTCACCGATGAGGATTACCACACCGATCCCAACGATCCCGCCGCCATGCCCCGCACCTACGGCATGATGGGGCTCGTGCGAGACGGAAAGGGTGTTTTCAACGAGAACCTCCATACCGTCGCGGTGCTGTCGGGCATCGCCGAAGAAGAAATACTTCGCGACCCCGCCGCGAATGTGCTGGCTTACGCCAAGGCTTGTGAGGCTACGGCTTCACGCCTGGATGTCAAGGCCCGTACTCCTGAAGCCTATGCCCCGGTCATCGAAGCCCTTTCCGAACTGCCGTTGAAAACCGCCCTCGACTCCCTGCCCATGAACATGATGCTCTATTCGGTATTCCTTCAGCTGGAGGTCGATTTGCCTGCCTTTTTCGGAGAGGCTTACGCATTGCTTTCCGGCAAGAGTCTGTCGCTCTCCAAGGAGACTGACTATCCCTTGGCGATTTGGAATCCCGCCGCCGAGTGCAACTACGAGGCACGTACCAAGCCGGTGAGCGCTGTCGTGATTCACTACACCGAAGGCACCTACGCGGGCTGCATCAGCTGGTTCCAGAACTGCGACGCGGAAGTGTCGGCGCATTATGTGATCCGCTCTGTCGATGGACAGGTGACCCAGATGGTTCGCGAGCGCGACAAGGCCTGGCACGCCCGCTCCGCCAACGGCTATACCATCGGGGTGGAACACGAGGCCTACGGCGATATCATCAGCTTCTTTACCGAGGCCATGTATGCCTCCTCCGCCGACCTCATGCGCGACATCTGCGCCCGCTACGAGAGCATCGACGGACACCGCACCTTCTATTACGACACCCTCGACAACGGCACGGCACTCAATACGGGGCTCCACGACTTCGGTGGGGAAGGGGCTTGCCTGAAAATCAGAGGCCACCAGCATTATCCCGACCAGTCGCACACCGACCCGGGACCCTATTGGGACTGGAATTATTATTATAAACTCATCAATCAGGACGACCCCGTGCAAACCATTGATGCGGTGGCCGAAGAGGAAGGCTCGTTGAACCATCTGAACTATGGGAATGATGAGCGTTTGATATGGGTCATCAAAAGTGATGAAAACTCATTGATCCGCCTCGATTTCAGTAGCTTCGATTTGGAGACGGACTACGATTTCCTGTGGATTTACGACGGTGACAATGTGTATGCCCCCAAAATAGGCCGGTGGAACACCCAGAACCCCGGCTCGGTGCGCTCTTCGGGCAACGCCATCTGCGTGGAGTTCCGTTCCGACTGCGCTACCACCGCCGCAGGATGGAACGCCACCTGGAAAGTGCTGCATTTTGGCGCCGAAATCAATGAATCCTCCTCCGAAGAACCCGATTTTTATGATATAGTATTGCTTGATCTTACTGGTCGTCAATTACTTGTGCAACGCATATCTCGTCTCAATGAGCTCGACCTGGAGGCCTTCCCCCATGGGGTTTATCTGTTGCGCAGCGTCAGGTCCGACAATGGTCAGGTGAGGGTCGAAAGAATTATTCGCTGATTTTTCTTGCCCGTGCGGTAATTATTCTTATCTTTGTGCGTTACCTTATTAATGAATGTTCATCAATACACACAAAAATAAGCATGGAGAAATTATTGTTACTCGGCGATGAGGCCATTGCGCAAGGCTTCATCGATGCAGGAGGCAGTGCCATCAACAGCTATCCTGGCACGCCCTCAACCCAGATTACGGAATATGTGATGAAATCGAAGCAGGCCAAGGAACTCGGTGTCCGCGCCAACTGGTGCGCCAACGAGAAGACCGCCTTAGAGGCTTCCATCGGCGTGGCTTACGCGGGCAAGCGGGCCATGACCTGCATGAAGCACGTCGGTCTGAATGTCTGCGGCGACCCCTTCATGAACGCCGCCATCATCGGCACCAAGGGCGTTCTCGTGGTGGTGGCCGACGACCCCAGCATGTTCTCCTCGCAGGACGAGCAGGACAGCCGTTTCTATGGCCATTGGGCGATGATCCCGATGCTGGAGCCCTCCAACCAACAGGAGGCCTACGACATGGTTCACTTTGGCTTTGAACTGAGCGAGACGCTCGGCACCCCGGTGCTCTACCGCATCCCCACCCGCCTGGCCCACAGCCGCGCCGGCGTGGTGCGCAAACCCGTCCGTCCGCAAAACGACCTCACTGAGCCCGCCGACGCCAAGTCGTTCGTGCTCCTCCCCGCCAACGCCAAAAGGCTCTACCGCGAGCTGATCGACAAACAACCCCTGTTCACCAAATCGTCGGAGACTTCGGGTTACAACAAATACTACGAGGGCGAAAACAAGAAACTCGGCATCATCACCACGGGTATCGCCTACAACTACCTCATGGAGAACTTCCCCGGTGGAAAATGCCCCTATCCGGTAGTGAAGGTGACCCAATACCCGTTGCCCTACAACATGATCAACAAGCTGTATGACGAGGTGGATGAGATTCTGGTGCTCGAAGACGGACAGCCCTTCGTGGAAGAGCATGTCAAAGGCTTCCTCGGCAAAGGCAAGAAAGTGATGGGCCGTTTGGACGAGACCATCCGCCGCGACGGCGAACTCAACGCCGAGAAGGTGGCCAAGGCCCTCGGCATGAAGGCCGAAGCGACCTACACAGTGCCTGAGGTGGTCACCAACCGTCCCCCGGCGCTCTGCCAAGGCTGCCCCCACGTTGACAGCTACACCGCCCTCAACGAGGTGATGGCCAAGTATAAAGCCGGCAAGGTGTTCGGCGACATCGGATGCTACACCCTCGGATTCAACATGGGTGCCATCGATACCACCGTCTGCATGGGCGCTTCCATCACCATGGCCAAAGGCGCCAGCGAGGTGGGCATCTTCCCCTCCGTGGCAGTCATCGGCGACGGCACCTTCGGACACAGCGGCCTGACGGGCCTCATGGATTGCGTCAACGAGAAAGCCAATGTCGTGGTCATGATCCTCGACAACGACATCACCGCCATGACCGGCGGCCAGCCTTCCTCAGCCCATAACAAGATCCGCCGCATCTGCGAAGGCCTCGGCGTGGAGCCGGAGCACATCCGCGACATCGTGCCGCTGCCCAAAAACCACGAGGAGAACGTGCGCATCATCGAGGAGGAAGTCAACTACAACGGCGTGTCCGTCATCATCCCCCACCGTACCTGCATCGTCGAATTGAAAAAACATTTAAAAAAATAATCTTATAACAACATGAAAAAAGATATCGTATTATGCGGCGTGGGCGGCGACGGCATCGTGTCCGTGGCCAAAATCATCTCTGACGCCGCCCTGAATATGGGCCTTAACCTCAAACAGTCGGAAATCCACGGCATGTCGCAACGCGGCGGCTCCGTGTTCTCGCACCTCCGCCTCTCGAGCGACGAGATTTTCGCCGACGTCATCCCCGAAGGACAAGCCGACATCATCCTCTCTTCCGAACCCATGGAAGCCCTCCGCTACCTGCCCTGGCTCTCCAAGGAAGGATGGATCATCACCAACAACGACCCCTTCGTCAACATCAGCAACTATCCCGACATGGAAAAGGTCAACGCTGAACTGGCCAAGATCAAGAACCTCGTGAGCTTCAACGCCTCCGAGATCGCCAAGGCCATCAAGGCCCGCTCCAACATGGTGTTGCTCGGCGCCACGGTGCCCTACCTCGGCATTGAACTGAGCAAAGTGGAAGAGGCCATCACACACATCTTCGGCAACAAAGGCGCTGAGGTCGTCGAACAAAACATGCAAGCCCTTCATGCGGGCTACGAACAGGCTACAAAGAAATGAACCTGAGACAGATCCATTGGAAAAGGGTACTCCTGTTTGTGGTGCTGCCCCTCGTCGCACTGGCCTTCCTTATCGGCTATTGCGCCCGCTCCTGCGACCATCGCGGGGAACCTGGTTACGACCCCTCCGACTTTGACTCTTTGGCAGTTTCGGAACCGACCTATCTTTATGGCATCCGCACCGACACGCTCTATGTCGAGGAAGGCCAGATCGAGCCGGGTCAGTTCCTCTCCACCCTGTTTGCGGCCAAGGGTATCAGCCCCCAGGTGACCGAACATATCGCGCGCAACCACAGGGAGGTGTTCGATGTGAGCAAGATACGCTCCGGCAACCGGTACTATTTCATCCTCACCAACGACACCATCGAGGAGCCCCTCTTCTGGATCTATGAAATTGACCGGCGCAACTACGCGCTGTTCAGCCTGACCGACTCACTCACGGCCTGGCGTTTCCAAAAGGAACTGGAGGTGAGACCCGCCCGTACCTCGGGGGTCATCACCTCCTCCCTCTGGAACGCTGTCCTCAAAAATGGCGGCGACGCCAGCCTCGCGGTCCATCTCTCCGATGTGTATGCCTGGACCATCGACTTCTTCGGCATCCAGGAAGGCGACCGCTTCGATGTGGTGTATGACCGCCAGTATATCGACGGACAGCCGGTGGGCATGGGCGAGGTCATCTACTCCGAGTTCATCCACGCGGGCGACACCCTGCGCGCCCTCGCCTACGAACAGGACGGCCTTCAAGGCTTCTATAACGAGAAAGGGGAGAACCTCCGCAAGGCTTTCCTCAAGGCGCCCCTGAATTATCGGCGTATCAGCTCCTACTTCTCCAACAGCCGCCTCCATCCGGTGTTCAAGTACTACCGGCCCCACCATGGTGTGGACTATGCGGCTCCCGTCGGCACCCCTGTCAGCAGCATCGGCGACGGCGTGGTCATCAAAAAGGCTTATCAGGCCAGAGGCGCCGGCTATTACTTGAAAATCAAACACAACACTACCTACACCACCAGCTATATGCACCTGTCGAAATATGCCCCTGGCATTGCCGAAGGCGTCCGGGTGAAACAAGGACAGGTGATTGGCTATGTGGGTAGCACGGGCGCTTCCACGGGTCCCCACCTCGATTTCCGTGTGTTCAAAAACGGCACCCCCGTCGATCCGCTCAAACTCGAATCGCCTCCCGCCGACCCCATCAAGGCATCGGATATGCCGGAGTTCAAAAAAGCAGTGGAATATTGGATGAACGCGATGAAACGTCCCGAAGTGCCGGAGTTCTATTCCCCGGAACCGGAATTGCCGGAGCCGGAACCCGCTGACGCCGACTCCTTGTCGGCACTCTCCTGAAGCAACGTCTCAATCTGAAGCTTCCCGTCTTTCACCTTGATCTTCTTCTTCGTCTTGATTGGGGCGATGATAAGCACCATCAACACCTCCAGGGCGTATTTCACCCAAGGGTGGAATCCCGTGGTAAACAGTTGGAAGCCGATGAGCAAAATGGACATCCCCACAAAGAGGGCTTTCCCCGAGGTTTTTTTTCTGAAAATCAGTATCAAGCTGAAGACCAACAAGGCCGAAAGCACCAGGTCGATAATCAGGAAAACCAAGTTGCGTGTGTTGCTCTCCGGAGTGTCGCTTCCGCCGAGATAGTAGGAGTCGAGCGAATAGTGGTACAACACCACAGTCAGCACCTGATACAGAAACAGCATCCCATAATAGGTGATGGCGAAGGTTGCCGCCAGCTTCATCGCCAAGGTCAGCTCGGGTTTCAGGTCGAAAAACTTGCTCTCACGCGCCATAGTCTTGGTTTTTAGAGGATTCCTGCATCTCTATCCTTTTGAAGAAGAGATGGTAAATCAAAATGAGCATCAGCGTGGTCAGGAACTCGCTGAAGAAGCCGGTTCTGCCCTTGCTGGAATAGATGAAGACCACGCTGTTGATCAGGATTAGCATCTGTGAGATGCTATAGGTATGGAAACCAACACGATGCAACTTGAACATCTTGAGGACACCCATCAAAGAGCCGATGTAAAGCATCAGGTTGAACAGGTAATATAGCGGATTGATGGAGGCGCGGAATTCCATCTCGGCGAGATAAGCCTCCCGCATCCCCTCGTCCATGGCGTTGAAAAGGGGTCCCATGTAATCCTCCATCTGCCCCGAGGCCAGTATCTCCTCCAGCACAGGGGTCCCCACATACATAATCAGGGAGCCGAAGATTTGGAGGCAGGCGTTGATAAACGACAGCACCAGCAGGAAGGTCATGCCGGGGGGACGTTTGAAGGGCTGTACAAGGTCGTTGTTGGTTTCCATATCGTGTTATTCGTTTTTCAGCAGGTCGAAGGCCAGCGGATAGTCCTTGATGAACTGCACGCTCTTGGCAATCTCGGTGTACATCACTTTGTCCACGCGCACAAACTCCACCACCTTGCGGTAGTCGGCCACGAACTTCTCGATGACTTTCGACGACTTGAGCGGGCGGCGGAACTCCAGGGCTTGTGCGGCGTTCAGGAGCTCGATGGCCAGCACTCTTTCCAGGTTTTCAGCCACTCTCAAGGCCTTGGTGGCGGCATTGGCGCCCATGCTCACATGGTCTTCCTGGCCTTGTGACGACTCGATGCTGTCAACGGAGGCCGGGGTGCAGAGCTGCTTGCTTTGGCTGACGATGGCGGCGGCGGCGTATTGGGGAATCATGAAGCCCGAGTTGAGTCCGGGTTCAGCCACGAGGAAGGAAGGAAGGTCACGCTTGCCGCTGATGAGCTGATACACACGGCGTTCGCTGATATTGCCCAGCTCTGCCATGGCGATGGCGAGGAAGTCCAAGGTGATGGCCAAAGGCTGGCCGTGGAAGTTGCCCGCCGAAATCACCAGGTCCTCGTCGGGGAAGATGGTCGGGTTGTCGGTGACGGCGTTGATTTCCTCACTGAACACTGAGGCCACGTAGTCGATGGCATCCTTGGAGGCACCATGTACCTGAGGCATGCAGCGGAACGAGTAGGGGTCTTGCACGTGTTTTTTCTCGCGGGCGATCAGCTGGCTGCCCTCGGTGAACTGACGGATGCGCTTGGCGGTGACGATCTGTCCGTTGTGGTGGCGGATCTGATGCACTTGGTCGTAGAACGGCTCGATGCGTCCGTCGAAGGCCTCCAACGAAACGGCGCCGATGAGGTCGGCCAGATAGCTCAAACGGAAGGCCTTCAGCAGCACGTAGGTGCCGTAGCTGCTCATGAACTGGGTGCCGTTGAGCAAGGCCAGACCCTCTTTCGACTGCAAGGTGATGGGCTCCCAACCGAACTGGTCGAGCACCTCCTTGGCGGGGACGATCTTGCCTTGGTAATGCACCTCGCCCAAGCCGAGCAGGGGCAGCATTAGGTTGGCCAACGGGGCCAGGTCACCAGAAGCGCCTAACGAGCCTTGGTTATAGACCACAGGCAGCACGTCGTTGTTGAAGAAATCGATGAGGCGTTGCACGGTGATGACCTGCACGCCGCTGTTGCCGTAACTCAGGCTCTGCACCTTGAGCAGGAGCATGAGGCGGATGATTTCCTCGGGCACCATCTCGCCGGTGCCGCAGGCATGCGACATCACGAGGTTCTTCTGCAACGTGCTGAGGTCCTCCTTCGAGATGCTGTGGTCGCACAACGAGCCGAAACCGGTGGTCACGCCGTAGATAGGCTTCTCGGGGTTCTCCATCTTCTTGTCGAGGTAGTCGCGGCAATGCTGGATGCGTTTGACGGCCTCCGCGGAGAGCTCCAGTTGGTAATGTTTGTTGAGTATCTCATCAACTTGCTTGAATGTCAATTCTTTGGGACTAATCTTGTGTGTCTTTTTCATCATAATATCTCTAGATTCTAAATTCTAAATTCTCTGCAGCGATGGTCTCCTGTCTTCCCTCTTTCATCCATTTCACGGTGAGGGTTTGGTTGGCCACTTCGTTTTCGCCGGCGATGATCACGATGGGGATGTTGCGTTGGTCGGCGTATTTCATTTGTTTCTGGATCTTGGCGGCGTCGGGGTAGATTTCGGCGTTGATGCCTTTTTGGCGGAGCTTGCGCAAGTGTTTCAGGCAGTACCGTTCCTCGTTCTTTCCGAAGTTGAGGAAGATCACCTGGGTGCTTTCCGACATGGTTTCTGGGAAGAGCTTGAGGCCTTCAAGCACGTCGTAGATGCGGTCGGCGCCGAAGCTGATACCCACACCCGACACGTTGGGCAGTCCGAAGATGCCCGTGAGGTTGTCGTAACGTCCACCGCCGGAGATGCTGCCCATGGGGAAGTCTTTGGCTTTCACCTCGAAGATGGCGCCCGTGTAGTAGTTGAGGCCACGGGCCAGGGTGAGGTCGAGCTCGGTCTCGATGCCGAGTTCCATGTCGTCGATGTAGTCGAACAGGGTCTCCAGCTCCTCGATGCCTTTCTGTCCCACCTCGTTGGTGAGCAGGGGCTTCAGCTGAGCCAGTTTCTCGCGGGTGTTGCCTTGCATGAAGAGGATGGGCTGCAGCTTCTCAATGGCTTCGGCTTCCAATCCCTTCTCGGCCAGTTCCGCGTTGACGGCCTCAATGCCGATTTTGTCGAGTTTGTCGATGGCCACGGTGATATCGACCAAGGCATCCGTTTTTCCAATGTATTCGGCGATGCCAGCCAACACCTTGCGGTTGTTGATTTTTAATATTACGTTGATTTTCAATAAATTGAACACGTCATTGACGATATTCACCAGTTCCGCCTCGTTGAGCAGGGAGTTGCTCCCGATGATGTCAACGTCGCATTGGCAGAACTCGCGGTAGCGACCTTTCTGGGGGCGGTCGGCGCGCCACACGGGTTGTATCTGGTAGCGTTTGAAGGGGAAGGCGATTTGGTCGCGGTACATGGTGACGAAGCGGGCAAAGGGCACCGTGAGGTCGTAGCGCAGGCCTTTCTCGCTGATTTTGCCGGCCAGTTTCAGGGATTCGAGGGGTTCGCCGTGTTGTTCCACGCCCGACATGAAGTCACCGGAGTTGAGGATGCGGAACAGCAGTTTGTCGCCTTCCTCGCCATATTTCCCGAGCAGGGTGCTGAGGTTCTCCATCGAAGGGGTCTCGATGGGGAGGAATCCGTAGCGTTTGAACACGGATTTGATGGTGTCGAAGATATAGTTGCGGCGCACCATGACTTCCGGGAGGAAGTCGCGGGTGCCTTTTGGGATGGATGGTTTTTGTGCCATAATATAAAAGAGGTGTTATTTCAGTTCAAAGGTCTCGCCCGGTTCGGGGATGACGATGTTGTCCCAGCCTTCTTTGCGCAGCACGCGTTTGTAGTATTGCAGGGCATCGGGGTCGCCGTGGACGAGGAAGGTTTTCTTGATCTTGGAGGGGTCTTGGCATTTCAGGTAGTCGGCCAGTTCGCTGTAGTCGCCATGGCCGCTGAAGGCGTCGATGGAGTAGATCTCGGCTTTCACCGTGTGTTCGTTGCCGAAGATGGAAACAACTTCGGGATGGGGTTCGGCGAGGATTTTGGCGCCGAGGGTCTCTGGCGAACAGTAGCCGATGGCGAGGATGGAGTTCCTCGGGTTGGAGATGCTGTTGGCCAGGTGGTGTTTCACGCGTCCGGCCTCCATCATGCCCGAAGCGGAGATGATGATGCATGGGTCGGTACGGTCGTTGAGGGCTTTCGATTGGTTGACGTCGCGGATGAAGGTGAGGCTGTTGAACCCGAAGGGGTCGGGGTCGAACTCAATCACGTTCTTCACGTCGTCGTTGAAGAGGTTGAGATGCATACGGAAAATCTCTGTGGCGTTGACGGCGAGGGGGCTATCGACAAACACCGGAATCTTCTCGGGCAGTTTGCCCTCGTTGTAGAAGTTGTTGAGCAGATAGACGATTTCCTGGGTGCGGCTCACCGCGAAGGAGGGAATGATGAGTTTACCACGTTTTTCAACACAAGTATGGTAAATTATATCTAATAATTGCTGTTCTGCGTTGGTGCGGTCGCTATGGAGGCGGTTGCCGTAGGTGGCTTCGGTGATGAGGTAGTCGCAGTGGGGGAAGGGTTCTGGGGAGCGGAGCAGGTAGTTGTATTCGCGACCGATGTCGCCGGTATAGGCGATGCGGGTCATGTCGCCGCCTTCGTCAATCTCGATGGTGGCGCAGCCGGAGCCGAGGAGGTGTCCGGTGTTGTTGAACTTGACCTTGATGTTGTTGTCGAGATAGACGTAGTGGTTGTAGGCGACGCTGAGGAAGAGCTCCATGCATTCGCGGGCGTCTTTTTCGGTATAGATGGGCTCAAGGGCGGGCAGGCCTTGTCTGCGGCGTTTTTGGTTGAACCATTCCATATCGTTTTCTTGGATGAAGCCGCTGTCGGGCAGCATGATGTTGCAAAGGTCGCGGGTGGCGTCGGTGCAGACCACCTGTCCCTTGAAGCCTTTTTTATAGAAATAGGGGATGAGGCCGCAGTGGTCGATATGGGCGTGAGTGAGGATGATATAATCGACTTCTTTTGGATCGACCATGGTGTTGCGGTTGGCGGCGTCGGTTTCAAGGCCTTTTCCTTGGAACATTCCGCAGTCGAGCAGGATTTTCTTTCCGTGGTCGGTAGTGATAAGGTGCTTGCTTCCAGTAACTTCTTTAGCGGCACCAATGAATTTGATTTTCATACTTGTTCCGAATTAAGGCTCCAAAGATACGAATATAATTCGGAATGCGGAATGCGGAATGCGGAATATTTTTTCTAACCAATGGTCATTAATACGCAAGGGCGGACACATGGGTCCGCCCCTACAGGTCATTGTTCTGGAATAGGCCCCTCGTCGTAGGGGCGGACCTGTGTGTCCGCCCTCAATGTTTTTTTCCGCCCTCAATGGTGTTACCCCTCAATGGTGTGTCCATCCTGAACGGTGTTCCTATTCCGATGTGCCCGCCTCCTCCCTTTGGAGAGGGGGGGGAGGCATTTTATTGTAGCAATACCTTCACGCCCTGCCGTCTCCCGTCACGGTCGATGGTGGTGACCCAATAGAGTCCCTTCACCAGATGGGAGAGGTCGAGAACCGTCTGCTCACCCTCAATGGCGGTGGAATATACCACTTGGCCCAAAGCGTTGATCACCTGGACCTCACCCGTCACAGCACCCTCGATGACTACCTCACCATGAGTGGGGTTCGGGTACAAACGTAACGTTGACGAGGCCTCATCAACAGCCGTGATGTTCACTAACATGGCCTCCGTGAGGCATTGACCATGGTCGCCATAGTCGGCCATCACATAGTAGAAGAACTCTCCTGCCGCTTCCAACACGTCGAAGTACTCGTATTCGCTGGCTTGCGGATCGTTCTCCACGTAAGCGATGCATTCCATCGCTGTCATGTCAGTGCCTCTGTAAACGGCGTACTGGGTGAGATAACCCTGAGTCTGAGTAGGAGCCTCCCAACGCAGCTGAGTGCCGAAAACGGAGTTCTCCCAGACATAATAGGCCTCGAAGTCCATGGGAGGTCTGCAAACGAAAATCTCGACGCAGGCTTCTTCCGACTCGGGCGACTCCACGTTTTGATATACGGCGGAAACCGTGAAACAGTGCGTGCCGTTGTCCAAAGAGCTCACCTCGGTTTGGGTCAGGGTGATGCCCGACTGAATCATGGTGCCGTTGTCATACACGTTGTAGGTGCTGGCCAAGGCAGGCGCCGTCCACACGATGAGCACTTGATCCTGGACATCGATTCTTTGGGTGACTTGAATCTCCGTGGGCGGGGTCACCACTTGCACAGTCACTTGGGCGGTGGCGGTCAATCCGCCACGGGTCACGGTCACCGTGTAGGTCGTGGTCTCGGTGGGCGTGGCTACGGGCGTCATGCTGTTGGGGTTGTCCAACGACCCAGCCGGGGTCCAGCTGTAGGTGGCGACGCCGGTACCTCCGGTCACCATGGCGTTCAGCGTGGAGCTGCCGCCCTGGGCGATCAACGCGGGACTGGCGGTGGCATTGACACTGATGGTGGCGTTCACCGTGGCGCTGACTGAGCTGGAGTTGGGGGAGGTGACTCCCGCATAGTTGGTGACCAGATAATAAGTATAAGTGCCGTTGGGAACGTTTCTGTCGGTATAGGTGGTGCCGTTGACACCTTGCGTGAGCAAGCTGCCATTGCGATACACATTGTAGCTCTCGGCATCGGTGGGAGCCGTCCACTGGAGTTGCACGCTCTGTCCGTTGACGTTGGCCGTCAGGTTGGTGGGCGGGCACACCACCGTCACCTTGCAGCCGCTGGTCTGGCTTTGGCCGTTACTGCTGACGGTGCAGGTGTAGTTGGTGGTCGTGGTCGGGTTGGCGATCGGGTTGGCGATGCTGGGGTTGCTCAACGAGGTGGCGGGGCTCCAGCTGTAGGTGAAGCTGCCGTTGCCGCCGGTGGCATTAGCGTTGAGTTGGGTGCTTTGGCCTTGGGCGATCACCTGGGGATTGGCCATCACGTTGAGGGTGATGGGGTTGGTGCCACCCGAAGTGATGTTGATGGTGGCCACGTAGGTAATCTTGTTGTAGCCGAATACCGTCAAGGTTGCCTGTCCGGGGGTTCCCGGGGCGGCGAAGCTGATGTTGCAGCTGCCGTTGGTGATGGTGGCCGAGCCCATGATCTGGTTGTCGCGGCTCAGTGTGGCCACGGCGCCGTTGCCGTTAGGGGCGTTCACCGTAAAGGTGGTGTTGTTGGTGCCAAGCGTGGGAGCGTGGGTGACGTTCATGTTGGTCGGGATAGCGGTGCGCACGGTCAGGGTGGGGTCGCCAAAGAGAATCCAGCACATGTAGGTGCCCATGCCGGAAGCGTTGTTCGTGCCGTATTGGTCGATGATCTTCATGTTGCCGTCAAAGGAGATGCCGCCCAAAGTACGCTTGATGTTGTTGCTGTGGCTTTCAATCAACACGTCAACCATCTCGTCCTGGCCGTACATGGGGGGTACCCAAGGCTGCGAGATGTAGGAGAACATGCCGCCGATGGCGCCAGTGGGCTGCTGCACGTCGTTGCCATTGGTGGCGCGCAGCCAAGTTTCTGCGAAGCAGGGCTGATAGTGGTCGTATTTTCCGTTCAGGCAGGCGACCGACCAGATGAAAGGCAGCTTGTTCACATTGGTCAAGGCGTTGACATTCGAGTTGCTGTAACCGAATACACCCCAGCTGGTCTCCGAGCCGTGGTTGCAGTAGTTGATGATGCTGACGCCCGCGTTGATGTGGCTTGAGAGCGTGGCCGAGTTGGAGCTGGCGCCGCCACCGCTCGGGTAGTCCCTGTAAACTTCCGTGTAGTTGTAGGCCAGCAGGTCGTTGCGGATGTTGTCGATGTGCTCCCAGTCGTCCTCGCCAAAGTGACCGCCACTGCCAGCGACGGTGGCCACGCCGGTACCTGTGGAAAGCCAGGTGTCCGTGGCGTTGATGTCTCTCTCGTAATGGATCACCTTGTTGACTTGGGTGGTCACATGGTCAAGGCTCTCGGCGGAGAAACGGCCTACAATCACGTCGTTGTAGAAGTCGTTGCCTGCCACCTGGCCAAACCAGTTGTCGGAACGTCCGCTGTAGCCGCCGTTGTAGGCGTAGTAGCCTTGAATCTGGGCGTTGTCGCCCACGAGCAGGATGTGCGAGATGTTGTTGTTGGCATTGTATTGCGCCTGCACGTAAGCCTTGATGGCCTCGCTGGTGGCGCCGGCGGTGGAAGTGCCCACCATGGTGGTGGGACGACCGATCTGGCGTTTCCAGTTCACGAAGGGCTCCATGGCGCTCATGAACGCGTCGTGGCAGATGATGAGCAACTCACCCGTCTCATCCACCGGGGTGTATTTGGCGGTGGCGGCGGTGTAATTGATGAAATGGTTTTCATACAAGGCCTTGATCTCGGGATCCATCTTCATGGCGTTCGACTTGCGGTTCAGGGTGTTTTCGCCCGGCTGACCGTCGCTGTACATCTCGATGGTCATGTCATAATACACGCGCAAGGTCTTGGTGACAGGGTTGTAGGCAAAGGGATGGATCACCATATTCTGCCCCCTGAAGTCGCGCAGGATGTAAGGCTCGTAGAGCCCCACTTGCTCCGCGGGGAAGAAAGCGTCGGTGGAGTAGGCCGGACCGTAGGTGTAAGGCACGTCGGCAGGGTCGATCTGGCGGCTGAAGTCGCCTTTGGAAGGAGCCACCTCCATGCCATAGTCCAGGTAGTTGGCATCCACCACCTTAATGGAATAGTGTTGCTGGTCGCCAACAATCGCCGGAATGGCAATCATGGGAAGGCAGGGCTCACCCGCCTCCGAGGTGCTGACCGCCTTGGGCACGCTGATGATCTGGGCGTTCCCGCGCGGCGTGTTCACTTCCAAAGTGTAAAATCCAGGTACCTGTAGATGTACTCTCACCATGCTCTCCGAAGAGGAGACCAAAGAGGTCGTTAGCGTTGAAGGTTCGTCGCTGCTGATGCCCGTCCATTGCTGCGCAAAGGTGATGAACGGCAAAAGCATAAGTAGTAAAAGTGTCAGTTTTTTCATGGTTTGTACTGATTTAATGTGTTGGTGCAAAATTACAAAAATTCCGATGCAAAATTAACGGCTTTTTCATTTCTTGATACGGCTTTTCCTTGCCCGATAGCATTTGTCTTGGTGTGTTTATGTTAAATAACTGATAATCAATAAAATAAATTATCAAAACATTGTTTTTTGTCCTTGAAGCTTCTGTCTGGACAGGTGGTGGACTGGCTTGGACAAATGCTGGTTCTTGTTTTTTTTAAAATATTGATTATCATAATTTTAGTATGTTAAACAAAGGACATTTCGGATACTGCCCCGCTTTTTTGTGGGTATGTGGTTTTTTTATCGTACCTTTACTCCGTTTAAGCAACGCTTATGAGTGAAAAGACCTTTGCATGGATGTTCATCGCCCTGATGGTTTCCGCCTGCGCCCGATCTTCTCAGGAAAGGGTGTATCAACAGGCCGACCGTGAATACCAGGAAGCCCGCCAGAAGGAAGACGACAAGTCGTACCGGGAGGCGACAGCGCTGTATCTGGACGTGATGTCGATGATGGAAGGACAGGAGGATTCGGCAAGTGTGCGCTTGCTGGGCCTTTCGCAATACCGTCTCGGCGTGGTGTATCGCTCGCAGGCGATGTATGAGGAGGCTTTGGAGATGGACCGGATGTCGCTGGCCGCCTTTTCCTCCATCGACGACTCGGTTCGTATGCTCCATTCCCTTTGGAACATGGCCCGGGAGTTTTCCGCCCTGAAACGTTACGACAGCTGTAAATACTACTACGATAAGTCGCTGATCATGGCGGAATGGGTCCATGCCGACAACGACAAGATCTCCATCTTGGGGGAACTTGGCAGCCAGTATTACCGGAAGATCGGGGATTACCCGAACGCCATCCGTTACATCAAACTGGCCGAGGAACTGTGGAACCGCACCGATGGCGCGAACAAGGACTTTTACGCTTCGGCCAACGATGTCATGCTGGCTTACCTCTATTTTGTTTCCAACGAGGACGACCAAGCCTGGGAATATGCCTTGAAGGGCCTCGAAAACGAGAAGGGGGAGAACCGTGTCACTTGTTATCAGATCCTGTACGAATTGTCCAAACGGAGACAATCGGCGGATTCCACCTTGTATTATGCGGACGCTTTTATCAGCCAACTCTCCGAGAACTTCACCCAGGAGAAAAACAATAGCGTGCAAAGGGTCAAAAACGATTACGAGTTGCGGATGCAGTCGCAGTCCTTGCGCCATTCGGCGAGAAGGAGGCTCTATCTGGTTTTCGCCCTCTCGCTGCTCGCTATCGCCGTGGCCCTCCTGCTGTTATGGCTCTCCAACCGCAAGATGCTGAAGGACCGCCTGGAGTTGGAGGAGACGAAAAACCGGTTGCTTCGCAATGAGAGCCGTATCAACGAGCTGATGGAGCGGCTTCAGGCCATTCTGGACGAGAGCGAGGCCCAGCGTACCGCCTTGAAGGAAAACAGCCAGCGCGAGAAAATGCTCTGCAACCGCCTGCTGGAGTTCAGCAACGTGTATCAAGTGGCCAAAAACATCGAGAATAAGGAGTATAATTATAAAGGTGTGCTAAGCGAGAGCGACTGGGACGACTTCGTGGTGGCTAGCAACGCTATCTTCGAGGGCTTCATCGACCGAATTAGCGCGCGGCATTCCGAGTTGTCGAAATGGGATTTACGCACACTTTGCCTTTTGAAACATGGCTTCAGTGAGGATACCATTGCCTATCTCCTCAACATCCAGATACAGTCGCTGAAGAAACGGCTTTATAGGATGAAATATGTGAAAATGAACGATTCAAGGACTTTGGAAGAAATCATTAACGAAAAAAAACATGAATAAAAAACCGATTCTATTATGGACCGCTTTGGTCTGGGCCATGACGGCTTTTACCCAAACTCCCGTGTCGGGGCTGGAAGGGGTGTATGCGCCTGCCGACACGCGCGGTGTGGAGCAATCCATCCTCATCCTGCAAAGGACAAGGAGCGATACCATTCGCATCATCATCTGCGATACCTCATTGTTCCGCAACGATTTGTTCAAGGGTCCGATGCTTCTCTATCCACACGGACGGGAATGGTATTGCAGTGCCGACAACTTCAAAGGACGCGCGCGTTTTGACCGGGAGACTGGCCTGCTGACCATCACCCCCATCCATGCGAGCAGCAGGGAGATGGTGGTGGGACGATGGCGACGCCTCAAAAGAAAATGACCGTAAAAAAAACAGGGCTGCCTCATGGCAGCCCTGTTTTTTTTCATACAGCTTGTGTCAGCTTATTTCACGACCACCTTTTGAACCGTGGTTTGGGTACCGTTGGTGAGGTGCAGGAAATAGACGCCAGGCATCATGCTGCTGACGTTGATCTCCTTGGAGCCTTGGGCGGTGCCGTTGACCACCATCTGGCCCATGCCGTTGTACATGACATAGCTGAACTCGGCGTTGCCGTTTTCGATGTACAGTTTGCTGTTGACCGGGTTGGGATAGACGGTGAACACGTTGCTCATCTCGTTGACACCCAGCAGGTCGGTCAGGACAACGCACTCGGGAGCCGACATGCCTTCGGCATATTCAGCCACGATGCAGTAGGTGTAGTCCATCTCCATCGGGATTTCCTCGCTGTACTCGTTGGTGTCGGTGTGCGCCACTTCAAGGCCATTGCGATAGATCACATAGCCGATGGCGTCGGGCAGGGCATCCCAAACGAGGGTGAGGGTGTAGCCGTCCATGGTGTATTCGATGTTCTCGACAGCGGTGAAGTTGCCCACAATCGCCGAGCCGGCGCAGTTGCAGTCGAACTGATACAGGACACCGCCTGAAGGATTGGAGGTGCTGTAGATGGTTTCACCGTCCTCGTATTTCACCACGAAGGAGCACTCGCTGGCCCACTGGCCGGAGACCCAGCTCAGGGTGACGTGCACGCCGTTGCCGATCTCGAGGGTGTAGGTGGCGCTGGCGCCAGTGCTGATGGTCAACTCCTGGGAAGGAGTGCCGTCGTCGAACGAGACAACCAGCTTGTTGCCGTTCCAGCCGTCACCGTAGGAGTCAGAGAGGATGAACAGCACGTTGCAGGCGTTCTTCAAGGTGATGGTGCCTTCCGTGTAGAGCTCGCCGTCAGCTTCCATGATGACCTTCACAAGAATCTGCTCGGTCTCTGGGCAGTTCTCACTGATGTTGAGGTGGAACACTGCGGTGCCGGTGCCTTCCGGGTCGAGGGTACCCATCTCCACACTCTCGTTGAGAAGGGTGACATACTCGTTTTCGCACTCGATACGGGCGATGCCGTTGGTGGCCATGTAGTGGCCGTTGTTGGTGAAGTTGGCGACCAAGGTCACTTCCTCACCGGGGACGTAGCTGCCAGCCCAAGAGGTGCCGGCGTAGTTGATGATGGCCTGGGCGGCGGTGATGATGGCCTTGCCGGTCCATTCCTCTCTGCCGCAGGTCATGTTGACGTCGAGTTGGAACTTGGTGCCGTCGGCGACACCTTCGGCGATGATGAAGCTGAAGGCGTTCTCGAGGTTGACTTCCTCGTTGGCACCCACGATGCCGAACTCAGCGGTGGCGTTGGTGAGCTCCAGACGGTCGTCGGCGCAGCTCAGCGTCACGGTGGTGTTGCCCTCGGTAGGATCGACACCCACGTTCTTGAAGGACATGCTCAGGTCGATGGGTTGGTTCACCGGGGCATAGTTGGGCGTGAAGCCGATCACGGAGAGGAAGGCACCCTCGGCGGGCAGCACTTCGTATTCCAGGATCTCGGTGGTCTTGTTGTAACCCATCACGGTAAGCTTCAGGGTCTCAACAGCTGAAAGGGCTGGGAACTCCAGGTTGGCGACGCCGTCCACAATGTAAGCGGAGGCAATCACGCCCTCCTCGTTGGAGAGGGTGGCGATGCCGAAAGGAGTGTTCATGGCGTTGACTTCCAAAGTGGTCATGCCGATCATCAGGATAGAGGGGTTGGTGCTGACGTTCATGTTGGCAGGCACGTCGGTGCGGACCATGAGGCTCGGGTCGCCGAAGAGGATCCAGGTGTTATGGGTGTTGCCACCGTCGCTCGGGTGAACGTCCAAAATCTTCATGTTACCGTTCAGGGAGGCGCCGGCAAGGGTGTGGTTGTACTGGTCGGCACCGATCCATTCGGTGAGGATGTCCACCATCTCGTCCTGACCGGTCATAGGAGGCGTCCAGGGCTGTGAGATCCAGGAGAACATGCCGCCGATGGCTCCGGTGGGAGCGCCGGTGTTGTTGTTGGTGGCTCTCAGCCAGGCCTCGCCGAAGCAAGTGCCGTTGAATTCGCCGTTGTTGCAGGCCACTGACCAGATGAACGGGAACTTGTAGTCGTTCACCAGGGCATTGACGTTGCTGTTGCTGTAGTTGGCCACTGCCCAGCTGGTCTGCGAGCCGTGGTTGCAGTAATTGATGATGGTGGCGCCGTTGTTCACGTCGTTGCTGATGGCGCTGGCGCTGGTGCCGCCGCCCACGCCCGAGTACTGCTGGCTGACCGCGGTGTAGGTGTAGTGGAGGAGGGTGTCGCGGATGTAGTTCACGTGAACATAGTCGGCTTCACCACCCATGTGGCCGCTGCCGGCGCCTTCGTTGGCGCCGATGCCGATACCTTGGTTGGCCCAGGTGTCGTTTTCGTTCATGTCGCGCTCATAGTGGATCACCTTGTTGACATGGGTCTCCACATCGGCAACGCTCTGCACCGAGAAACGTCCGGTGAAAGCCTCGATGTAATAGTCGTTGTTGTTGCCTTCAAGCATACCAAACCAGTTGTCGGAACGACCGTTGCCCATGCTGTGGGGAGTGATGTCGGCATAGTCGCCAACGAGCAGGATGAACTCCAGGTTCTCGTTCTGATAAAGGTTCTGGATGTAAGCCTTGATTTGGGTGTCGTTGTTGCCACCCACTTCGCTAAGGCTGACCATGGTGGTAGGACGGCCCGACTGGTTCTTCCAGTCCACAAAGGGTTGCATGGCGTCCATGTATTGGTCGGGGCAAATCACGAGCATGAGGCCGCGGTCCTCGATGAAGGTGTATTTGGCGGTGCCGGCGCCGAAGTTGATGAAACGGCGGCTGTAGGCCTGCTTCATCTCGGGATCGACTTTGATGGTGCTCGACTTACGGCTGAGCTTCTGGTTCTCGCCGTTGTCGCTCACCTTTTTCATTTCGATGGTGAGGTTGTCATAAACACGCAAAGTGCGGGTCTGTGCGTTGTAGGCGAAAGGTCTGACCATGATGTTCTGGCCACGGAAGTCACGCAGGATGTAAGGAGCCTCTAGATAAGCCTGGGTGGCCGGATAGAAGGCATCCTGATCATACATGGCGCCATAGGTGTAAGGCACGTCGTCAGGGTTGATCTGACGGCTGAAGTTGCCTTTCGAGGGGGCGATGTCCATGTCGGTAAACTCGGTGTATTGGGCGTCGATGACGTTGACGGTCATCTCGGCGCGGTCGCCAATGATGGCGGGGATGGCGAACATCGGGAGGTCGGGGGCACCGGCCTCAAGGGAGGTCACCATGCCGGGGGCCGAGATGATGACTTGCTCACCTTGGGGCGTCATCACACGGTTGGCGGTGAAACCGTTCATCTGGACGTTCACGACGATTTGCTCCTCCGAGCTGGAGATCAGCTTGGTGGTGGGGGCCTTTTGCGCGAAAGCGCTTCCTACAAAGAGGATGGCCAGCAAGAATGCGAGTGTTTTTTTCATTGAGTTGTTTTGAATTATTTGAATGTGTTTTGTCTAAGAATGGGGCGGAGAGGCCTCCGCCCCAACTTGTTTCATTAGTCGATGACCACTTTCTGGATGTTGACTTGGCTGCCGGTGGTGATGCGGAGCATATAGACGCCCTTGGCGAGGCCATTGACGTTGAGTTGCTTGCGACCGTTGGCGCTGCCGTTCATCACTTCTTGGCCCATGTTGTTGTAAAGCACATACTGATAGTCGGTGTTGACCTCGATGTTCAGCAGGCTCTTGGCGGGGTTAGGATATACGTTGAGGGTCTCGGAGCTCTCGTTGACGTTGACGGTGCCGACGTTGACGGTGATGAAGGCGGGGGTGGAGTTGTGTCCTTCGCCGTCCTTGGCGATGATGCTATAGACATACACGCCGTCGTTCACGGTCTCGGTGTAGCTGGTCAAGCTGGTGTTGGCGATGGGCTCGCCGTTACGGCTGATGCAATACTCGGTGGCGTTTTCGGTGCCTTCCCAGCTGAGGCTGACGGTGTTGGCGTCCACCACGGCTTCGAGGTTGCTGATCGGGGCGAGGGCGAGGGTGACGCTGGTGGGCGGGAACTGCACATCGTCAATCCAGGCGCAGTCGCTGCCGCTGCTCACGCTACCGTCCTTCACGTACGACCACTTGAAGGTGTGGGTGCCGACGGACACGGGATAAGACACCAGGCTCCAATCGTCGTCGCCCGACCAGTTGGCTTTCTCCTGGCCGTCGATATAGAAGAACAGCTTGTCCCAACCATTCTCGGAGGAGACTTTCTTGTAGAAGGACACTTGGCCGTCGGCCAGGACTTCGGTGGTCAGGGTGAGTTCGGTATTTTGGCTGTTGCCGATGGAGCCTGACTTGGCGCAGTAGTTGCCCTCGTGGGCCTCGTTGTCAACGACGGTCCAGTTGGCGCTTCCGCCGAAGGCCCAAGGATACATGCTGAAGTCGCCGGTCTCAAAGCCGTCGATGATGGTGCCCACGGTGATGACATAGCTGCCTTGCAGCGTGTAGTGGCCACAGCTCAGCAGGTAGCTGAGCTCGTAGGTGGCGCCGATTTCAACGTCGTCGGCCACGGTGAGGCTGATCGGGATGAGGTAGGCCTCGCCGGGTCCCATGGCGGGAATCTCGAGGGTGTTCTCTTCGATGGTCAAATCGTCGGAGCTGGAATAGACTTCAAACACCACGTTGGAAGCGGTGGCGCCGCCGTTGTTGATGAATCTGAACTCAACAGAGGCTGCTTCGCCAGGAACAAGCTCGGCGTTGGTGATGTTGAGCACATCGAAATCAGGAGCGCTGGCAGTCATGTTGAATTTGCTCTCCCAGGTGTGCTCGCCGTCGGTGCAGGTGAGGAAGAACTGGATCTTCTCTCTGTTGGGCACATTGACAGCCACGTTGAAGTCGAACACGTTCTCAATGGTGAAGGTCTCGCCTGCGGCAACACCGGAGACGGTGGCTTCGTTGTTGAGGATCTCGACGTATTCAGATTCGGAGCTGAGGGTCACGGTGAGGTTGCTGGCGTTGTCAGAACCCACGTTCTTGATGGTGACGTTCATGGGCACGTAGGCGCCGTAGCTGACCTCGTGCATCACCTCGTAGCTGTCGTAGGCCATGTAAGCACCGTCCAAAGCGGCGGCGGGAACAACAGCGATGTAGGGCTCATGTTGGGGATGAGTCACGCAGATGGTGACATCGCCACCGCTGGTGATGGGCTCGATGGCGATATTTGCTATGCCCTCTTCACCAATCATACCGGTACCGTAAAGGATACCGTCCTTGCTGATACCGACGTAGGAGCCAGGGGCAGCGGTGACTTCATAGGTGTCCATGCCGATGGGCAGCGTGGGAAGATGGCTGACATCGTTGGGAGTCGGCATCACGCGGAAAGGCATGATGGAACCGTCACCCAAGGTGTGGTAGGCCTGCCAGCAGTACAAGGTGCTGATGTGCAGTTCGTAGCCGAGGGCACCGGCGGCATTGCCGGCCAAATTGCCGATGAACATCATGGAGGTGACAGTGTTGTAAGCGTCGTCGGTCCAAGCGGCATCATAGAAGCCCATCGTGGTGTTTTCGATCGGAGGCATGGAGCCGTTGGCTTGGCCAGTGGCACCAACACCGAAGTAGTAGTCGTTGAGCCAGTAAGTGGAAGGGCAGGAGCCGATGTAGGCGAAAGCGGCCTTCTTCTCGGAACGGACCATGGCCTCACCGAAGCAAGTGCCGTTGATGCCCCAGTCGGCAGCCTCGCAGCAGTTACCCATGGCGAGGAAGTACTTGTGCTCGTTGGTCAGGCTCTGCACCTGGCTCACAGTGAGCTGAGGACCGGCCCAGCTGGTGTTGGAACCGTGGGCGGTGTAGTTGGCGAAACCAACGCCACTGTTCAAAGGAGCGTAGCAGTTGGTGTAGGTGCCATGGCTGAACTCATACACGTTCTCGAAGCCATGCTCCTCGTTGTAATAGTAGTTGGTGGCATACCAAATGGTGGGACGGCCCACGGTGACACCCCAACCGGAGTCCTCACCGGCGATGAGCAGCACGTTGTTCAGGTAGCTCGGGTCAGGCATGGTGTATTGCTCGTATTCGAGGGCTTTCTCCAGCATGGCGTTCATCTGATCCACGGTCTCGGCGGGGAAACGGCTGTGATACATGTCCGGGAATTCGTCGTTGTCAACACTTGAATAGCTGAGGTCGGTGACGCATTGAGTGGCACTGCCGGTGGCGCTGGGGGGAACCAGGTCTCTGTCGCCCATAATCATCAAGAAGGTGGGGGCGTTTTCGTTGTATTTTTCTTGGATGAAGGTGCGGATGGAGCTGGCGTTGGCGCCGATTTCATCGGTGTAGTTCACATCGACATAAAAACCTTTGGTGGTCTTCCAGGCAACCCAATCCTGAATGCAGTCTTCGAACATGCGGTTGGCAATGACCAGCATGTGGACGGGGTTCTGCCAGAGGTCGGGGTGCTGCTCGTAAACATCGTCTCTCCAGTTGAACATCTGGCGATACATGTTGGCGAAGTAGGGGCTGAAGGTCCTGGCAAACTCGGCGTAGGAGGCCGACTTGTCATATTGGCCATAGCTCACTTCCACCTCGATGTTGTTGTAAACACGGACGGTGTTGCTGGCGGCGTCGTATTGGACAGGGTGAACCGTCAAGGTACCGATCTGGATGCCACGCATGACACCCTGGATCTTCACCTCGGCGATAGGACGCTCGACAAAGCCTTTGGCAGTGTAAGCCTTCTCGTTGTAGGCAAACGGGATGTCGCTCGGCTTCTGATCCTTGCGGAGGGGCATCTGCATCGGGTTAAGCTGATGGATGCCATATTCGGAGAGGTTGTAAACCTCAGTGTTGTAGCTCTTCACGTTCACGGTAAGGTCGGTGGCGCCAAAGGGGATGTAAAGAAGCTTGTTGGCGGTGGGAAGGGTGGGTTCCCCAAGATTACCTGCCGGGTAGGTGTAGTCCATCATGATGTTCGAGAACACACCTTTTTCGGTGGAGACTTCGACAGATTCGATGCTGCCGAATGAGAAAGTAGCACTGAAACCGTCTTCGGTGACAGTGGTGCAGGACTGGGCTGACTTGGCCCCATTCAAGTCAATGCGGCCTTGGGCCATGACTTGAGTGCTGAACAGCATCCCCGTGAGGAGCATTACAGCGGCGAGTAATGTTGCTTTTTTCATTTAATAGAAAATTAGTGAATAAAATTATTTAAATTGTTGTTAATCGCTTAATAGCTTGTTTTTAAAACGGCTCCAAAATTACAAAATATCTCCTTTTGCGGGAGAAAAAATCGTGTTCTATGTAAATAAAATTATTTAAGTAAACGTTGATATTCCTTCTCATTGCCCACCACCTCGATGGCTTTCTTGATGACAGGATCCTCGGTGAGGGTCACCTCATAGTATTGCTGCATGTCCCATACATTCCTGGCAATCAATGCTTTGATTTGGAGTTTGATGTACTTCTCCGAGCGTTGGTACTGTTCGTCGTCCCATTCCACCTTTTCCTTGGCGGCGATTTTCTTGACTTCGGCAATCATGGCGTCGCTGATGTTGAAGTCCTTGTTGAACTGGCTGAAATCGGGGTATTGTTTCTTCAGCTTGTTGCGGTTGGCCATGGCGTAGTCAACGGTGTATTTGTTGAACACGCCTTTGCGGACGAGGTTGGTGTAGAGCTTGCTGTTGAAGCTGGTGTCGGCGGGCATAAAGAGGTCGGGCATGATGCCGCCACCGCCATACACGGTGCGGCCACCGTCGGTCTTGTATTTGAGCGAGTCGGGGAAATGGATGCTGTCGGCGTGGAAGTACTCCCCGTTTTTCAGGCGTTTGGTCATCTCCTTGTAATAATCGTCGGCGCCTTCGTCGTAGGGGCGCTGGATGCACCGTCCGGTGGGGGTGTGATACCGTGCGGTGGTGAGTCGGATGACGGCGCCGTCGGGCAGGTTGAAAGGCCGCTGCACCAGTCCCTTCCCGAAGGATCGGCGCCCGATGAGCACGCCCCGGTCGTGGTCCTGGATGGCGCCCGAGAGGATCTCGCTGGCGGAGGCGGAGCCTTCGTCGATGAGCACCACAAGTCGTCCGTCGGTATAAACGCCGGCGTCCTTGCTCCTCCACTCCTGACGGGGCGAGCGCAATCCCTCGGTATAGACGATGAGCTTGCCGGCCTTCAGGAACTCGTCCACCATGTCGATGGCGGTGTTCAGATATCCTCCCGAGTTGCTGCGCAGGTCAAGGATCAGCGCGGTCATGCCCTGCTCCTGGAGCTTCGCCATGGCGGCCTTGAATTCCTTGTCGCTGTCTTGCGCGAATCGGTCCAGCTTGAGGTAGCCTATGCCGTCGCCCATCATGAAGGCGGCGTTGATGCTGTTCAACGGAATCTTGTCGCGGACAATCTCGAAGTCCATCAGCTCGGGGTCCTTGCCACGTTTCACGCTGACGGTCACCTTCGTGCCTTTCTTGCCACGGAGATGCTTCTGCACATATTCGTTATCGACTTTCTTTCCGAAAGCGTCCTCCCCGTCAATCTTGATGAACTGGTCGCCGGCCATGATGCCCACCTTCTCGGAGGGACCGCCGGGGGTGGGGCCGATGACGGTGATGGTGTCGCGCACCAGCTGGAAAGTCACGCCGATGCCTTCAAAGCTGCCCACCAAAGGCTCGTTGGCTTTCTCCACCTCTTTTTTGGAAAGGTAAGCGGAGTGAGGATCCAACTCCTTCAAGGCCGCGACAATGGCGTCCTCCACCACCTTTTCGGAGTTGGCCGAGTCCACGTAAAAGTTGTCGATGAGGTAAAGCGTGGTGGCAAATTTCTGTGCGTTCATGCGGGCCTTGTCGGCAGCCTCCTGCTGCGCGACGGCATCCATGCCACCCAAGATGCAAAAGGCTATCACAAGCAGCCATTTCATGGATTTCATCATAGCAAATCAATTTTTAAGGCCGCAAAGATACAAAAAAAAACAGGAATTTCGCCTATTGTCGCAAAATCTGGAAAGTGTTGTCGTCGTTCAACTTGATGATGGTGGAGCTCTTGGGCTTTTCCATCACATCGTGGTACAGCTGCACGGTGTAGTCAACTGAGCGTTTTACCTCTTCCGTGATGTCGTTGTAAGTCAACGCCGGAGGCTGCCCCGAAAGGTTGGCCGAAGTAGAGGTGATGGGATGTCCAAGACGCCGGATCACCTCTTTGCAAAAGTCGTGGCGCACCACCCGGATGCATACTGACTTGTCGTTCGAGATGTTTTTCGCCAGGTTCTTGCCCTCTTTATAAACAATGCTCAAGGGACTCTTGGCCGCCTTAATCAAGTCGAAGGCGATGACGGGGAGGTCCACCACATAGTCTTGCAAACGCTCGGCAGTGTCAACCAAGATGATAAGGCTCTTGCCGGAAGGCCGCTGCTTGATCTCGTAAACCTTCTCGCAGGCCTTGCTGTTGGTGGCGTCGCAGCCGATTCCCCAAATGGTGTCGGTGGGGTAGAGGATGGTTTTCCCTGCCCTTAAAAATGCCACGGTACGTTCCACTTCTTCTTCAAATGCTTCCATATTGTTTTGTTTTTTATTTAAATTTATATTAGACTATTATATAATAATATTATATTATCTGCTATATTATCATCGGAAAAAATATTCGCATAGTCTTTCCCTTTGCGACGCATCTGCTGTTGCAGTGCTTCGTCGGAAAGGACGGTCTGTATCTGTGTGGTCAGTTCCTCGCTGTCGTCGGGATCGACGTAGCGGCTGTCGGGGCCACCGCTTTCTTCCATACAGCCTCCTTTAGAGGCAATGACCGGCACCCCGCTTTGCAATGCCTCCACGATGGGGATGCCAAAGCCCTCAGCCTGTGAGGGATAGACAAACAAGCTGGCACCTTGATAGAGTGCGGGAAGGTCCTCGAAACGGAGGTCGGGCAGAAAAAACACCTTATGCTGGAGGTGCCATGACTTCACGGCTTGTTGCAGCTCGTCGAGGTAGTCTGTCGGCCTTCCCGCCACCACCAAGGGGAAGTCGATGCTCCCTTCCGCGATGGCCTTCAATAGGTTGAGCTGGTTCTTTCGGGGTTCGATGGCGGCCACGTTGAGCATATAGGACGATGGAAGCCCATACTTTTCCCTAAGGGCGCGTCTCTGTTCCTCTGGCACCACTTTCAAAAACTGCGGATGGCAGCCTTGATAGATCACGCTGGTTTTCTCCTCGGGAATGCCAGCGAGTTCGATGAGGTCCTGCTGGGTTTCCCGACTCACCGCGATGACATGGGTGGCCGCCTTGCAGCTTCGTAAATATTTTGCTTTGTAGAAACTGCGATCAATAAACGGGTAATATTCAGGATGTTTTAGAAAAATCAGGTCGTGCATGGTGACCACAGAGGGCACGCCCGTGTTCTCGATGCCGTAGGGCAGCTCATGGCTCAAGCCGTGGTAAAGGTCGAGCCCCCTTTTCCTTACCTCTTGGGTGATGCCGAATGTGCGCCACCACGTCCCCGAGATGGGATGTTTCGGTTCGACTTTCACCGCGTTTTTGGGGAGGGAGAAAGCAATGTCGGGGTTGGCCTTGGGAGTGAACAGGTCGAACTGGATTTCAGGGAAATGGGAAGCCATGATGCGGATAGTGTCGCGACTGTAGTTGCCCAAGCCGCGAGTGTTGTTGAAAGCCCGTTTCGCATCGTATCCTATTCTCATTTTCTATGACTGATTTCCCTGGCTTTTTGATATTTGTACCATACTCCGTAGGCATTGATGCGGCTGATGGTGAAGCCGTTTTTCCCGTCGAGGAAGCCCGCTTTCAACAGGTAGTCTCGGAGGAATTTCCAGCCTGTGTGCGTCACTGCCTGGAGCCATCTGCTTTTTTTGCCGGCTTCCGCCATTTCCTCCGCGGCAAGTCGGGCGAATTTTTCCGACTGGCGAAGGTGCTCCTCTGTGGTGTAAAAAGAATAATGGTACAGGTCGCCGTCAAGTTGAACGACTTCCGTGTCCGGAGCCAGCTCCAAGGTCTCATGCACCTTCTTCCCCGTCCATCTCGCTTTCCTTCGGTCGAAAATCCGTACTTTGGTGTCGGGGTACCATGCCCCGTGACGGATCCACTGCCCACAATAGTTCATCAGTCGGTTCATGGAAAAGGCGCTGTTGTCCATCGCTTGGTTTTTGAGGTTCCGTATGGATTCCATCAGTGCGGGTGAGAGGGCCTCGTCGGCGTCGATGGAAAGGATGAGGTCGTTTTCGGCGAGTTGGTTGCCATAGTTCTTCGTGGCGACATAGCCTTCCCACTCGTGGCTCACCAGTCGAGCCCCATGGTGGGAGCAAATCTCAGGCGTGGCGTCGGTGGAATAAGAGTCCACCACGACCACCTCGTCGGCAACGCCCACGAGCGACTGGAGGCAACGCCCAATGTTGCGCTCCTCGTTCAAAGTGATGATAACGGCGGACAACTTGTTCATGAAACCGAATTAAAGACGCAAAATTACAAAAATATTATTATTTTTGCACCTTTATTTATTACGACCGATTTTGAGAATAGGGATTCCGATATGGATGTTTTTGGTGGCTGCCGTGGTAGGGCTCGCCTTGGCCATGTTGTTGTATTTCCGTAACAAGAAGCAACACTATGGCAAGCCGTTGACAATCATTCTTTTTGTGCTTCGCGCTTTGATAGGCGGCTTGTTGACCTTGCTGCTCTTCAACCCTTATATCCGCCAAAAAGTGAGTTCGGTGGAGCAACCCACACTGCTTTTGGCGCACGACAACTCGGCCTCTTTGGTGCTGTCGAAGGACTCGGCGTTCTATCAAACGGAGTATCAGCAGCAGTTCGCCGGGTTTAGGGGGGCCTTGAACCGCGACTTCGAGGTGGATGAGTACCTGTTTGGCCAGGAGGTACGCGACTTCGACCGTCTGGACTTCCAAGACCAGCTCACCGACATCTCCTCCCTGCTTCAGATGGTGGAGCGTACCTATTACAAACGCAATGTGGGAGGGGTGGTGCTGCTCTCCGACGGCCTTTACAACCGCGGCTTCGAGCCGCTGCTGCTTGCGGAGCGTTTCCCGTTCCCCATCCACACCGTGGTGTTGGGCGATACCCTGTCGTACCCCGACCTCCGTATCAAGGACACCCATTATAATAAAAAGGTATCGCTCGGGGCCACCTTCCCGGTGCGGGTAGTCGTGGGTGCCGACGACTGTGCGGGCAAACAGGCCATGCTCACCCTCTCGGAGGAAGGCAAGGTTCTCGCTCGACAATCGCTCGACATCGCCTCCAACCGCTACTCCAAAGAGGTTGATTTCATGCTCGAAGCGCCTACTAAGGGCGTTCGGCAAATCGACGTGGAGGTCACCGGCCTGCCCGATGAGGCGCAGAAACTGAACAACGTGAAACGCCTCTTTATCGAGGTGCAGGACCAAAAATACAGGATCCTCTGTCTTGCCGACGCGCCCCATCCCGACCTCGGGGCCTTGAGAAGTGTGCTCAACGAGGACTGTGAGGTGGATTTCGCTTTTGGGCACGACGAGATTCCCGACCTTTCAAAATACCAGCTTTTGATATTGCATCAAACACCTTCACGCCATACCGACTTCGCCGCCTTGCAGGGACAGCTGGAGCGCAACAAAAAGATTCCTGTGCTGTTTGTGCTGGGCAATGGCACCGATTTCGACGCCCTGAACCGCTTGCAAAGGGCAGTCACCCTGAAGCGGGGTGTCACCAACTCAATCCTCGATGTGAAGGGCTTCGTGAATCCTTCCTTCGGTACTTTTACCCTCGGCGACAAAACCAAGGAGCAGGTGGTGAAGTACCCGCCGTTGGCTTTGCCCCACCTCGAAACGGATTTCCACCTGTCGCACGACGACCTGCTGATGCAGGAGGTGCTGGGCGTGAAGTCGGGTCTGCCCTTGATGACCTTCGTCAGAGAAGACCGCAAAGAGGCCTTCCTGTTCGGTGTCAACGTGTGGCGCTGGCGACTCTATAATTATTATCAAGACCATAACAACGTGGTGTTCGATGAGCTGTTCTCCAAGACGCTGAACTACCTGCTGCTGAGTCGCGACGATGGCTCGGCGGTGTTTGCCAAGGAGGAATATTATGGCAATGAGGCCGTGACCATGTCGGCAGAGCTCCGCAACCCCAATAACGAGTTGGTGACGGATCCCGACCTCAGCATCCGCATTGTCAACAAAAAGACAGGCGAGACTTACGAATATGTGTTCTCGAAACGGGAGCACGACTATGAGCTGAACGCCGGCATCCTGCCCGAGGGCCTTTATACGTATCGGGCGGAGGCCATGATGGCGGGTGAGAAAGTCGCCCTCGTCGGGTCGTTTGCCGTGGTGGCCATGGGCATCGAGGCACAACAGCTCACAGCGGATATCGAGCGGATGCGGGCCCTCGCGACCGCCACCAACGGCCATTGCTATACGGCCCAGCAACTCTCCGACTTGCTCTCCGACCTGCATGACGACACCCGCATCACCTCCGTGGAACATCACGAAACCCGTTTCGAGGACCTCATCCACGCCAAATGGATCTTCTTTGTGCTGATCGGTTTGGCTGCCTTGGAGTGGATTCTCCGCAAAATGTTCGGTAGTTATTAACTTCTTACTTCTTACTTCTGACTTCTAAATTCTATAAAAATATGAAAATTCAAGATCAAGCCGTGGTGACGATGACTTACGTCCTGCGCGAAAAAGACGAAAACGGCCGTATCATCCAAGAGGCCACC